>DAORCC010000033.1:15808-18112 GCA_035345235.1 Azospira sp.
GCAGGTGGCCGGAAACGAGGTGCGAGGCGCCGCTGCCGACGCCCCAGTGGATCGCGGCCTCACGGGCGGCGGCGATCAGTTCGGGCGTGTTGGCGAGGCCGAGGTAATCGTTGCTGCAGAAGGCGATGACGGGCTTGCCGTCGACCACGCATTCCGGCGTGCAGGGCGAATCGATGATGCGGCGGCGGCGCTTCAGGCCATCGGCTTCGAGCGCGGCGAGTTCCTGGCGCAAGGGGTCGAGAATCATCCCAGCGCCGCCTTCAGTGCAGCAGCGGCGCCGTCGGCCAGAAAGGCGGCATCGCTGTCGGTCAGGACGTAGGGCGGCATGAAGTAAACGGTGTTCCCCATCGGACGCAGCAACAGTTCGCGCGCCAGCGCCTCGCGGTAGAAGCGGCGCCCGAAGCCCGTATCCGCCTCGACGTCGAACGCGAGGATCATGCCGCGGCGGCGGAAATGACGTACCTGCGGGTGTTCGGCGAGGGGCCGCAGCAGGCGTTCCAGCGTTTCGCCGCGCGCCGTGTTCCGTGCCAGCACATCGTCCTCGGCAAAGATGTCCAGCGTCGCCAGTGCCGCACGGCAGGCGAGCGCGTTGCCGGTGTAGGAATGCGAGTGCAGGAAGCCGCGCACGGTGACATCGTCGTAGAAGGCTGCGTAGACGCGGTCGGTGGTGAGCACGACCGAGAGCGGCAGGTAGCCGCCGGAAATGCCCTTCGACAGGCAAAGGAAGTCGGGCTTGATGCCGGCCTGCTCGTGCGCGAAGAAGGTGCCGCTGCGGCCGCAGCCGACGGCGATCTCGTCGCAGATGAGATGCACCTCGAAGCGGTCGCACAGCGTACGCGCCAGCCGCAGGTATTCCGGGTCGTGCATGGCCATGCCGGCGGCACCCTGCACCAGGGGCTCCACAATCAGCGCGGCGATGCGTTCGTGGTTCGCTTCAAGGAAACCTTCCAGCGCGGCGGCGGTGCGGCGGGCAACATCGGCGGCGGTTTCGCCCGGCTCGGCCTGGCGGGCATCGGGCGAGGGCACGACGTTTGCGGCGCGGATCAGCGGCGCGTAGGCGTCGCGGAAAATGGCGACGTCGGTCACCGCCAGCGCACCGACCGTTTCGCCGTGGTAGCCGCCGGCGAGTGCGACGAACTCACGCTTTTGCGTCCGGCCGATGTTCTGCCAGTAGTGGAAGGACATCTTCAGCGCGATCTCGGTCGCCGAGGCGCCGTCGGAAGCATAGAAGCAATGGCCAAGCGCACCACCGGTGAGTGCCGACAGGCGCTCCGAGAGCTGCACCACGGGCTCGTGCGTGAAGCCGGCGAGGATCACGTGTTCCAGCTTGCCGAGCTGGTCCGCCAGCGCGGCATTGATGCGCGGGTTGCAGTG
Organism: Azospira sp.; assembly: GCA_035345235.1. GTDB lineage: Bacteria > Pseudomonadota > Gammaproteobacteria > Burkholderiales > Rhodocyclaceae > Proximibacter. Next base: position 17,183 of record DAORCC010000033.1, read on the forward strand.
GCCGAAGAGGTTGACCCACCATGAACCGATCGCATCCAGATAGCGGCGGCCGTCGGCATCGTAAAGCCACAGGCCTTCACCGCGCACGACCGGCACCAGCGGCAGATCGTGCGTGTGCTGCTTCATCTGCGTGCATGGGTGCCAGACGGCGGCGAGACTGCGCCGCAGGAGGTCGGCGTTGCTCATGGCGAAGGGCTCAGTGGAGGGTCTGCGACGGGGCGTCGTGCCCCTGCTCCGGCAGTTCGGGGTGCACCACTTCGCTTTCGGCGTTCGGGTACAGCGGCATGCCGCAGTCGTCGCAGAATTCGAAGGGGAACGGGTGGTCGAGGAAGGTGATTTCCTTCATGCCGCATTCGCGCAGCACGGTCTCGATTTCGCCGACGGCATCGGTGTTCTCGTCTTCGCTGCCCAGGAGCGGCCAGACGACGCCGTGCCAGGTGGCCTCCTTGTCACGCGGGCCGAAACCGATGCGGTATTCCTCCAGGCGGCGCTCATGGAAGGGGCCGATGACGGCGCGCAGCTGTTCGGCAGTGACGCCCTGTGTTGCCTGCAGGAAGGCCACCGAGGCGCGCAGCGAGTAGGGACGCGAGGCCTTGTCCGCATTTCGGCAGGCAGCGTGGTAGGCGTCCGCGAGCAGCGGCTGGTAGGCGCAGCCGGTAAGCAGCGGCTCGAGGTTCGGGGCGCCCTGCTTGATCCATTCCTTGAGGGCGCCTTCGCGTGTCCCGTCCTTCTCGTTCCAGCGGAAGATCGGCGCACCACGCGGCACGACAACGGCGCCGACCAGATAGCGTACATCGGAGAGGAAGCGGTTCGTTTCCTCCAGATTGCTCGTGTCGAGCTTGAGGTGCTGGCCGGCGATTGCCGCCTCGCCGAGTTCGCGGGTCAGGTTGCGCGTATCGACGAAGCTGCGCGGCAGCTGGTCCGGGCTGA
>DAORCC010000034.1:0-18026 GCA_035345235.1 Azospira sp.
CCTTCCCGCCCCGTGGTTTTTTGTTCGGTGCGCGAGACTACCGCCACACCGACGGCAATGGTCGCCAACAGCCAATATCACTACGGCGTCGACACCCACGTCTTCATCGAGGACCAGCCGCTGTACCGTGGCAGCGCACCGAGCGACATGGTCAAGACCTCGTTTGCCAACTCCGGCTTCAAGCTGCTCGTGGCCGGCTACAACCAAAACGACTTCGGCGACACCCATAGCCTCGTGCTGATCATCGACAGCCTCAACGTCCAGAACCTGCTTTTGACACTGGCCCCGTCGGCAACGCAAGCGCAGATCGAAACCTTCTTCAAGGCGGCCTCGGCGGCCAAAGCGGAATCGCTCACGGGTTCGCAGGGGCGATGCGAAGGCGACGTACTGGAAACTGTCCTCAACGCCCTCTCACAACAGCTGCTCGGCAAGGACATCGCCAAGCTCAACGGCAAGCTCGAAGGCAACACCTGGGCCGATTTCACCGATCGCACAGGCTTCTACGAACGGATCAAGCTGCTCACGGCGGATGGCGGGGCGTTCAAGAACCTCGCTGGCAAAGTCACCCTCGCGCTCCCGGACGACCGCATCGCCAGCGCAGCCCGCACGGACTTCGCCGCATTCCTCGCATTGCAGACACTCTCCCCCTTCGTTCTCAAAGCACTTCCCGGCAAGGAGAGCGAAGTCGAAAGCCTCCTTCGCCCGGGCTGGGAAACCGAATACACCGCCTGGAACGACGATACGCAACTCACCCCCGAACAACGCGCCAAGGGCGAAGGCACCTATACCGACGCCTATCTCGCCGATCGCGCCGCCATGCTCGGCTGGGTCACCAAGGCCAAGCTAGCCAATACGGCCTTGAACGCCGAATCGCTCAAATCCAGCGCACCGGCGAGCCAACTGCAAAACGCCATGTGGGATTTCACCGACATGGCAAACCGGATTTCCGTGACCGTCACCCCCTCCGACTGGACCTCGATCAACCCCGACCGGCGACGAGTTGTCTTTGGCGGAGATGACAATGACACCCTCAACGGTTACGACAAGGATGATCACATTTACGGCGGCGCCGGCAATGACACCCTCGACGGCGCCAAAGGCAACGACTATCTAGAAGGCAACGCCGGCATCGACACCTTGAACGGCGGCGAAGGCAAAGACACCCTACTCGGTGGCGCGGGGAACGACACCCTCGAAGGCGGCAAGGACAACGACATCCTAAAGGGCGGCAAGGACCTCGACACCTACAAATACACCAGCGGCGACGGCTGGGACACCATCGAAGACAGCGACGGCCAGGGCCGCATCGAATACGACAATGTTACCCTCGACACCGCCGACTACCTCTCCCCCAACGTCTGGCAGAAAACCGACGACGCCACCCAGAAAACCTTCACCTACATCCTCGTCGACTGGACCGAAAACGGAGAAACCTGGAAGCGCCTCTCCATCCAGGGCCCCGATGGCGGTCTCTTCATAAAAGGCTGGAAGAACGGCGACCTCGGCCTCTCGCTCCCCGGCGCCCCGGCCGACACGGTGCCGCCCACACAAAGCGCCGACCTCACCCTGCTGGGCGACCTCGCCCCCATCGACTTCGGACCCGAACCCGGCATCCAGGTGCAATTCGATGCGCTCGGTAACGTCATCGTCCATCCCCAGCAAGCCGAACCTGACCGCGCCGACACCCTCTACGACGGTGCCGGCAACGACCTCATCCAGTCCGGCGGCGGGGACGACACCCTTCGCGCCGAGCGCGGCGGTAACGACACCCTCGAAGCCGGAAGCGGCTACGACAGACTCTACGCCGGCGCCGGGGACGACCGCCTCAAGGGCGAGGCCGGCAACGACCTCCTGCGCGGCCAGGAAGGCGCCGACATCCTCGAAGGCGGGACCGACAGCGACATCCTCCTCGGCGACTTCGGCAAGGATCAGCTCTTCGCCGACGACTACCAGAGCCGCAGCCAGGCGTTCGCCGGCAACGAAGCCGGCACCGGCAGCAGCAGCCTGCGCGGCGAATGGCTCGACGGCGGCGGCGGCGAAGACTTGGTTGTGGGCGGCAGCGACGCCGACCTCCTCTTCGGCGGCGGCGACAAGGACGTACTCATCGGCGGCGCCGGCAACGACAACATCTACGGCGACCACGAAACCGCCTGGGTCTACGCTAACTGGAACCTTACCCGCTCGATCGAGACCGTCGGCACGCTCACCGTACTCAAGAGCACCTTCGCCGAAGGCTATTTCGCTACCGCCCCCGAAAGCGGCGTGCCGCAGGAAATGATCGCCGGCGACGACCGCATCTTCGGCGGCGCCGGCGCAGACTGGGTCGAAGGCAACGCCGGCGACGACTACATCGACGGCGGCGCCGACAACGACGCCGCCTGGGGCGAAGAAGGCAGCGACATCCTCGTGGGCGGCACCGGCAACGACGTGCTCTACGGCGACCTGTTCGACCTCTCTACCACCCCCGAAGCCCTGGCTGCCGGACTCGACGGTCTGGCCGGCAACCTGCACGGCAGCGACTACCTCGACGGCGGCGAGGGCGACGACAACGTCGCCGGAAACGGCGGCGACGACCAGGTCTATGGCGGCGCCGGCAACGACAAACTCTCCGGCGACGACTTCCTCACCCCGGGCCAATACCACGGCAACGACATCGTCGACGGCGGTGCCGGCAACGACACGCTCTGGGGCAGCGGCGGTGCCGACGAACTCTCGGGCGGCGATGGCGACGACCACATCGAAGGCGACGCCAGCGGACTCGACAAGCAGTACCACGGCCGTGACCTTGTGTTCGGCGGCAAGGGCAAGGATGAAATCATCGGCGGCGGCGACGCCGACGAACTCCACGGCGGCGATGACGACGACACCCTGATCGGCGACGACACCGCCGATGCGCCGCTGGCCGCCGACGTCCACGGTCGCGACACCCTCTACGGCGACAAGGGCGACGACTACCTCGAAGGCGGCGGCGGGGACGACACCCTCCATGGCGGCGAAGGCAAGGACAGCCTGCGTGGCGACGGTAATACCGTCGCCAACGGCGGCAACGACCTGCTCGACGGCGGCGAAGGCGACGACGACCTCAGCGGCGATGGCGGCAACGACACCCTGATCGGTGGCGCCGGCGACGACGGCCTCTTCGGAAATGCAGGTGACGACACTTTGATCGGGGGCGCGGGAACTGATGCCCTGATTGGGGGCGATGGCAACGACACCTACCTGATTTCGGCTAGTGACAGTGCCACTTCACCCAGTGTCATTGAACAGATCGACGATGAAGCTGGCGACGATACCGTTCGCTTTGCAGGCGGTGTTGATCGCAACAGCTTCCGTGTCTATGTCGAAAGCCGTAGTGATGGAAAGCAACTTCTGATCATCGAATCCGGAAACGATGATCATCTTGGCATAGTCAATGGTGCCGCCGACAGCATCGAGCGTTTTGCATTTGCCGACGGAGAAACCCTCGACGCCGCAGCTTTGATCGGCCGTTACGCCTTGACAGCTATGCAATCGCAGAGTCCCACGGGAACTGAGCGCCACTATGGCGGGAAGAACGCCGATGTTCTTATTGCCGAAGGCAATGCGCGTGTATCCGGCGGTCGCGGCGATGACGCCATCGTCCTCCACGGCGATGGGAATACCGTCCTTTGGCAACGCGGCGATGGAATCGACACCATCACCGCGAGCGGGCAGGGCAATACCCTCTACGTGCAGGGCGGCTTGACGGCGGCTGATGTCCGCTGGGGCTCTGGCGGACTGGTGCTGCAACTAGGGTCGAACCCTGTCGACGCGCTGCACTTTGACGATTCCCTTTCCGGGGAGACGGCAACTGCTTTCGAACGCATCGTTTTTGACGACGGATCGACGCTGGACTTCGCGAGCCTTTTCGCGCACGGCGCCGACCTGCGCGGCACCGGCGGAAACGACTATCTCGCAGGGACGCCGCTCGACGATCGCATGGCCGGAGGGGCGGGTGACGACACCTATGTGGTTAACAACATTGGGGATGTTGTTTCAGAGTTGCCGGGAGAAGGAAACGATACTGTAGAGGCGAGCATCGACTATGTGCTTGGTGACGCAGTCGAAAATCTGACGCTGACCGGTATGGCGACTAACGCTGCCGGCAACGCGCTCAACAATTGCCTGACGGGTAATGGCGGCGACAACCGCTTGCTGGGACATGAAGGTGACGATCATCTCGACGGCGGGCTAGGTGACGACGTGCTTGAAGGAGGCGATGGGGCAGATGCCTATCGCCTGGCGATGGCTACCGGAAACGATGTCGCTATCGATGCTGGTGGCCGAATTGTCCTCGACGTCGGCATCGATCTCCGTGACGTTTCAGCGACGCGAGATGGCAATGATGTCGTGCTCCGTGTTGCAGGTGGCAGCGGAAGTCTGCGAGTCCGGGACGGCTACATTTCCGGTTCTGGCGCATGGACGGCCGAGGATGCAGAAGGAAATGGCGAAGATTTTTCGTCGTTGCTGGCGGCCACGGAGCAACGCAATTCCGATGTTGTCGAGCGAGCGAAAAATGCGTATCTGGATCGCGTTCGCACCAATGTCGCGCAGCTTTTTTCGTCACTGGGAATGAATGCTCTGGGCGGCGGTTTTTGGGGAAGATCGGTTCTTTCGGGTTCCGGCCCGTCGATCACGAAAACCGATGTTGTTTCAACGACGCTCTATGAATACAGGCGTGCTTCCGATCAGCAAGTTGTGAATGTCCAGTCCCAACGTGCGGAGCAGACGACATGGACTCAGCCCTACGTATATACCTACCGCAGCGATTATTCAGGGTCACTCAGTCAGGTACGCGTGACGGGTAGTGACGCCGTCATTCATTTGTCAGGGCAGCAGTCCTCCTATTCGCGGGACACCCTATGGGCTGATGTACTTTGGGGGTCCGTCGGTCAGCCCGTGGTAAGCAGCGTTACCGTTCCTGGATCGGTAATTGCTCTCGAGCAGTTAAACCAGATTCTCACGACCACGACCCGCATTGACACCACCGTGACCCAGTACACGGGGGCCTTTACCGGGTATGCCAGCACGGTCCCGCCGGCATCGCCGCAATCTGCAGTGCAGGCATTCGTGGAACGGACGTCCTATGCATACCAGTTGGTAACGTTGGAGCTGACGGACGGCAATCACGAGGTCTATGCCAACCAATACTCGGTGGTGATCGCCGGCGCGGGAGATAGTGTTATCACCAATGCCGGCTTCGCCTACGGTGGCTCCGGTCGTTCCCATCTCGTTGGAGGGATGGTTCTGATGGCCGGGGATGGTGATCAGTGGCTTGAAAACGGCGAGACGATGATCGTCGGCGATGGCCGCAACACAGTTGTTGCCGGTGAACACTCTGCAGTAGAAATTTCAGCCAACAATATCGGCGTCGACCTGCTGATGGCATCGGGGAGCCTTGGCGGTGCCGACGTCATCATGCGGGCAGTATATGGGAGCGGCTGGGAGAAACCCTATCAATACGCAGGCATGTATGAAGTAAGGCTTAGCGATGCCTTTAACAATCAGGGTATTTACTCGACGCCAGAGGAGGCTGTGGCCGGTTTCGGCTGGCCGATGTCCGTAAGCGCGGCCTTGCAGGCTGGGTACGTACGATTTATTCAACCTTTGCCCTTCGTGTTAAAGGTGCCCGGATGCGATTTGGTACCGGCGCCGATTTACGCGGCACGTGGAACGCCGGTACAAACGATCAACGCAACCGACTTTTCTACACTGGACACCTATTACCGCTCGGGGGAATTGCATTCCCCGGTCGTTCGTTTCGGAGAGGGTATCGCGCGTGAGTCGCTGCGTATGTCGTGGGGAGAGATAGAGTCACCCCAGGACGGACTCCGTCATGTGACATTGGAGATAGGCTGGGGCGCTGGCCAAGGGGTGCGGATACTGCTACCCCATACCGATGGACAGATCGGTGCGCTAGTAAACGATTTCCGCTTTGCTGATGGCAGCCAACTCTCGCTTGCCGATCTGATTGCACTCGCCCCACCTGCACCCGATTTCGACGCCCATTTCGTGCGGTTTGGCGCTGATTCTGCCTCCCAAACGATTCAGGCATCAAGTTTGCCCGGGGTGCTGCTGACTGACAGTAGCGGTCAGGAGGCTTATGTATCGTCGCGTGACGGCGCTGATCTGGTCATATGGAACACCGAAAGTGCTGCAAGCCTCCGTCTCGCTGGCTGGTTCCAGGAAAATGGCGAAAGCGCGGGCAAGGTGTTGAAGTATTCCAGCGGCGCACGGTGGGTTACTCCATTGGAGAAAAGTGGCACCGGGGGTGACGATTTCCTGGCTGGTAGCGATGCGGGAGAATCGCTCCTTGCCGGTGACGGGAATGATTACGTATGGGGTCAGGCAGGCAATGACTTTGTGTCGGGCGGAAGCGGCGATGACTACCTCTCCGGCGGCGACGGTTCCGACGTGTTGGCAGGAAATGACGGCTTTGATCGTCTACTTGGCGACGCAGGCAACGATATTCTGATGGCCGGTGCTGGCGGTGGACGTTTGCAGGGCGGCATGGGTAACGACATCTATCTGTTCAGCCGAGGTAATGGACTTGTGCAGATCGACCAGCGAATTGCTGGCGAAGGTGATCCGTATGCCGCGACTTACGCCTCTGCCAATGATCAAGATGTAGTCCGCTTTGGTACAGGGATCTCCGTCGACGATATCGCGGTTTCGTATGATTCCAGCAGCGCGACTTTGCGCCTGCAAATCAAGGGTACGGACGATGTACTCGAGATGTCGGGAATCCGTGCGAACTGGGATCCGAATTACACCCGTCCGGTTGCCCGCTATGAGTTTTCCGATGGTTCGTTCTGGACGGACGAAACGCTACCGATCCCGCAGGTTGTCGGTAGCGACAGCGACGACGCACTACAGGGGAGCGGCTACAACGATCGAATCGATGGCCTTGGGGGCAATGATTTTCTGGCTGGGTTTGCGGGCAATGATCGTCTTTCCGGTGGGGCAGGAAACGATTACATCGTCGGTGGAGACGGGGACGATTCGTTGTCTGGTGACGCGGGCTTCGATTACGTGTCTGGCGGTGCCGGTGACGACATCCTGAATGCCGGTGCTGGGGCCGGAAATCTACAAGGCGGGCGCGGCAACGATATCTACCTCTTCAACCGGGGCGATGGTGTTGTGCAGATCGATCAACGGATTGCAGTTGCTGGCGATTCGCCACTAGACGACTTCGCAGCGACAAATGATGTCGATGTCGTTCGCTTCGGGCCGAATATATCGGCGAGTGATCTGGTCGTCAGGTACACGCGAAGCTCCGCAACCCTGAACATTAGCGTCGCAGGGACGGACGATGAAATCTGGATTTCGGGTTGGCATTCGCTGGCAAACCCGGGCTCGGTGCAGCCGATTGCCAGATTCGAGTTTGCCGACGGAACCGTCTGGCTGGATGCCGATCTCGCCTATCTGGCGCGTAATCAGGCACCGGTTGTCGGTTCTGCGATCCCTTCCCAGGAGGCGACTGAGGCATTGGCATTTCAGTACGTCTTGCCTCCCGATGCCTTCACGGATCCTGACCCCGATGACTACCTGACCTACACCGCAAAGTTGGCGGATGGTTCGGCACTGCCGACCTGGCTCACGTTTGACGCCTCGACGATGACGTTCTCCGGTATCCCTGAAGCCGGCGATGTTGGTGTTCTGGCGGTGTCCATCGTTGCAACGGATACCGCCGGCGAAAGTGCCAGCCAGCAATTCTCGCTGGCCATTGACGCGGCGGCTGGCATCACCCTCATCGGCACTGCCGGCAACGATACCCTCATCGGTACCACCTGGAACGACACCCTCGACGGCGGTGCTGGCCGCGACCGGATGATAGGTGGTGCCGGCAACGACACCTACTACGTCGACAACAGCGGCGACACGGTGATCGAGCTCGCCGGCGAAGGCACCGACACGGTAATCTCCACGATCTCCCAGACCCTTGCCGCGAACGTCGAAAACCTGACCCTGGCGGGAAGCGCCAACCTTGCCGGGACCGGCAATGCACTCGACAACGTGCTCGTCGGCAACGCAGGCAGCAACACGTTGAACGGCGCGCTTGGTGTTGACACCATGATCGGGGGAAGCGGGAACGACACCTACTACGTCGACAACCTGGGCGACGTCGTTATCGAACTCGCCAACGAGGGCACCGATCGCGTCATCTCGACCGTCAGCTATACCCTGAGTGACAACATCGAAAACCTGACGCTCTCTGGTGCCGAAGCCATCAGCGGCACCGGGAACGAACTCAACAACACCCTCGTCGGCAATGCCGCCGCTAACGTGCTCTCCGGCCTCGGCGGCAACGACAGCCTGTCCGGCGGCGACAGCAGTGACATGTTGCTGGGTGGGGCCGGAAACGACACGCTCAACGGTGGCCTCGGCGCTGACACCATGGCCGGCGGTGCTGACAACGATACTTACTATGTCGACAATCTCGGCGATATCGTGACCGAGTCCGCGAACGAAGGCACGGATCGGGTGATTTCAACGGTCAGCTACACACTGGGCGACAACGTCGAAAATCTCACGCTTTCGGGGGCTGATGCCATTAATGGAAACGGCAACGCGCTCGCTAACAGCATTGTTGGTAATGCCGCGGCTAACCTGCTGGACGGCGGCGATGGCAATGACAGCCTGACTGGAGGGGATGGCGACGATACGTTGCTGGGTGGCACCGGCAACGACACGCTTAACGGTGGCCTCGGTGCCGACAGCATGGCTGGCGGTGCCGACAACGATACTTACTACGTCGATAACGTCGGCGATGCCGTGACCGAATTTGATAACGAGGGTATCGATCGCGTTGTCTCGACGATCAGTTACACGCTGGGTAACAATGTCGAGAACCTTACGCTTTCTGGTACGGACGCGATCAACGGCATCGGCAACGAACTCAACAACAGCTTCGTTGGCAACAATGCAGCGAACACCCTCTATGGTCTGGGCGGCAACGACAGTCTGAGCGGCGGCGATGCGATCGACACGCTCTACGGTGGTGCAGGCGCGGACACTCTCAATGGCGGCCTGGGCGCCGACACGATGGCGGGCGGTGCTGACAATGACACTTACTACGTCGACAACATGGACGATGTCGTGACCGAACTCGCGAATGAAGGGACCGATCGCGTCATCTCGACGATCGGCTACACGCTGGGCGACAACATCGAAAACCTCACGCTTTCTGGCTCGGCCGCCGTCAACGGCGTCGGCAACGCGCTCGCCAACAGCCTCGCTGGCAATGCGGCAAGCAACCTGCTGAACGGCGGCGAGGGCAACGATACGATGAACGGCGCAGCCGGTATCGATTTCCTCGAAGGCATGGCCGGCAACGACACCCTTAGCGACACATCGGGAAGCGGTTACTTCAATGGCGGTGCCGGCGCCGACCGGCTGACCGGCAGCAGCTCAGCTGATTTCTTCCTCGGAGGTGCAGGCAACGACACGATCACGAGCGGAGATGGCGACGACATCATCGTCTTCAACAAGGGTGACGGTCAGGATACCTTTGCCGCTGGCGGTACTGGAAACGACACGCTGTCCTTGGGTGGTGGCGTCGAGTATGCCGATCTTGCCTTCCGGAAGTCCTCCAACGACCTGGTGCTGAAGATCGGTGCCAGCGACCAGATCACCTTCAAGAACTGGTACGCCGCCACGCCCTCGAAGCCTGTGCTCAACCTGCAGATGATCGCCGAAGCCATGGCTGATTTCAGTGCCGGCGGGAGCGACCCGCTCAAGGACCAGAAGATCGAGAACTTCGACTTCGCCGGTCTCGCCGGTGCCTTCGACGCTGCCCGAGTCGCCAACCCCGGCCTCACGAGCTGGGCGCTGACCAACGCGCTCACCAGCTTCCAGCTCGCCGGCTCGGACACCGCCGCTATCGGCGGCGATCTTGCCTACCAGTACGGCAAGAACGGCACGCTCGCGGGCATCGGCCTGACCTCGGCCCAGCAGGTGATCGGCGATGCCGGCTTCGGCACGCAGGCGCAAACCCTGCGGCCGCTGGCGACGATTCAGGAGGGGGCGGTGCGTTTGTCGTAACAGGCAGGGAGTGGTGAGGGTGGTCCTCGCCGCTCCCTTGCGAACGAAAACCGGAAATCATGAAACTCCCGATAAAGCTCCCTACGCTGCCGACGCTCCCCGCGCCGGCAACCCCCGACTACCACGACTTCTCTCCACCGCTCCTGCGCCTGCAGGAGGCGCCGCCGAACCCACTCGGCCGCACCGTGCTGCGCGTGCTCGCGGGCATGCTCGCCCTCCTTATCCTCTGGGCGCTGATCGGCAGGCTCGACATCGTCGCCGTGACCGAAGGCAAGCTGGTGCCGCAGAGCTACCTGAAGATCGTGCAGCCGGCCGAGGCCGGCATCGTGAAGGAAATCCTCGTGCGCGAGGGCGAGACGGTGAAGGTCGGGCAGGTGCTGATGCGCATGGACACGTTGATCACCGATGCCGATGCCCATTCGATCGAAGCCGACTGGCAGCGGAAACGCCTGACGCTGCGCCGCATCGATGCCGAACTGGCCGGCAAGCCGTTCCTTGCCGAAGCCGGCGACCCGCCGGCGCTCGCCCGCGAGATCGATGCCCAGTACCGCGCCAACCGCAATGCCATCGATGCCGCGCTGGCCGAGGAACGCAGCCGGCTGGTCAAGGCGAAGGCTGAACTCGCCTCCGCCCAGCAGGTGCAGAGCAAGCTCGCCGAGGTGCTGCCGCACTACCGCGAACAGGACAAGGCCTACGACAAGCTGGTCAAGGACGGCTTTGCCGGCAGCCTGATGGCCAGCGACAAGAAACGCGAACGCATCGAGAAGGAACAGGAACTCAAGACCCAGGCCCACCTCATCGACTCGGCGAAGGCCAGCATAGCCCAGTCCGAGAAGAAGCTCGCCCAGCTGGACTCCGACTACCGGCGCAGCCTGCATGCCGAACGCAACGAGGCTCAGGCCGCCTTCGACAAGCTCTCGCAGGAGCGCACCAAGCAGGCCCATCGCAAGGAACTGCTCGAACTAAAGGCGACGCAAGACAGCGTGGTGAAGGATCTGGCCACCCATACCGCCGGCACCGTCGTGCAGCCGGGTACCGTGCTGCTGACGCTGGTGCCGAAGGAGGAGACGCTACGCGCCGAGGTCTGGGTCAGCAACGAGGATATCGGCTTCGTGCGCCAGGGGCAGCCGGTGAAGCTCAAGTTCGCCGCCTTCCCGTTCCAGAAGTACGGCATGGTCGAAGGGTCGGTCGAGCATGTCAGTGCCGATGCGGCGGACGGCAATACCGGCAATGCAGCGCCGAACGACAAGGGCCAGAAGCAGGGCCAGCCACTGGTCTACAAGGCGCTGGTGACCCTGAAGGCGATGAGCCTGGAACTGGATGGCGCCCGCTTCGCGCTTGGCGCCGGCATGCAGACGAGCGCGGAAATCATGCTCGGGACGCGTACCGTGGCCGAGTATCTGCTGTCGCCGGTTCAGAAGGCCTGGCATGAGGCAGGGAGGGAGCGGTAGGGCTGGTTGGCTCAGATTTTGTATTGACAATGGATATACGCGCGACTACGATGTGTATCTGTTGTATCTACAGAAGGGGCTTGCCATGCGTGCTGCTGCCATTAATTTACGTGCCTTGCCGGAGCAGCGTGATCTCATTGATCACGCCGCGAGCCTGCTGGGCAAGAACCGCTCCGACTTTATGCTGGAGGCCGCGTGCGAGCGCGCTCAGTCGGTGCTGCTCGATCAGGTGTTCTTCGGTCTGGATGCAGAAAAGTTCCAGCAGTTCACCGCCATGCTCGACGCGCCTCCCGGTGCCAATGCGGGCCTTGAACGACTGATGACGGTCAAGGCGCCGTGGGAAAACAACAAGGCATGAGCTTGAAGCTCTTCGCGCCACAGCCCCTAGCGGCGATGCATCAGCTCGACGACTTCGCGTGCGGTGAGTCGGCGTTGGACGAATGGCTCAAACGCCGGGCAATGAATAACCAGCTCACGGGCGCCAGCAGAACATTCGTGGTCGTTGATGCAGAAGACCGGGTGCGCGGCTTCTACGCCATGGCCGCCGGCGCGGTTTCGCATCAATTGGCGACCAGCTCGGTTCGCCGCAACATGCCCGACCCGATTCCCGTCATGGTGCTTGGAAGGTTGGCGGTAGATCGTCGCGCACAAGGCGTCAGGCTCGGTGCGGCCATGCTGCAGGATGCGGTGAAACGTGCCATTACGGTATCTCAGATCACCGGGGTTCGCGCCTTGCTGGTGCACGCGCTTCACGACCGCGCGAAGCAGTTCTATGAACACTACGGCTTTCAGGAATCCCCTCAGCACCCGATGACGTTGATGCTGCGTCTGAATGTACGGGTTACGAATCGCTGATCAAGTTCTGGCTGCGAAGCTGCGCCGTCGTCGACGGCTGTCTCGTATCGCTGAACGATACCTCCCGGTCGGCGTCTCACGACTTCAGGCGATTCGCTTTTTCTCCGAGTGACGTCTTGTCATCCTCGGCCCGTCATCTATCCTGAAGGGGCCTGAAATGTCATCGATCGCGAACAACTTTCCTGTAGCCACGTTCCGCTGCCGCCTCCGGCGCTGGGCGGTGCACCTGCCTGTGTTGATCACCCTGCTGGTCGTCGTCGCGATGCTGGCGCATGGCGTCATCGTACAGCCGGCCGGCTATCACGATTTCGCCGACCATTCGCAGCTTGCGGGGCTGCCGCATGCGGCGGATGTGCTTTCCAATCTGGGCTTCGCGCTGGTGGGCCTGTGGGGGTGGGTGCGCCTTGCCGCGCACTGGCAGCAGCCCCGGTTCCGCGCCGGCGGGGCGGGCTACCGGGTGTTCCTGATCGGCCTGATGCTGACGGCCGTCGGCTCGGCGTATTACCACCTGGCGCCGGACGATTTCCGCCTGGTCTGGGATCGCCTGCCGATCGCGCTGGCCTGTGCCGGACTGATTGCCGCAGTGCGTGGTGAAACGGTGGCACGTTTCGCGGTACGCAGCGAGGCAGCGCTGCTGGCGCTGTTTGCCGTGGCCAGTGTCGGTTGGTGGCATTTTACGAACGGTGAAGGGGCGGGCGACCTGCGCCCCTATCTGCTGCTGCAACTGTTGCCGATCGTGCTGATCCCGCTGTGGCAGTGGCTCTACGGCAGCGACCGGCGCGACCGCCTGTATTTCGGCGCGGCACTCGCCGTCTATGTGCTGGCCAAGGCGGCCGAGCTGAACGATCACGCCTTCCTCGCGATGAACGGCCTGCTGACGGGGCATACGCTGAAGCACCTGCTGGCGACGCTGGCGGCCTGGCTGATCGTGGCGCGCCTTGTGCAGCGCCTGCGTGGCAGCGTTGGAGATTCACCGTCCGGCGGTATCTCGTCTTAGAATGCCGGCATCGTGAATCCTTCGGAAAGCCAGCGATGAAACCGAGCGAAATCGTCCGTCACCTCAATCAGCACGTGATCGGGCAGGAAGAGGCAAAGCGGATCCTCGCGGTGGCTGTCTATACGCATTTCAAGCGCACGGCGCAGACGAAGTCGGATGCCGTCGAGCTGGTGAAAAGCAACATCCTGCTGATCGGCCCCACCGGCACCGGCAAGACGCTCCTCTGCGAGACGCTGGCACGCATCCTCGATGTGCCGTTCGTGACGGCCGATGCGACGACGCTGGCGCAGAGCGAATATGTCGGCGAGGAAATCGAGGCCATCCTGCAGCGCCTGATCGACCGCGCCAGCGGCGACCTCGACAAGGCGCAGCGCGGCATCGTCTTCATCGACGAGGTCGACAAGCTGAAGGCGACCAACGCCCAGATGCGCGGCCCCTCCGGCGAGCGGGTTCAGCACGCGCTCCTGAAGATCATGGAAGGCTCGGCGGTGAAGCTCTCCAGCGGCGCCTACCTCGACACGACGCAGGTGCTGTTCATCTGCGGCGGCGCCTTCGTCGGGCTCGACGAGATCATGGGGCGCAACCACAGCTTCGGCTTCATCTCGACCTCGGAGGCCGACAGCCAAAAGATCCTCGACCGCCTGAATGCCCGCGTGAAGCCGACCGACCTCAACGAATTCGGCCTCATCCCGGAATTCGCCGGCCGTCTGCCGGTCGTCGCGCGGCTCAATGCGCTGACCCGCGACATGCTGGTGCGCATCATGGTCGAGCCGCAGAACTCGATCTACCGCCAGTTCCGCGAGGTGCTCAAGGGTGAGGGGGTCGAGCTGCACATCGAGCCGGTGGTGTTCGAACAGATCGCCGACCTTGCCATCGAGTACAAGGCCGGCGCGCGCAGCCTGCGCGGCATCTTCGAGGAGATGGTGACGCCGGTGTTGTATCTCGTGCCCGACAATCCGGCGGTGAAGAAGGTCGTGATCCCCTCGCTGTTCGAGGATGCGAAGTTCTTCGGCGCACCGGCAGCGGCTACCGCCAGCGAGTGACGGCGGGTGCCGGCAATTCTTGCCGGTTCGGGCGCTGAAGCGGATATTGATCACGTAAGTGATTGATTTTGCGATGTGCGTGCTTGTGGTCTGAAACTTGCTCCTACTGAGCGAAAGGGTGCCATTGTCGGCACCATGGCTGCATCAGTATCGTTTCGGAGCCTTTCGCCATGTCCCCTCTCGGAATCGCCAGCACCGTCTTCAAGCTCATCTCCTCGGTGGGCGGCAGTTCATCCGACGCGTCGTCGAGCGCCGGGAGCGCGTCCAGCCAGTCGGTTCAGGGGGACTTCTCGTCGTCGCTGGCCCTGCGTCTGGCGTCGATGAAGGCAGGCTCGGGCAATGCTGTCGATGTGCTGGGCAATCTCGCTTCCGGCAAGGGCTCGTCGAATACCCTCGATTTCTTTTCGACCAGCGGCCTCGCCGATCCCATCTCGCTGATCAACCTCAACGGTAAGCGGCCGGGCCTTGCGGGGCTCTCCGAGCTTGGCCGGAACCTGTCGCTGTTCGACCCCGAATCGGCCTACCGGATGATGACCGACATCAACAGCCGGGACGTCAACTACAAGGCACAGTTTTCGGAACTTACCGGCATGGGCGGTGCAGTGTCGGAAATGCAGAAGGCGGGGCAGGACCTAGTGGCCGCGACCACGGGGGCTGACAATGCCTCGATCACCTCGGCGCTGCAGGCCTTCGCCACGAAGTACAACGAGTGGGTCGGCCGCTACGATGGGACGGTCCAGAACGGGGGGCTGCTGGCCGGGACACAGGCCGCCGAAGTCGCCCTCTACGAGCTGCGCCAGAGCATCGACAACGGTTTCAACGGTGCGATGAACGGTGTGCACGGGCTGCGCGACCTGGGCTTTACGGTTGACCCGCTGACGCATGTGGCCTCCGTCGATACCACGAAGCTCGATGCGATCCTCGCACATAACCGCGACGGTGCGCTCGCGGCAATCAACGAGTTTGGCCAGAATTTTTCGAAATCTGCCGAACTGCTGGTGTCGGCGAACAACTTCATCCCCAATCGCCTCGCCAACCTTGACCGGGTGATCGATTACATCAGTGACAACAAGGGGTCGCTGCAGGCCGAGTTCGGCCTTGGCGACGCGCCGCGCCCGTCGGCGATCGTCGCGCGGGCCCTGGCAGCCTACAACCAGATGTCCAAGGCCTGAGCGTCATCGGCGGCGCCAGCGCGCCCACCGCGCCTTGAGTACCTCGCTGCCGATTGTCGGCAGCAGTAGCGCGAACAGCAGAAGCAGCATTGGCGACAGCGCGATCAGCAGTAATCCCTGCGTCCATTTTTTCAGCCCATCGGCACGTGCCTGCGGCAGGAATTCCTTGCGTGCGACCTCGAGCGCGAACCCGATGAAGAAGGTGTCGATCCAGAGTGCCGTTACCGTTGGCCAGACAGCGCATTCCGGATAGACGGGAACTTCGGCCAGTGCACGCATGGCCCCGATGATCGGGGCGCAGGCCGGCGCGTTCAGCCCGAACAGGATCGCGTTGGGTACGGCTGCAAACAGCGGCAGCAAGCCGATTCCGGTGATTCTCGCAGCGGTCGGCAAGCCGATGCCATGCAGGACGAGCGATATGCCGGTGAGTACGAACAGGGCGATGCCCGCCCTGGCTGGCCAGCTGAACGCCGACCACGGCGTAACGATGCCGAGGCGACAGCCACCGGATTCGCTGCAGGCAAAGGGGAAGGCCATCGCCCCGATGAAGAGCAGCCCCATGCAGAACAGGAATCCGCGGCTAGTGCGCTTTGCCACGTTGATCTCGCCTGCAGTGGCGGGCCGCATGGAACTCACCCCCCGTTAACGAGGCGTTCCCGCTTTCATGGCCGCCCGGGCTCGCCTGCCGGCGAGTACCGGCAGCCTTCAGTGCGTTGTTGCCCGCTGAGCCTGCTGCCATGCAACGACGGCCTGGCCGGCGCCGCCAAGGATGCGTTTCCGGTCATCGGCGGAGAGGGCCTGCGACAGGGCGGCGAACAGCTCCTGCGTCATCTCCTGGGCAAGGCCTTCCTGTGCCAGCTGATGGGCGAGGCAGCGGATCTGGATGTCTGCCAGTACCGATGCGACGACTATCCAGCCGTTATCGGGCATGGTCTTGAGCAGTCCGAGCAGCATACCGCCGAGCTGGCTGGCGATGCCGGTGGCGCTCTCGCGATCCTCATCGGAAATCAGTACGTGCCACAGGGCGACGGCGGTGCTCTTGTTCACCTCCGCCTTGAAGGTGAAGGCGGCGCTTTCGTCCTGATCCAGCTTTGCCAAGGCGGCCTGCACGGCGGCTTCCGCCGCCGGGTTGAGCGCATCGCGCAGGGAGCCGAGCAGTTCGGAGAGCCCGGTCATGGCGCCGGCACCATAGCAGCGGCTCCAGGCCTGGCCCCACTGGTCGAGACCGGAGAAGAGCAGGGCCTGACGCATGGCGCGGGCCTCGTCGCTGGCTGCCATGCGGCACCAGTCGAGCAGCGGCGGTGCGAGCTTTGCGATGCCTTCATGGCGCACGTCGCTGCCGGCACCGTCGAGCGTCAGGCGGAATGCCTGTGAGAATGCGTCCTGAACGGAACGCGCCGCGGTCAGCTGGGCTTCGCGCGGCGCGAGTTCGGCGATCGGGTCTTGCTGTGTTTCGATGGCGATTCCTTTACAACATGATTTCGGTGAGGTGCTCGCGCCGCTGCAGCTCGTTTTCGAACTCGATCAGTTCGGCGCCGAGGGCGTCGCGGGCGGAGACCATGCCGACCGGCTGGTCGTTGTCCATGACCGGGACGTGACGATAGCCGCCTTCGTCCATCATTACCAGCGCATGGGCCAGTGGCTTGTCGGCCGAGATCGTGCGCGGATCGGCGGTCATGACCTGCGACAGCGGCGTCGTATCCGGATCCAGTCGTTTGGCGACGATGCGGTTGAGCATGTCGCGTTCAGTGAAGATGCCGGTCAGCTTGCCGTGATCGAGGATCAGCATGGCGCCAACCTTCGCTTCGGCCATCCGGATGGCGGCTTCGCGCACGGTCATGGTATCCGGCGCACTGAGAACTTTCTGGTGGGCGATGATTTCGCGAATGCTGCGGTTCGGCATGATGTCTCCTTCACTGTGGTCTCTTTATGAATCCATTCTGGGTGAAAGTGGGATCCGTGCGCAAGGGTTTGGTCGACCTATTTCGAGCGCCTGTCGCCCACTGCGAGCGAGAGACCGGAAGCGCCAATGATGACCATGCCGGCGAGCGCCAGCGTATCCGGCAGGTGGCTGAACACCAGGATGCCGAGCAGGGTGGCCCAGATCAGCTGCACGTAAAGAAGCGGTGACAGGGTCGATACCGGTGCCTCCCGGAAAGCGCGGATGAGCAGGAAATGGCCGACGCCGCCATAGACGCCGAGCGAGGCGATCAGCACTGCCTGAGAAGCCGTTGGCAGGGTGCCGTCCCAGTGCGTGAACAGCGCGAAGCTCATGGCGACGGTGCCGCCGAGGGCTGTGGTGAACAGCAGGCGGAGGGGATGTTCGCTTGCGGCCAGCTGGCGCGTCATTATCTGGTAGAGGGCGTAGCAAAGGGCGGCGCCGAGGGCGTAAATGACGCCGCTGCCGGACATCGCACCACCGGGGCGTGCGATCAGCAGGACGCCG
>DAORCC010000035.1:0-17958 GCA_035345235.1 Azospira sp.
GAACCATCGGCTTCCCGGCCGAGTTCCTGATCGTCGTGACGACCCTGCAGGAGCATAGCGGTGCAGCGCTGGCCGCCCTGTTCGGCATGATCGTCGGTGCCGGTGCCTTCCTTGGCCCTTATCGCAGCGCCTTTTTCGGACCGCTGCGAACCGGTGCGGTGGCCGAAAGCGACGATCTGACACCGCGCGAGTTCGCGGTGGCGCTGGTCTTCGCAGTGCTGTTGATCGGTGCCGGCCTCTTCCCCGGCGTCCTGCTCGATGTCCTGCGAGTGACCGCGGAAGTGTGGGCGAATCGCCTCTCGCTGACGACCGGCTGAGCTTGCGCAACTCCAGCGCAGCCCCCTGTCCATGGGCCTTTGGTGACCGCTGACAGGGGTTTCGGTGTAGGATGCCAATGCGCTGTTGCGCCCCCTGCTTTTGGAGATTCCTGTCATGCGTTCGCTTCGTTCCTCTCTGCTGTCGTGCACCCTGGCGCTCGCGGTGGTCGGCTGTTCGTCCGAAAAACCGGCTCCCGTCGCCCAGATTCCCGAGGTCGGCGTCATCACCGTGACGGCACAGGTGGTGCCCTATACGTTCACGTTCGTGGCGCAGACAGAGAGTTCCCGGCAGGTGGAGATTGTTGCGCGGGTCGCCGGTTTCCTCGATCGCATCGCCTACGCGGAAGGTGATTTCGTCAAGGAAGGCCAGATCCTGTTCCAGATCGATCCCAAGCCCTTCAAGGCGCAACTGGAGGCGGCACAGGGCGAACTCGGCGCACAGAAGGCGCGCCTGGCGACAGCGAAGGCGAATCTGGCGCGCGTGAAGCCGCTGGCTGAGCAGAATGCGCTGTCGCAGGCCGACCTGGACCGTGCCACCGGCGATTTCGAGGCGGCCACGGCCAGCGTCTACTCCGCCAGTGCCAAAGTGCGCGAGGCCGAACTGAACCTCGGCTACACCACCATCCAGGCGCCGCTGAGCGGTGCCGCGAGCCGTGCCCTGCAGCGTGAGGGGGCGTATGTCGGTGCCAGTGCCGATACGGCCAAGCTCACCTATGTGGCGGCACTCGATCCGATATGGGTCACCTTCAGCGTCTCACAGAACCAGATCGCCCGCCTCAAGGAGATGGTGGCCAAGAAGCTGCTCGCTGTTCCCAGCAACGAGCACTTCGAGATCGAACTGGTCTTGCCGGATGGCAGACCCTTCCCGCATCGCGGCCGCATCAATTTTTCCGATCCCTCGTTCAGCAAGGAAACCGGCACCTTCATGATCCGGGCATCGGTGCCGAATCCCGACCGGGAACTCCGCCCCGGCATGTTCGTGACCGCCAACGTGATCGGCGCCGAGCGCCCGAGCGCCATCGTGGTGCCGCAACTGGCAGTGCAACAGAGCCCGAAGGGAAATTTTGTCGTCGTCGCCAACGCCGAGAACCACGCGGAACTCCGCCCGGTGATTGTCGGCACTTATGTCAACGACAAGGAAATCGTCATCGAGCAGGGGCTCAAGTCCGGCGATCGCGTGATTGTCGACGGTCTTGTCCGCGTCGTGCCGAACGCGCCGGTGAAACCGACGCCGCTGACGGCGCCTGCAGCGAAGCCCGCCGCTGCCGCCGCTGTATCGGCAACGGCAGCGAAATGAGCGGACGACAAGCATAAGGGCGCACCATGTTTACCCACTTCTTCATTGCCCGGCCGATCCTCTCGTCGGTCATCTCGCTGCTGATCGTGCTCGCCGGCGCCGTCTCGCTGGCGGTCTCGCCGATCGAGCAGTATCCGGACATGGCGCCGCCGCAGATCCAGGTCACGGCGCGCTACCCGGGCGCCACCGCCGAAGTCATCGCCAACACCGTCGCGGCGCCGCTGGAGGCACAGATCAACGGCGTCGACAACCTGCTCTACTTCCAGTCGGCGAGTTCGTCCTCGGGCAACCTGACGATCAACATCTTCTTCAAGCCGGGAAGCAACCCGGACATCAACCAGGTCAACGTGCAGAACCGCGTCAGCCAGGCGCTGCCGCAACTGCCGCAGGTAGTGACGCAGCAGGGGGTGACCGTCGACAGCAAGTCCTCCAGCTTCCTGCTCGTGATCTCGATCTTCTCGAAGGACGACAGCTACGACGCAACCTTCCTGGACAACTTCGCCAACCTCGGCATCCTTGAGGAACTGAAGCGCGTGCCCGGCGCCAACCGGGCCAGCGTCTTCGGCCTGCCGGACATCGCCATGCGCGTCTGGCTGCGCCCCGACCGCATGGCCCAGCTGGGGGTGACGGCGGAGCAGGTGAGCAATGCCATCCAGAGCCAGAACCAGACCTTCGGCATCGGCCAGATCGGCGCGCCGCCGATGCGCGGCAGTGTCGATCAGTCCTTCGTGGTGACGGCACAGGGCCTGCTCACGAAACCCGAGGAATTCGAGAACATCATCGTCCGTGCCGCCCAGCAGGGCTCGGCGATTGTCCGCCTGAAGGATATCGGCTCGGTCGAAATGGCCAAGCGCGACTACACCATTGCCAGCCGAATCAACGGCAAGCTCGGTACCACCGTCGCCATCTACCAGCAGTCCGGTGCCAATGCCGTCGATACGGCGAAGGCGGTGCGCGCCCGCCTCGAGGAGCTGAAGCGGACCTTCCCGCCCGGACTCGAATACAAGGTCGTGCTCGACACCAGCCTGTTCACGATCAACTCGATCGAGAAGGTCGTCCATACCTTCTTCGAGGCCGTCGTGCTGGTTGTGCTCGTCGTCTTCGTCTTCCTGCAGACGCTGCGCGCGACGGTGATCCCGATCCTCGCGGTACCGGTCTCCATCATCGGCACCTTCATCGGCATGCACCTGTTCGGCTTCTCGATCAACATGCTGACGATGTTCGGCATGATCCTTGCCATCGGCCTCGTCGTGGACGACGCGATCGTCGTCGTCGAGACGGTCGAGGCCAACATGACGACGAAGAAGCTCTCGCCCTTCGAGGCGGCCAAGACGGCGATGACTGAAATCGCCGGCGCGCTGATCTCGATCGTGCTGGTGCTGCTCGCCGTCTTCCTGCCGGTGGCCTTCCTCGGCGGTGTCACGGGCACGCTCTACAAGCAGTTTGCGGTCACCATCGCGATCTCGATGGTCATCTCCGGGATCATGGCGCTGACGCTGTCGCCGGCGCTCGCCGCGATCATCCTCAAGGCGCACCACGGCGAGAAGAAGGGATTCTTCAAGTGGTTCGAGACGACCTTCGAGCGTGTACGCCAGGGCTATATCGGCGGGGTCGGCCGTGTCATTTCCAACCCGGTCAAGGGCCTTGTCGCGTTCTGTGCGGTGATTGCCGCCGTGCTGGCCCTCTTCCGCATCCTGCCGACCAGCTTCGTGCCGGACGAGGATCAGGGCTACTTCTTCGTCGCGATGGCCGTGCCTGATTCCGCCAGCCAGGCGGTGACCGGAAAACTCGCCATGGAGGCGGAAAAGATCCTGCTTGCGGATCCTGCCGTGCAGGACGTCGCGACCGTCAACGGCTATAACCTGATCGACGGCCAGCAGCAGAACAACTCGGCGGTCCAGTTCGTCTCGATGAAGCCGTTCGATGAGCGCAAGGATCCTTCGTTGCTGTCGTTCGCGGCCCTGCCGCGACTGAATGCGGCGTTCTCCAGGTTGCGTGACGGTTTCGTGCTGGCGATCAACCCGCCGTCGATTCCCGGCATGGGCACGACCGGAGGCTTCGAGTTCTACATGCAGAATCGCGGCAGCGGTAGCAGCAGTGTCATGCAGGAGAAACTGAACGCATTCCTTGCCAAGGCGCGCCAACGTCCCGAACTGCACGGCGTGAACAGTACCTACCGCGCCAACTCGAAGCAGCTCTTCGTCGATCTCGACCGCAACAAGGCGGAGTTGCTGGGCGTGCCGGTATCCGAAGTCTTCCAGACGATGCAGGGCTACTTCGGCTCGCAGGTCACGGGCCAGTTCAGCCAGTACAGCCGCGTGTGGTGGGTGATTCTGCAGGCCGATGCCGACTACCGTGCGAGGCCGGAGGATTTCGACAAGGTCTATGTACGCTCGGCGACGGGCGCCATGGTGCCCCTGTCGACGCTGATCACGACACACTACGTCGCGGCACCGAAGATGGTGACGCGCTTCAACGGCTTCCCGGCAGTGAAGATCACCGGCAATCCGGCAGAAGGCTACAGCTCCGGCCAGGCGATCAAGGCCATGGAGGAGGTCGCGGCCGAGGTTCTGAGTTCCGATTTCTCCTACGCCTGGGCCGGCCAGGCACTGCAGGAAAAGGGCTCGGGCAGCACCTCGTCGCTGGCCTTCATCTTCGGCATCATCGTCGTCTTCCTGCTGCTCGCGGCGCAGTTCGAGAAGTGGACGCTGCCGGTGGCGGTCGTGCTGACCGTGCCTTTCGCGATCATGGGCGCGCTGCTGCTGACCTGGGTGCGTGGCCTCGAGAACGACGTGTACTTCCAGGTCGGTCTCGTCACACTGGTCGGTCTCTCCGCAAAGAATGCGATCCTCATCGTCGAGTTCGCGATCGAACGCGTGCATCACGGCATGTCGGTGCGAGAGGCAGCGATCGAGGCTGCCGGCCTTCGCCTGCGCGCCATCGTCATGACCTCGTTCGCCTTCATCCTCGGCTGCGTGCCGCTGGCCACTGCCAGCGGCCCCGGCGCCAACAGCCTGCGCGCGATCGGTACCGGTGTCATCGGCGGCATGCTTGTCTCGACACTGGTGGCAACGTTCTTCGTCCCGCTGTTCTTCTACCTTCTGGAAGGCTGGAGCGAGCGCCTTGAGAAAAAGAAGGCCGCCGCCGCCGAAACGAAGGGGGAGCATTGAAATGACGCCGCAAAACCTAGCCCGGATCCGGAAGACGCTCGTTGCCTCGGCGCTGGCGCTGGCATTGGCGGGATGTGCCGTCGGCCCCGACTATTCGCGCCCGGCGGTCGATCTGCCGGAAACCTGGCGTGTCGATTATCCGCAGGCCGCCGAGCTTTCCAACCTGCGCTGGTGGGAATCGTTCCAGGATCCGGTGCTCGACGGCCTGATCGAAACAGCGCTGCGCGAGAACCATGACCTTCGCATCGCTGCGGCACGCGTCGAGCAATACCTCGGACAGCTGTCGACGACGCGTTCGCAGTTCTTCCCGCAACTCGGCTACGGGCTGGATGTCAGCCGCAACCGGATGTCGGAGCGAAGCATTTCGGCGCCACCGGCAGGGACCGACCTCTGGTACAAGCAGTACCAGGGTTCGGTCAGCGCCGATTGGCAGATCGACCTCTTCGGTCGTGTGCGGCGCCAGAGCGAGGCCGCGCAGGCGCGTGTCTATTCGAGCGAGGAAGGTCGTCGCGGAACGCTGCTGACGGTTGTCGCGAGCGTCGCGTCGGGCTACGTCTCGCTGCGCGCGCTGGATCGCAAGCTGGAGATTGCTCGGGCGACGGCGACGAACTACGAAGGTTCGCTGAAGATCTTCCAGGCCCGCTACAAGGGCGGCGTGGTCTCGCAGGTCGAAGTGGCGCAGATCGAATCGCAGTACCAGCAGGCCGTTGCCGCCATCCCCTCGCTCGAACGGCAGGTGGCTGCACAGGAAAACCTGATCTCGGTTTTGCTTGGCCGCGCGCCGGGACCGATCCCGCGCGGCCGGACGATTGAAACGCTGGTGCTGCCGCAGGTGCCACCGGGCCTGCCCTCGTCGTTGATCGAACGGCGTCCCGACGTGCTCGCCGCGGAGCAGAACCTGGTTGCAGCCAATGCCAATATCGGCGCTGCCCGCGCACTCTACTTCCCGACCCTTTCGCTGACCGGCATGATCGGTTCGGTGAGTACGGCCTTGTCGAGCTTCATGACGGGGCCGGCCGGGGTCGCGATGGCCGCTGCCAGCCTCTCGGGGCCGATCTTCACCTTCGGCAACATCGAGGGACAGGTGCGTGCGGCCGAGGGCGGCGAGCAGGAAGCGCTCGCCAAGTACCAGCAGACCATCCTGGTCGCCCTGCGTGAAACCAACGATGCCCTGACTGGCGCCAAGAAGGCCGGCGAAGTCTACGAGGCACAGGCGCGCCGCGTCGCAGTGCTGCGCGACTACGCCCGTCTGGCACGGCTGCGTTTCGAGAACGGCGCTGCGAGCTACCTCGAGGTCTATTCGGCCGAGAACGACCTGTTCAATGCCGAACTCACCGCAGTGGACAGCGGCGCCGACCGTATTCTGGAGCTGGTCGCGATCTACAAGGCACTGGGGGGCGGCTGGGTTGCCGAGGCCGATCGCCTGACGAAACCGGCGGTGCCGCCTGCCGATCCGGCAGTTCCCGCAGCGCCCGCCGCCGAACCTGCGGCACCGACCGAGGTTGCGACGGCGGAGGCGCCACCTTCCTAGCCCGTCAGCAGTTCCAGCCGCCGCGACCGCCAGTCGAGCACGGCGGTACGCACGTGCATCTTTTCGGCGAGCGCCGGTTGTTCGCGGGCGATGACCTCCGCCGCAAAGCCGGCCAGGAAGGCCGATTTCAGCTCGGCTCGGGCGCGATCGACACCGATCTCCTCGTAGGGTACGGACGCCAGCAGCAGGAAGCCGTCGTCGGGGATGCGACGGCGGCGCATGTTGGCCTCGATGATGCCGGCCGCCTTGCCGATCGGGTCGGCCAGTTCAGGGCTGTACGGCCCGACGATCAGCGCCAGGTTGGGCATGTGCAGGAAATCGAAGCCGCGCCCGAGGCAGATCATCCATTCGCGATGCTCGATATCCACCGCACGCTGCATCCGGCGCACCTCGGCGATATGTGCGAGATTGCCCGTCAGCAGCGGCAGCAGGTCATGACGGACCTGTTGCGGCATGTCGGGGAACAGCTCGGCGAGTTGTGGCGGCAGCGAGTCGCCATCATTCGTGCCGAGCGTCGAGAGATCCAGGATACGGCCGTTCTCGCCGTGCAGCAGCAGCGCATCCTCGTCGGTCTCGAAGCCGCAGACCAGCGGATAGACCGTGTCGTGGCCGAGCCCGAACACCGATTCGACCTGGGTCTTGATCCGGTAGGTGTGGGCCGTCGCAGCGGCGGTGTCGTAGGCGAATCCGGCGCAGCCGCGGTGCGTATCGCCGCGCGAGAAATGATAGGTGATGAAGAGCAGGACACGCCGCCCGTCACGTACGCAGCGCTGAACGTAACCGGCCAGAACCTCCCCCAGATGGGGCCATCCGAGATCGAACATGCCGCCGAGGTTGCGGAAGGGCTGCAGGATGCCCAGCGGCGTCTTCGTCGCGACGGGAATGTTGATGCGCCCGTCCATGCACTTCAGGACGGCGATGGCGGTCGGGTGGTTCGCCAGGTAGCGCTCCCGCGCCAGCCAGTTCTCCGGGCTGCAGAAGCGGGCCGAGTAATCCCGCGAGCGTTCGAATAGCCATTCGATGCGTTCGCCGATCGGTTTGCTGTGGATGTCCATGACGCCCCTCATGCTGTGATGCGTTGCGGTCGCCGTCGCACGGGTCCGCTGGCGTGACGCATCCGTCGGCGAATTAATACGCTCTTCCGGCAGTGGCGACAAGCGGGTCCGCCAGCGTCGCGGAAATGTGCTGCGGCGCTCGCACCGCTAACGATGCGGGCGTAACATACCCGCCATGACAAGGCAGTAGAATGGCCTTGGAGATACCGTTCGAAGCGAGACAGAAAAGGGGGCGATGTGACGATTACGCTGAATCAGGGGCGCTGGGCATTGTTGTGCGGTCTGGCCAGTTCGTTTGCCGTGATTGCGGCGCCGGTGGTCTATCCCGCCAAGGGGCAGAGCGCACAGCAGCAACAGAGCGATCAGGGCGAGTGCCACGCGTGGGCCGTGCAGACGACCGGGGTTGACCCGGCGCAGGTCGCGACGCAATCGACGCAGCAGGCCGCCAGTCAGCCTGGTGGCGAGCGCGTGCGAGGTGCGGCGCGTGGTGCGCTCGGCGGTGCGGCAGTCGGCGCCATCGCCGGCGACGCCGGTAAGGGTGCCGGTGTCGGTGCGGTGGTCGGCACCATGGCGGGCGGCCACCGTGCCCGCCAGAACCAGGCCAATGCGCAACAGCAGGGGCAGGCACAGAAGAACGCGCAGATCGATACGTACTATCGAGGGTATGCCGCCTGCCTCGAAGGCCGCGGCTATACCGTCAAGTAAGGGGGGCACGATGAAACGCATGATTGTCGGAATCCTGGCTGCTTGCTGCAGCCTGGCGGTCCTTGCCGAGCCGATCAACGGCAGCCGGCGCGCGATCTGCACCACGGAAGAATTGCGCGACTGCATCGCCGGTGCCGAGTGCCTCAGTGGCGTGCCTGCGGAGTATGGTGCTCCGACCTCGGTGCGCATCGACTTTGCGGGCAAGCAGGTGCTCGGCGAGCACCGCAAGTCGAAGATTCGCGATATCGAGAAGAAGGATGGACAGCTCCTGCTGCAGGGACGTGAAATGGGTTACGGATGGACCATCGCGATCGACGGCAAGTCGGGCGACATGACCCTCACGCTCGTCAATCGCGAAGGTGCTTTCGTGCTCTTCGGGCGCTGCGCGCCACTCTGATTTTCCCAACAGTAAAAAGGCAACAGCCATGAACAAAAAAGTACTCCTCCTTGCGGCCGCCGCATTGACCGTTCCCTTCGCCGTGCAGGCACAGAATCAGCCGCAGGCCGTCGTCGTGGTCGAGAAGGCGCCGGGGGCCGGTGCCGTTTCCGAAGCGGTGCAGCTGCAGGGCAAGATCAAGTCGGTCGACAAGAAGCGTCGCTCGGTCGTGATCGTCGGGCCCAATGGCAACGAGATGCAGATGAATCTGAGCGACGAGGTGCGCAACTTCGACCAGATCAAGGTGGGCGATCTGGTCACGCTGACGATGATGCATGCCATAGCGCTCGAACTGCGCAAGGTTGCCAACAACGGTATCCGCGAGCGCGTCGATTCCGAGAATGCCGTCGTCGCCAGGCCCGGTGAGAAACCCGGCGTGATGGTCGAGAAGTCGGTGCGTGTGATCGCCAACGTCGTGGCCGTCAACGGCAAGGCGCAAACAGTGACGCTGCGCGGGCCGAAGCGTACGGTCGAGCTCGCAGTCAAGGATCCGGCCATGCTGCAGAACGTCAAGGTCGGCGATCAGGTGGAAGGCGTCTATACGGAAGCCGTGGCGCTGACCGTTACGACGGCGCCGAAGAAGTAGGTCGTCAGGGGGCCGTCCGTCAAGCGCGCCCTCGTGCGTGCCTGGCGGCGGGCGTGCAGGGATGCAGGAAAGCGGACACGGGTGTGCGATGAACAGAATCAACGAACAATTGGCGGTCGGAAATACTCTGCAGCGCAAGATCGGCGAAGTATTCCGCCAGCGGGTGTACGGCGCCCGCGATCGCTACCAGAGCCGACTGACGGAAGCCTTCGGCACCCATGTCGGCGCGCTGACGGCCTCGCCGGACAGGTTGGCCGCCCTCGGGACCGGGACCGGCGATTACCTGACCGACGTCGCACAGCGTTCGCTGATCTTCTGGGACACGCTGCGCCAGCGTGGCAACCAGTTCGTCGCGCACCAGAAGGCGGGTCTGCCGCCGGTGCTGCACTTCGACTACGAGACGATCCTCGATGCGCGCACCTTCGAGCAGCCGGTGAACTACGCATTGCTGCGCATCGTGCCGCCGAAGGGCGTCAAGGTCGATGCGAAGCGCCGCCCTTACCTCGTGATCGATCCGCGTGCCGGCCATGGGCCTGGCATCGGCGGCTTCAAGGACGATTCCGAGATCGGCGTCGCGCTGCGCGACGGGCATCCGGTCTATTTCGTGACCTTCTTCCCCGAGCCGGAAAAGGGGCAGACGCTGCTCGATGTCTGCGCCACCGAATCGGTCTTCGTGAAGAAGGTGCGCGAGCTGCATCCGGACAGCCCGAAGCCGGTCATCGTCGGCAACTGCCAGGGTGGCTGGGCAGCGATGATGCTGGCCGCATCGGACCCCGAGGATACCGGCCCGATCGTCATCAACGGCGCGCCGATGTCCTACTGGGGCGGCGCCTGGGAAGAGGGCGACAACGACAACCCGATGCGCTACTCGGGTGGGCTGCTCGGTGGCACCTGGCTGTCGTCGATGGTCTCCGATCTTTCCGACGGCGTCTTCGACGGCGCCTGGCTGGTGCAGAATTTCGAGAACCTGAACCCGGCGAATACCTTCTGGAAGAAGTATTACCACGTCTTCGCCAATGCTGACACCGAGCCGCCGCGCTTCCTCGAGTTCGAGCGCTGGTGGGGCGGCTTCTTCCTGATGAACCGCGAAGAGATCGAATGGATCACGCAGAACCTCTTCGTCGGCAACAAGCTGTGGACCGGCGGCATCAAGGCGAAATCCGGGCGTTACCTCGACCTGCGCGAGATCCGTTCGCCGATCGTCCTGTTCGCCTCGATGGGCGACAACATCACACCCCCCGAGCAGGCCTTCAACTGGGTCGCCGATGTCTATGGCTCGACCGAGGAAATCAAGGCGCGTGGACAGGTCATCGTCGGGTTGCTGCACCAGAACATCGGCCACCTCGGCATCTTCGTTTCCGGTGCCGTCGCCAACAAGGAGCACGCCCAGATCGTTTCGGTGATGAAATCGATCGAGGCGCTGCCGCCAGGCCTCTACGGCATGAAAATCCGTACCCTCACCTCGCGTGACGGGCAGGAGTCCTACGACGTCGAATTCGTCGAAAAGCGGCTCGAGGATGTCGTCGCCAACCTCAACAAGTACAAGCGCAAGGACGAGAAGCCCTTCGAGGTCGTGGCCGAAGTCTCCGATTTCAACCAGCGCGCCTACGAGCTTTTCGCGCAGCCTTTCGTGCAGATGCTGTCGAACGAATTCACGGCCAAGCTGGCGCGCGATTTCCATCCGATGCGCTTCCAGCGCTGGGCGTTCTCCGACATCAATCCGTGGCTGGGCTGGCTGGCGCCCGCCGCCGGTTTGGCGCAGTCGCAGCGCAAGGCGATGAGTGCGGCCCACCCGTGGCGGCAGCTCGAGACGATGGGCGCCGAGTTCATTGCCGCGTCACTCGACTTCTACCGCGATGTCAGCAACGCGATGAGCGAGGCCGCGTTCTTCGAGCTCTACGGCAACCTCTTCGCGCTGCATCGCGTCGGCCAGGACGGCCGCCCGACCGGCGAACCGGTGGTCGAGCCGCGTCAGCTGCCGGTCGTGCAGGCGGCGCTGGCGTCGCTCAACCGCGGTGGCTTTGCGGAAGCGGCTGCGCGCATCGGCTTCCTCCTGCAGCGGAACGGCGAACCGATGCCGCTTTCCCGACTCGAGATGCGTGCCGCGCTGGCGCGCGACTACAAGGATCTGCTGCCGGCCCTCGGTACCGATGAGCTGCGCCGGATCCGCGGCCAGCAGGAACTGATCGTCCGCTTCGAACCGGAAAAGGCCGTCGCCGCACTGCCGAAGCTGCTGGCGGACCCGCAGGATCGTGCGCGCATGATGTCGCTGCTCGATGCCGTCGTCGCCGATCAGCGCGTCTGGAAAGTCGAACCGACCGCCGAGCAGAAGCTCGCGCTGCAACGCATCGAGGCCGTGCTCGGCCATGCGGTGCCGTTGCCGGTAGCGGCGAAGTCCCTTGCCCGGAAGGCGCCGGCGGCGAAGAAGCCGGCAACCAGGAAACCGGCTGCTGCGCGCGCAGCAGCGAAGAAATCGTAAATCAGGGAGATCCGCATGGCCAAGGAAAAGAAAATCCGTCGTCCCATCCTCGAAGGCAAGAAGGCGCTCGTCGTCGGTATCGCCAACGAGGATTCGATCGCCTACGGCTGCGCCCGTGCCTTCCATGAGCTGGGGGCCGAGGTGGCGATCACCTACCTCAACGACAAGGCGAAACCGCATGTGCAGCCGCTCGCCGATGCGGTGGGCGCAAGGATTTTCGCACCGCTCGACGTGACCCAGCCGGGGGAACTCGAGGCGCTGATGGACCGGATCAAGAAGGAGTGGGGCGAGCTCGACATCGTCGTGCACTCGATTGCCTCGGCGAAGAAGGAAGACATCAAGGGCAAGCTGATCGACTGCTCCGCCGACGGCTTCGCCTTCGCGATGGATGTGTCGGTGCACTCCTTCATCCGCATGGCGAAGCTTGCGGCGCCGTTGATGAAGAACGGCGGCACGATGTTCGCGATGAGCTACCACGGCGCCCGCAAGGTGGTGCCGAACTATAACGTGATGGGGCCGGTGAAGGCAGCGCTCGAAGCGGCCTGCCGCTACCTCGCCTTCGAACTGGGCAAGAAGAAGATCCGCGTCCATGCGATCTCCCCCGGCCCGCTGAAGACCCGCGCCGCCTCCGGCCTCAAGGATTTCGACCTGCTGCTCAATGCCGCGGTCGAGCGCTCGCCGGTCGGGCAGCTGGTCGACATCATGGATGTCGGTTTTGCCTGCGCCTATCTCGCCACGCCGTACGCCCGCCGCATGACCGGCGAGACGCTGTACGTCGATGGCGGCGTCAATATCATGGCCTGACGGCCGACGTACCCGAAACCAAGGAGACTGAAATGGCAAACGAAAACGACGCCGGCGTGATCCAGGCGCTGCTCAAGCGCTTCGACGAACAGCGCCTGCCGCGCGCGCTCGAACTGAAGGCGAAGGTCGATGGCGGCCAGCCGCTGGAGCAGTTCGAGGTGAATTACCTGGAAGACATCCTCAACGATATCCGCACGATCAAGGGGCTGGTCGATCGCCACCCGGAATACGAGCCGCTGGTCGTCAAGGGCATGCAGCTCTATACCGAGATCACCGCGAAAGCGCTGCAGAACGAGCAGAAGTAGTCCGCAAAAAAGGGCGGGGCAGCATGCGCAGCCCCGCCCTTTTTTGCCTTGCTGCTGGTCGGCCGGCTTACTTGATCTTGCTGATCTTCTGGCCCTGCAGCGCCAGCCCGGCCATCAGGCCTTCCTGGCCAAAGACGAAGGCGTAGACCGCGTCCTTTGCCGTCGTCGTGTTGATCTCCTTGCCGGCGCCGGCATCGACGATGACGACTGTCGGTGCGGCACCGATATCCCAGCCCTTGCTCTGCTGGAACTTCTTCAGTTCGCCTTCCGTCACGAAAAACACCGCGTAGGCGAATGACTGGATGCCGGCCTGCAGGCCGACCGACGCGCTACCGGAACTGTAGTAGCCGGCTGTCTTGCCGCCCTTGAACAGCACACCTTCGCCGCCGGAGCCGCCAACGATGAAGCCTGCCCGGACGATTTTCGGGAAGACGAGGATGCCCGCCGACTTCTCGCCGAGCGCCTTGGCGCCGGGATGGTGCTTGTAGAGTGCCTGCAGCGCCGCCTCCGCATCCTCGGTCAGCAGGATCTTGTCGGCGGCGTTGCCCAGGGCAGGGAGCAGCAGTGCCGCTGTGAGGGCGAGAAGGCGGGAAAGGCGAAGGAAGGGGGTCATGGCGATCTCCTGTAGTTGAAATGAAGAATGCATTTTCAATCTTGGCACGAAAGCGGCCTCGCGCGAATGGAAATTGCACATGGATCTGCACCCCGGCGGGGCGCCCGGACGCAGGCTCGCGAGGCATGGCCGCTTAACGTAATATGTCGCTGTTGCCTTTCCATGGAATGTCCCCGGTGTCTGATTGCGCGTCGCAACTCAGCGAGGATTCTTCGTCCGGCCAGCACGGTTCGCCGGCGCTGATCGCCTGTCACGAGTGCGATTTCGTTCAGCAGCACGTCGATGCCCCGCCCGGTGCAACGGTGCGCTGCCGTCGTTGCCGCGGCGTCATCTATCGGCATTCCGACAAATCCTTCGATCACGCGATCGCGTGGAGCCTGACCGGCCTGATCCTGCTGCTGATGGCCAACGTTTTCCCCGTGCTGCACCTGTCGGTCAGCGGGCACCACACCGACACGACGCTGGTTTCCGGGGCCGTGGCGCTCTATCGCGGCGGACAGCCGGGCGTGGCTGCGCTGGTCGTCGGTGTTCTCATCGTTGCCCCGGTCCTGCTCTTCCTGGTGCAGATCGGGGTGCTGCTGCCGCTGCGCAATGGCTGGCTGCTACCCAACTTCGCCTCGGCGATGCGCCTGCTCTCGCGCCTGAACCACTGGATCATGTTCGATGTGTTCATGCTCGCCGTGATCGTCGCTGTCGTGAAACTCTCCAGCCTCGCCGAGGTGACGCCAGGTCCCGGGTTGTGGGCCTTCCTCGTGCTGATGGTCGCCTCGACGCTATCGGTCATCTCCTATGATCGCCACATGCTGTGGGATCGCTACAGCGCCTTGACGGGGGATGGCGCCGGTCATGGCGCAAGCGGTATGCAAGCGCGCTGGCGTCAGGGCTCGGCGTTGGCGCACGGGCTTGTCGCCTGTGCCGAGTGCGGCCTGCTCAACCACTGGTCCCGCGTGGCTGCCCGCGGGCATGCCTACTGCTCGCGCTGCCATTCGACGCTGCACCCGCGCAAGGCCGACAGCCTCAACCGTACCTGGGCGCTGCTCATCGCCGGCTACGTGCTGTTCATCCCCGCCAACCTGCTGCCGATCACGATTACCAGCTCCATCGTCGGCGTGCAGGCCGATACGATCATGAGCGGCGTTGCCTATTTCTGGCACGAGGGCGCCTACGATCTCGCGATCATCATCTTCACCGCCAGCATCTTCGTGCCGCTCGCCAAGCTGCTGTCGCTGACAGTGCTCGCCTGGTCAGCGCAGAAACGTTCGACCTGGGAACCCCTGCAGCGGACGCGGCTGTATCGCATGGTCGAGTTCGTCGGCAAGTGGTCGATGCTCGACGTCTTCGTCGTCGCGATGCTGGCGCGACTGGTGCAGTTTTCCTCGCTGGCCTCGATCGAGGCAGGGCCGGGCGCGATCGCGTTCTCGGCCGTCGTCGTCATTACCATGTTCGCAGCGATGTCATTCGATCCGCGCCTGCTGTGGGATCCGCTGGATCAAGCCCGTCATTCAGGAGATAACCGTGTCCCAATCCGCTGATTTTCCGAGCCCTGTCGTCGAGCCGAAGAAGAAGGGGCTGTCGCTGGTCTGGCTGGTGCCCCTGATCGCCATCCTCGTCGGTGCGGGCCTGGTCGTGCGCACGCTGATGGAGCGCGGCCCTGACATCACCGTTTCATTCAAGAATGCCGACGGCATCGAACCCGGCAAGACCAAGGTGCGCTACAAGAGCGTCGAGATCGGCGTCGTCGAGCGGGTCGAGCTTTCCTCCGACCTCGAAAAGATTCATGCGCACGTTCGCATGAGCAAATCCGTAACGCCACTGCTGGTCGAGGACGCGCGCTTCTGGGTCGAGCGGCCGCGCGTCAGCGGCACCAATGTCGAGGGGCTCGGGACACTCCTCTCCGGTGCCTTCATCGGCATGGACATCGGCAAGTCGAAGAAGGCCGAGCGCAGCTTCAACGGGCTCGATCGCCCCCCGCTGGTGACCTTCAGCGAACCCGGGACGCACTACAAGCTGCGCGCCCGCCAGCTGGGTTCGCTGGATTCCGGCTCGCAGATCTTCTATCGCCGCGTGGCGGTCGGTCAGGTGGTGCGCTACGAAATGGACGAGAACGGCCGGGGCCTCGATATCGAGATCTTCATCAAGGCGCCCTATGATCGATTCGTGAACGCCGAGACCCGTTTCTGGGAGGCGAGCGGAGTCGATGTCGAGCTGAACGCGAGCGGTCTGCGCGTGGACATGCAGTCGCTCAATGCCATCCTCTCGGGTGGCATCGCCTTCGACACGCGCGGCGACCCGGACAAGGCCGCGCCGGCCGACAAGGATGCGGTGTACCGCTTGTTCGCCCGTCGGGATGTGGCCATGGCGATGGAGGATGACGAGGTGGTCACGATGCGCATGGCCTTCAACGAATCGGTGCGCGGGCTGACCATTGGTGCCCCGGTCGACTTCCGCGGCATCGACATCGGCAAGGTCACCTGGATCGGCGGCGAAGTTGATCAGGCGAAGGGCGTCGTGCAGATGGTCGTCGACGTCGAGCTGTACCCGAATCGCCTGCGCCAGATCAACGTCAAGCAGGCCCGCAAGATGCCTTTCAAGGAAGGGATCAACGCATTGGTGAGCGGCGGTCTGCGGGCCCAGCTGCGGACCGGCAACATGATCTCCGGCCAGCTCTTCGTCGCGCTCGATTTCTTCAAGGATGGCCCGAAGGCGGCTGTCGACTGGAGTGCCAAACCGCCTGTCATTCCGAGCATCCCAGGTTCGCTGGCGCGGATCGAGCAGCAGCTGCAGGGCATGATGCAATCGGCCAATGCCCTCTTGCAAAAGCTCAATGCCCTGCCGCTTGATCAGCTGTCGGCTGACGCTGGCGCAGCGATGCGCTCGCTCGATGCCACGCTGAAGAGCATCGATCGCCAGTTGAACGACGATTCGATGGTGCAGCAGGATCTGCGCGACAGTCTGCGCGAACTCTCGAAGGCGGCCGCGGAAGCGCGCGTCTTCCTCGAATACCAGACCCGCTATCCGGAAGCCCTGATCAAGGGCAAAGCCAAGGAGGAATGATTCATGAAGCCTGCTCTGCCGACTTCTCCGCCCCTGTTTGCCCTGCTTGCCGCTGCCGTACTCGCGGCCGGCTGTGGCTCGACCGCGCCCTCGAAACTCTACACGCCTGAAGCGCAGGCGACCGAGGGGGCCCGGCTTGCCACCGAAGCCCGCCGTATCGAGGTGGTTTCCGTCCGCATCCCGGATCTCTGGGACCGCCCGCAGATCGTGCTGACGAAGCCGGGTGGCGAGGTCGACTTCAACGAGTTCAACCGTTGGGCGGTGCCGCTCAAGTCCGAAGTGCCGCGCATCGTCACGCGCAACCTGACCCGCCTGCTCGGCACCCAGATGGTCTGGCTGCGCGAGGATTTCCCCGGCGCCAAACCGGATCTGCGCGTGCAGGTATCGATCGACCAGATCGAGGCCGTCGCCGGCCAGCAACTGCGGCTCGAAGCGGCGTGGGCGATTCGCGGCAGTGACGCCGCGGCTGCGCTGAAGGTGGGCCGCAGCGTCGTACAGGAACCCCTGTCGGACGGCAGTTACGCAGCCGTCGTTGCAGCTACAAGCCGTGCGCTGCTTGCACTCAGCCGTGACGTGGCGCGCGACATCGCCGCGGTACCGGCCAGACCCTGAGTTTTCCTGCATACGTCTCGCGAGGAGGTACCCATGTTCGATCTCTACCTCGGCAACAAGAACTACTCCTCCTGGTCGCTGCGGCCCTGGCTGCTGATGAAGCACTTCGGCATTCCCTTTCGCGAGCACATGGTCTCGGTGGCGGGGCGCGCTTACAACGCTGAGCTGAAGCCGATCGCCGGCAATGCCCGCGTACCCTGCCTGCATCTGGAGGGCGGGTTCCAGGTCTGGGAAAGCATCGCGATCATGGAAACGCTGGCCGAGCAGCATCCCGCCATGTGGCCGGCCAACGCCATGGCGCGTGCCCGTGCCCGCAGCACCAGTGCGGAGATGCATGCCGGCTTCACCGCCCTGCGTACGGCGATGCCGATGAACCTGAAGCTGCGGCTGAAGGGCAAGCCGGCCTCGCCGGAGGTGCAGCGCGACATCGACCGCGTCGTCGAGATCTGGGAAGAGGCGCGTACCTGGTTCGCGACCGGCGACGGCCCCTGGCTGTTCGGCGATTTCAGTGTCGCGGATGCGATGTTCGCGCCGGTGGCCTGCCGTTTCGACATCTACAATGTGCCCTTGCCGTCGGTGGCGGCCGCGTATCGCGATGCGATCCTGGCGCATCCGGCGCTGCTCGAATGGCGCGCGGCCGGCCTGCTGGAAAGCGAGGCGCATGCGCACTACGATCGCCTCGCCGACGAATACGGCGGGCCACGCTGAGCCCCTGCGGCTGCTCGATCACGCGTCGATCGCGGCGTCCGGCATCGACGAATGAACTCTGGCACGCGGTCGACGGACAAAGTATGGACGGACGCGTCGGCGTTCGGCAGGCGTATCGACTA
The DNA here is from genome assembly GCA_035345235.1 of Azospira sp. Lineage (GTDB taxonomy): Bacteria > Pseudomonadota > Gammaproteobacteria > Burkholderiales > Rhodocyclaceae > Proximibacter. The sequence goes on from DAORCC010000035.1 coordinate 17,795, forward strand.
CGGGAGGCAGGCATGAATCGCTACAGGAATACTGCGTTTGTCCTTGCGGCACTCGCGTTCGCGGGCACGAGCATCGCCCAGGAGCAATCCTTCGCCGGCGGCTACAAGACGACGATGAGCCCCGAGCTGGCGGCGCGCCTGAAGAAGGCCGATGTTGCCGCCGG
>DAORCC010000036.1:0-6896 GCA_035345235.1 Azospira sp.
CCTTGGCGGCATCGTCCACTCCCGCCGGCACGCGGTAGGTGATCAGTTCGACCAGCGCAGCCTCTTCGCCCTTCGGCGGGTTCTTCAGCAGGGCCACCAGTTCGGTGGTCTGTTGCTTCGACAGCGGCAGCGGGGGGATACCGAGGGCAGCACGTTCAGCGACGTGGGCGCGATAGGCTTCAAGCACGGCGACTTCCTTTCAGAAAGGTTGCTCAAGAAACGACGACAGGCGAAACATAAATTCTACTGCAACAGCGAGGAAACAGCGGCGCCCGGGGGGCCCGCAAGGCGCTGCCCGATGTTGCCCGGGCAAGACGGCATCCATGCACTGAAAACCGGCGACGAAGCCAATGCCTATGCAAGAAGTGGAGCTAAAGAAAACAGTGCTCCCAAGCAGCGTCGCAAGTCTTATATATATTATAAGTTACATCGGTCGATGGGAACAATAAACCACCACCAGATAAGCCCAATTAATAGGCAGTGGCAAAAAAACCAGAAAAAACGCCGGCTTGAAGAACTTATCCACAGTCAATCCACAGACTTGTTCCGCATTCCTGTGGGTATGTGACCTACAAGACTATGATTCGTTCGGCAGTGGTGGCAGGCCATGTCGGGCGCGGGCACGCTGGCATGCGTCGTGCGCAGCTTCGAACTCGCGGCAAGGCGATGGGCGCGCGGCATAGATTGAACATGCGACGCGCCGGCCAATGTCTCCGTCCAGCGCCACGCAGCGCGGTGACGAAGCGTCAGTGCCACACATGCGCACGAGTTGCCTGGTAACGGCAACCGTCATCGCCACCGGCACCCCCTCCTCCCACGCGAAGGCGCCCCCCGCCAGTTCCACCGGATGGAAGTCGACACGAAAGGCCGCGCAGCAGGCGCCGCAGTCAGTGCAGGGATTGGGGCTCACCGCAGATCCACCACGCAGCGATAGAGCCGCTGCCCGGAATCGCGGTATTTACGCTCGAAGGGCGACACCGGATCGTCAGGATCAAAGCGTTCCCAGCCGATATCGCGCCCCAGCAGACGCCCCAGCGCGAACGCGAATTCCTCGACGTAGATCGACCAGTTGCTGCGGCACTCGATCACGCCGCCAAGCGTCGGCAGCACCGGAAAAATCGCGTGCCCGTGCCAACGGCGCGACAAGTGGCCGATCTTCGGCCACGGGTTGGGATAGAACAGGCAATGCCGTTCAAGCTTGACGCCAGCGTCGGCGAGCAGGCGCCAGTAGTCGACCAGATCGGCACGGATCAGGCACAGATTGGCCGGCAGTTCGCCCTTGTCCGTATCCAACCGCGCCTCCGATTGATCGACCCCGACGACAAAGCTGTGCGGATGGCATTGTGCCAGTTGCACGCTGCTCGCCCCGGTGCCGCAGGCGGCATCGAGAATAAGCGGCGACTTGCCGCCCCACGCCGCCATGCTCGTTGCGAAGGCCTCCCGGTTGTAGTCGAGGATCGGCTTCCTGAAGGGTTCGCGCTGATGCCGGTCGACCAGCGCCGCGAGGCGTTCGTGGATGCCGGTCTGTGCGCTCGTCGGTACCCGGGAGTTGGCGTACATGGGATTCAGGCAGCGTCGCGGAGAGAGCATTGCCCGGATGCGACCGCGCCCACCGCCGCCATCGTCTCCGCAAAGGCCATCGGCACCAGCCTGGTCAGCAGCGCAGTGACCTCGGCCGGCGTGCGCAGCGGGCGGATCGCCGCATGCAGCGCCTCCGCCTGCGGCCAGGTTCGGCGCAGGTAGCCAAGCCAGAGCTTGAGCCGACCCGGCGCATGGCGCGCTTCGACCTTGGCCTGTACGCCGCGCCAGAAAGCGGCGATGGCCGGCAACAATGCCTGCCATTCGGCCTCGCTCGCCACCGGCTCCGCCAAACCGCGAATGCGCCGCACAAGATACGGATCGGAGACAGCGCCACGGCCCAGCATCACGTCGTCGCAGCCGCTGACCGCGCGACAGCGCTGCCAGTCGGCGATGTTCCACACTTCGCCGTTGGCGATCACCGGCACGCGCACCGCCTCGCGGATTGCGGCAATCCACTCCCAGTGTGCCGGCGGCTTGTAGCCCTGCTCTTTCGTTCGCGCATGCACCACCAGCGACTCGGCCCCGCCTTCAGTCAGCGCCGTCGCGCAGTCGATCGCCAGCGAGGTATCGGCAATGCCGAGCCGCATCTTGGCCGTAACGGGAATTGCGGCCGGCACGGCGGCACGCACCGCCGAAACAATCGCGTTGAGCAGTTCCGGCTCGCCGAGCAGCGCCGCACCACCACGATGCCGGTTCACGCACGGCGCCGGACAGCCGAAGTTGAGGTCGATGGCCGGCGGCAGCAGCTGTGCGAGGCGCGCAGCATTGGCCGCCATGCAGGCCGGATCACTGCCGAGCAGTTGCACCACCACCGGCGTGCCGACGGATGTTCGACCACCATGGCGCAGCTCCGGGGAAATGCGCATGAAAGCACGATTCGGCAGCAGGTTTCCCGACACGCGCACGAATTCCGTCACCGCCTGGTCGTAGCCGCCGACATGCCCGCCAACGCAAGTCAGCACCTCGCGCAACACGTCGTCGGCGAGGCCTTCCATCGGGGCGAGCAGCAAGCGGGACATGGGCAATCAGAATCCTTGCAGCAGCAATTCCAGCGCCGCGACGATTTCAGTGCGGCGATCTTCGACGCTGGCAATCTTGCCCTTGAGCAGCGCCACCGGCACGGCGGCCATGTACTGCGTCACCATCGACACCGTTTCGCCGTTCAGCTCGAAGAGCGGATTGAGCGTGCGCGCGGGCGTCGGCGCGATTGCCAGCGGCAGCAGGGGAACCACGATACGGGTGTTCAGCAGGCCATGGACTTCCGCCTGCACGTCGAGCAGGTAGCCCGCGCCGCCCGGATTCGGATAGACGTTGTAGCGGGCCATCAGAAGGTCCTGAATTTTTCCAGCGGCAGGCCATGCTTCTCGACGTAGGCGTTCGAGCTTTCGATCGCTTCCCGATTCTCCTGCAGCCAGAGTTCCGCCCGCTTTTCGGCCACGGCGCGGGCCAGGCCGGCCTCCGCCGCTTGCGAAATGTTGATGCGCAAGGCCTTGGCTTCCGCCAGCAGCGGCTCCGCCATCGAGACATTGGTCGCCTTTTTGGTGGCGTTTGCGTATTGAGGATTCGGCTGCATCTGGCGCTCCTTTTCCACAGGATGGATGCAAGTTTACCGATGATGCACATCGACTTCAACATCAATGATGCGCATGATTGCGCACATTCAGCGGACAGCGTTGAGAGAAAGCACATTGCGACGGCCGCCTGCTCGCAGTTGCGGAAGATTACAATGCCGACCCTATGGAAAAGATCGAAGCAGTCGTCATCGGTGCCGGCGTCGTCGGCCTCGCCTGCGCGCGCGCCCTCGCCCGGCGTGGGATCGAAACCCTCATCCTCGAACGCCAAGAAGCCTTCGGCACCGAAACCAGTGCCCGCAACAGCGAGGTCGTGCATGCCGGCATCTACTACCCGACCGGATCGCTCAAGGCGCGCCTGTGCGTTGCCGGGCGAGATGCCATCTACGCCTACTGCACCGAGCGCGGCATCGCCCACCGTCGTTGCGGCAAACTGATCGTCGCCACCGACGCCAGCCAGCTCGACAAGCTCGAAGCCCTCTACCGGCAGGGCCTTGCCAACGGCGTCGCTGACCTCACGATGATCGGCGGCGACGAGGCGATGGCGATGGAACCGAACCTCTATTGCATCGCCGCGATCTCCTCGCCGTCGACCGGCATCTTCGACAGCCACGCCTACATGCTGGCCCTGCTCGGCGACGCTGAGCGCAACGGCGCCATGCTCGCCGTGCAAAGCCCGGTGAGCGGCGGCCGCGTGGCGAACAACGGCAGCCGCATCGAGATCAGCGCCGGCGACACCCGGCTCTCGGCCCGCATCGTCATCAACGCCGCCGGCCTCCGCGCGACGCAGGTGGCGCGCGCGCTCGACGGCTACGACGCTGCCGCGTACTGCCCGACGCCACACTACGCCAAGGGCAACTACTACGCGCTCTCTGGTGCTGCGCCATTTACGCAACTGATCTACCCGATGCCGGAAATCGGCGGCACCGGCCTGCATTTCACGATGGATCTCGGCGGACAGGCGCGCTTCGGGCCGGATGTCGAATGGCTCCCGGACGACTGGATCGCACACCCGGAATACAGCGTCGACGGTACGCGCACCGACAGCTTCTATACCAAGATCCGCAGCTACTGGCCCGCGCTCGCCGACGGCGCGCTCGCCCCCACCTACTGTGGCGTGCGCCCCAAGATCCACGGCCCGGAAGTGGCGGCCACCGACTTCGTCATCCAGGGGCCGGCCATCCACGGTGTGCCGGGCCTGGTGCATCTGTTCGGCATCGAATCGCCCGGCCTCACCTCGAGCATGGCCATCGCCGATGCCGTCATGGCTGCGCTCGACGGATGAAGCTCGCGCTCGACACCAATGTCGTCATGGAACTGCTGCACTGGCAGGATCCGCGCAGCACCCCGCTGATGGGCGCCATTGATGCCGGACGCGTGCATTGCTTCACCGATGCCGTCTGCCTCGCCGAGTTGCAGCGCGTACTCGCCTACCCGCAGTTCGGCCGCGACGAAGCGGCGCAGCGCGTGCTGCTCGACCGCTACCGCGGCTTCGCGACCGAGACGCCGCCGGGGCCCGTCGCCGCAACGCTGCCACGCTGCCGCGACGGCGACGACCAGAAGTTCATGGAACTCGCCGCCCGCTGCGGCGCCGACCTGCTCATCACACGCGACCGCGAACTGCTCAAGCTCGCGCGCAGTCGTCGCCACCCCGCCCCCTTTGCCATCGTGACGCCGGAACAGGCGATCGCAACACTTCTCACTGCCAAGGAATCCGCCACATGACCCGCAGTACCAGAACATTCTTCACCGCTGCCCTGCTCGCTGCGCTCGCGGCCCCTGCGGCGGCCCTCGCGGCCGACGTCGAGATCGTCGGGGCCGAGTTCGGCCTCTTCCAGGAGGGAAGCGGCAACGAGATCGTGTTCCAGCCGTCGAACGTCGTCCCGAAGGCCGTCGGCCAGCGCTACGGCTGGATCATCGAGGTCCGCACGCTGAAACGTTCGCTCGCCGTGCGCGAGGAATATGTGCTGCCGCCATCGCCGAAGCAGAAGGAACCGGACAACCCGGTGGCAAAGAACCTGCACATCCCCGACCTGCGCCGCAGCCAGGTCAGCCAGCGGCAACTGGCACCGGTCGACGGGCAGATCGTCGGCGAATGGTCGATCGGCCCGGACGAGCCGGCCGGCAAGCGCCGCCTGCAGGTCGTCGTCGAGGGCGAAGTCGTGGCCAGCTTCGATTTCGAGGTCAAGTAAGGCAGCCGGGCACGCGAGAACTCGCACCCAGCTTCGCCTGTCGAACCCGGCAATACCCGAGACAGGATGACGACGATGCCGATACTGCGCCAAAGTTTGCTGCTCCTGCTGGCGCTGCCGCTCAGTGCCCTCGCCGGTGGTTCCAACTACGGCACGCCCCCGGGAGCGCTGGCCACCATTACCGGCGAAGTACGCGAATGGCCGGTCCCGACCCCGAAATTCGCACGCGACCCGGCGCCGGCACCGGACGGCAGCATCTTCATCGCCGTCATGCGCGGCAACCGCATCGCCCGCTTCGATCCGGGCACGCAGCAGTTCCGGGAATGGGAACTGCCCAAGGGTACGCACCCGCACGGTGTCTTGGTCGATCGCGAAGGCATCGCCTGGTACACCGGCAATGGCAACGGCGCCATCGGCCGCCTTGACCCCAAGACGGGAAAAATCACCGAATACCGCACGCCCTCGGGTGGCGACCCGCATACGCTGGTCGTCGACGGCAAGGGCACGATCTGGTTCACGATGCAGTCGGCGCAGCGCATCGGCCGCCTCGACCGCACGACAGGAAAGATCAGCGAGTACGCCACCTCCGGCAATCCCTACGGCCTCGCCGTCGACGCCAAAGGCAACATCTGGTTCTGCCGGCTATATGGCGACAGCCTCGGCCGCCTCGACCCGTCCACCGGCGAGATCAAGGAAGTCGCCACCGGCAGCGGCAGCCGCCCGCGCCGCATCGCGACGGCCCCCGACGGCATGCTGTGGGTCACCGGCAACGGCAATGGCCAGTTGATGAAGCTCGATCCGGAGAAACGCGCCATCGTGAAGTCCTACCCGATGCCGGCCGGTGAGAGCGGCGCCCCCTATGCGGTAACGATAGATGCTGCCGGGCGCATCTGGGCGAACGAGATCGACACCGACACCGTCGCCGTGTTCGATCCGACAACCGAAAAATTCCGCGTGCTGGCGCTTCCCTCGAGAAACGTCGGCATCCGCAAGGCGATCATCGACGCCGAGGGACGCTACTGGTACATGGGCAGCCACAACGGTCGCCTGGGAATGATCCGCTGAGCGCGTTCAGCAACAGGAAAACGTAACTGGCGCTCGCTGGCGAGCATCTGCAGACCGGCTGCGTGCAGGGGAAATCAGATGCCGAGTTCGGCCTTGATGCCGGAAACCATCGTGGTCGTCCAGTCCTGCCCGGTGATTTGCGCACGCGAGCGACGGATTCGCCTACTCGGCCGGATCAGCCCACCGGAAATGGAGCACCGCCTGCCGGCCGTTGGTTACCGTGACCTTCTGGCGTTGCGCCTGGCCGACGGCGGTCGCCGTCACCTCGTATGCACCGGCAGGCAACTTGGCCATGAAGATCGGACCTTCGGCGCTTGCCTTGATCAGTTGCTTACCCTTCGCATCCGCAACGACGACGTCGACATCACTCATGTAGCTGCCGGATTTGTATGCAAGCAGCAGCTTCAGGTTGAACGCTGCAGAAAAGGCCTTCATCCGCTCACGCGAATCCTCGCCGATGCCACCCGACACGTACGAAACGTTGCCG
>DAORCC010000036.1:6996-17543 GCA_035345235.1 Azospira sp.
GGATAGCCGTACCCCGGATTGCCGTAGCCGGGCTGATTCTTCTTCAACTGCTGCGCCTGCTGCGTACCACTGGTGGGGATGCCCGGATTGGCCGCCCCCTGCTCGACCACCATGCCCTGCGGCATCTGGTTCTTCTTGACGCCGTAGAGGATGTTCTGGTCACCCGGCGGCGCGTACTGGGCCGCAGCAGGGAACGACGCTGCGGAGATTGCAACGAGAATCAGCAGAGAAAGCTTGCGCATGGCCATACTCCTGTCGACACATTAACCATTCAAGTATAGACCAGCCGGGCAAGCCCTCGCATTCCGAGTCCCCACAAGCGTTTCAGTCAACAACGGGCACAGCAGACGGCCGCAGCCAGTGCTGAAGTGCAGAATACAGAAACTCCGGATCGACCGGCTTGGAGATGAAGCCATTCATCCCGGCCGCTTCACACATCTGACGATCCTCGTCGAAGGCGTTCGCCGTCATCGCCAGGATCGGCAGGTCATCCCGTCCGGACAGGGAACGGATGCGCTGCGTCGCCGCCAGGCCATCCATCTCCGGCATCTGCATGTCCATCAGGATCAGGTCGAAATGATCGCGCTCGACCTGCGCCACCGCCTCGACGCCATTCGACGCGACGACGACATCCAGCCCGGTGTCCTCAAGCATGGCCATCGCGACCATCTGGTTGATCGGCTCATCCTCCACGAGCAGCAATCGGCGACCGCGGAACCGGCCCCAGTCCTCGATCGGCGGAATGTCTGCCGGAACCGGTGCCGCGGCGACGCCGCGCTTCAGCAACGCAGTAAACCAGAAGGTACTGCCTGCACCCGGACTGCTGTCGACACCCACCTCCCCACCCATCATCGACGCGAGATGCTGCGTAATGGCCAGGCCGAGCCCGGTGCCGCCATAGCGGCGCGTGGTCGACGCGTCGACCTGATGGAAGGCCTGAAACAGCTGTCCGACCTTGTCGCGGGGGATGCCAACGCCCGTATCGCTCACTTCGAAACGCACGAGCAGCCCCTCGTCCCGCGCGCCGAGGGTGCGCGCCCGCAGGGTAATGCCGCCGCGCTCCGTGAATTTCACGGCATTCCCCGCAAAATTGAGGATCGCCTGGCGAAGGCGCGTCGGATCGCCAGCGAGGGTATCGGGTACGTCGATGTTCTCGATACGAACGAACAGACCTTTGGCGCGAGCCTGCCCGCCGACGATCGAGCTGACGCCGTCCAGGATCGCACCGACGGAAAAATCGATCTGCTCGAGAACGATCTTGCCGGCCTCGATCTTCGAAATATCGAGGATGTCGTTGATGATCTGCAGCAGATGTTCGCCGGCATTACCCAGTTTCGTCAGCTGCTCGCGCTGCACGCTGCTCAGGTCGGAGCGGAGCAGCAGATGGGCGAAACCCAGCACGGCATTCATCGGCGTACGGATTTCGTGGCTCATGCTGGCGAGGAATCGGCTCTTCGCCTGACTCGCCTCTTCGGCCACCGCTTTCGCCTCGGCAAGCTCGGCCGTACGAACGGAAACCAGCTCTTCGAGGTGGTCGCGGTAGCGGTCCAGTTCGGCAGCGATCCGCTTCTTCTCCGTGATGTCCTCCTGAACCGAGATGTAATGCGTGATCGATCCATCCGCCTGACGCAGCGGCCGCAGCACGGCATGCTCGAAATACGTCGTCCCATCCTTGCGCCGGTTGATGAACTCGCCTTCCCAGACGTGCCCGGACAGCAGCGCAGCCCACATCTCCGCGAAGACGCCGGACGGCGTCATCCCGGAACTGAGTAGCTTCGGCGTACGACCGAGAACCTCATCCCGGGAATATCCTGTATTCGCAACGAACGACGCGTTCACGTACTCGATGCGGCAATCCAGATCGGTGATGATGACACTGGAAGGCGCCTGCTGCACCGCCATGCCCAGCTTGAGCAGGCTTTCGTCGGCCAACACCTTTTCCGTGATGTCCTGAACAGTACCGATCGAGCGAACCGCGAGACCATCGTCGCCGTAGCGGGTCTCGCTACGCTCGCGTACATGCTTGATGCCACCACCGGGGGTGATGATCCGGTGCGTGACATCGAACGAAGTCCGTGACTTGATCGATTGCCGGAACACTTTGCGCACGCGCTCGATGTCGTCGGGATGGATTGCATCGAGGAAGCACTGCTGATCGATCTCATCCCGCTGATGCGGCATCTCGAAGATCCGGAAGACCTCTTCCGACCACCAGAGCCTGCCATTCGAAAAATCGAGTTCCCAGGCGCCGATGTGCGCCAGGCGCTGCGCCTCGCTGAGGCGCGACTCGGTCAGGCGCAGCGCATCTTCCGCCCGGCGGCGCTCGGTGACATCGAAGAATGCCCCCAGCAGGCCGTCGTCGAGGAGCATCCCGGAAATTTCCATGATCCGCTCCGAACCATCGCGGCACGCAACGTGGTACTCCTCGCCTTCGATCTGCGTGCCGCCAACGCTCGCGGCTGCCATTGACTGTTGCCAGCGTTGCCGGGCCGCGTCTCGCAGACCAGGATCCGGATAGGCACGGTCCCACCAGCTGTCGATATCCGGAACGTCACTCTCGTTGTAGCCGAAAACCTGCTTGAACTGGCGGTTCAGAGCCTGGATCCTGCCATCCCTTCCGGCAAAGCCGAGCGGCATCGGCGCATTGTCGAACAGCGCGCGAAAGCGGCGCTCGCTGGCCTGGAGCGCCCGCTCAGCCTCGCGCCGAGCAGAAATGTCTTCGGTAAAGATATAGATCCCGCCGACGGTGCCACTCTCGGTCCGCCACGGCTGGATCTCCCAGCGCAGCCATTGCACCCGGCCGTCGGCCCGCTCGAACCGATCCTCATCGCAGCTCACGACCTCACCGGCCATGCCACGCCGGTGCATCACCTTCCAGTTTTCGCCGATGTCGGGAAAGACCTCATAGTGGGAACGGCCGACGATATCGGCATCATCCAGACCATAGTCGGCCAGCCAGCGGCGACTGGCGGCCAAGTAACGCATCTCGCGGTCGAACATGGCGATCGCCATTGGCGCATGGTCCACGAACAGCCGTGCCCGCTCGCCGCTCTTCGGCAACTGCTGCTCGGCGGAATGGCGAGCTCGGGCGGCTTGCGATTCCCGCAGCAACCTGGAAACCAGCGGCACCAGATCGCCCATGCGCCCCTTGGCCAGTGCGTCGCAGGCAGTCCCGCGCATCACTTCATGCAGCGCCTCTTCCGGAACCTCGTTCGCGAGAAAGACCAGTGGCACCGGCGGAACATAGCGCGCCACGGCGTCGACGACATCATGCAGGCCGAAACCGGAAAACAATGTCTCGGACAGGATCAGGTCGGGAATGCGCAGCGACAGGCTGCGTTTCAAGCCTGCCAGATCCCGTTCCAGTACGAAATTGACCTCAAAGCCGGCACCGGCGAGATGGCTGACCACGCGCCGGGCGTCGGTCTCCGATTGATCGACCAGCAGAAGCTCGAGCGGCGTGCCTGCCCCCGCCGGTTCGACCTTCGTGGTGACTGCAGGCGCACGCGCAGCCCCCGGGAGTCCCCCGTGGCGGCGTTCTGCGGCCAGCCCATCGATCAGGGCCAGCACCGTGTCGAAATCGCGCCCCTTGTCGAGAAAGGCCTGGGCGCCGTGAATCTTGGCTGCGGCCTCGTATTCCCTTGAGGGATGGCTGGTGAGGATGATGAAGAACGGCCGGTTGGCGTCGTCGCGCGTGCGCCGCAGGACATCGAGCCCGCTGCCGCCGGGCATGCTGACGTCGAGCGTCACGACATCCGGCGCCAGCAGCTGGATCGCCTGCAGGGTCTCCGCGACCTGCGTGGTCTGCGCGACAACCTCGACGTTGCCGGACTCCGTCAGCATCTGCGCCAGACGCCGGCGCACCGGTTCGTAGTCATCGGCGATGACCACTCTCAGTTTGTTGTTCATGGTAGACATGACCTGTCTCCTGTCGGGAACAATGGAGACAGGATGCCCGCACCGGCGTGACAAAGGTATCAGGCGGGATCGGAAAGGCTTGTCCGAAAAATTCCGACGCGCCCGAAGGCCCCCGATCAGTCCACCAGCCCGTGGCGGAGGGCGTAGCGCGCCAGTTCGACGTCGCCGCGCAGGTTGAGCTTTGCACGGATGCGATCGCGGTAGGTGAAGACGGTCTTCTCGCTCAGCGAAAGCTGCTCGGCGATTTCCCGCGTCGTCCTGCCGATGGCGATCAGGCGCAGCGTTTCCAGCTCCCGGGCAGAGAGCAGTTCATGGGGCGGCCGATCGACCGGCATCTGCACGTCTTCCGCCAAACGCTCGGCCACGGCGGGGGGGATGTAACGACCGCCGCCGGTGACCTTGCGGACCGCATCGACGAGATCCTGTGCAACCGACTGCTTGCTCAGGTAGCCGGCGGCGCCGAGGCGGATGACACGAACCGCATACTCCTGTTCGCCGGCCATGCTGAGCACCAGCACCGGCAGGCGCGGAAACCGCTCGTGCACGTCGGCCAGCACCTCCAGCCCGCTGCGTCCCGGCAGATGAATGTCAAGAATGAGCAGTTGCCAGGCCCCTTCGCGCAGGCCGGCCATGACTTCGGCACTCGAGCCCGCCTCGCCGAACGCGACGCCGGGAAAGGCATCGGCGAGCAGCTGCTTGATGCCGCGCCGCACGATTTCATGATCATCGGCCAGAAAGATGTTCATGCCACGAGCACCGAGACCAGGGTGCCGCCGTTCGCGCCGGGCAACATGAGCAGCTGGCCATTGATTGCAAGGATCCGCTCGCGCATGCCCAGCAGGCCGAGTGCATCGGAGTCATACAGCGCCTCGTTGCCGATCCCTACCCCGTCATCCTCGATCTCCAGGCGCAGGCCCTCCGCAGAGCGCTTCAGCCGGATCACGACCTGCGATGCCCGGGCATGCCGGGCAATGTTGGTCAGCGCTTCCTGGCAAACGCGGAACAGCGCCGTAACGACCTCCGGCGGAATGTCGATATCCGCCTCGGCCACCTCCAGGGCCACCGACAAGCCGGATCGGTTCGCGAAACGCTCGCCTTCGAAACGCAGCGCCGCCGCCAGACCGAGGTTGTCGAGGATGCTCGGCCGCATCTCGCTGGCGATTTCCTGAACCGAGCGGATCATCTCCCCCGTCAGCCCCCGTACCTCGTCGAGCTTGCCCTGCATTTCGCCGCGCAAGCCCTCGTCCGAAACACGCACCACCCGCTTTTCGAGCCAGCCCACGTCAAGCGACAGCCCCGTCAGCATCTGGCCGAGATGGTCATGCACCTCGCGCGACAGGCGCGTCCGCTCGGCTTCGCGTACTTCCTGCAGGCGCAAGGCCAGCGCCCGCAATTCGTCCGCAGAACGCCGCAGCGACTCCTCGGCGGCGCGGCGGCCGCTGACATCGATCATCAGCGAGAGACGATGCGTTGGCCGGCCCTCGCCATCGTGCAGGAGCGAGACGTACTTGTGCACCCACACGTCGTGCCCGGCCTTGTGCCGGAAGCGGCTCTCGATCTCGAAGAACGGGATTTCGCCGTCGACCAGCCGCCGAATCTGCGCGATGTTCGCGTCGCGATCTTCCGGGTGAAGCAGCGACATCGGCGCGATCGATACCAGCTCCGCTTCCGTGTAGCCGAGCAGCGCGGTGAAGGCGGGATTGACCTGCGCATAGGCGGCGCCGTCGAGTTCCGAAATGGCGATGCCGGTCACCGCGTTCAGGAATATCTGCTGCAGGCGTTCCCGGCTTTCCTGCAGCGCCCGTTCCGCGGCCTTCCGCTCACTGATATCGAGCGCAAAGACAATGCGGCGGAACGGCTCACCCTCAGGCGAACGAAGGACCGTCACATCGAGCAGGACCGGAAAGCGACTGCCATCGCGGCACAGATGCTCGGTCTCGAACACGCCATGGCCTGCAGCATCAATCTCGGCAACGCGTCGCCGGACCTCGGGGTACCGTTCGGCGGGAGAGAGCATGGCGATGGGTTGCCCGGCAATTTCGTCCGGTACGTATCCGCGGCGCCGGGCAAAGGCAGGGTTAACCGCAATCATCTTCTGACTGCCCGGATCGGTGATCGCCAGTCCGACATCGGAATTGGAAAATGACTCGGCCCAGAGACGCAACTGGCCTTCCGCAGCCTTCCTGGCCTGGATGTCTTCGATCACGGAAATGAAATAGTCGGGAGATCCGTCGGGATTGCGCACCAGGGACACCGTGAGCAGGATCCAGATGACCGAACCGTCCTTGCACCGGTAGCGCTTCTCCAGCGAATAGGTGGCCAACTCGCCGGCGAGGACACGCTGGACCAGCGACAGGTCGCTGTCGAGGTCGTCCGGATGGGTGATGTCCTGGAAGGACATGCCCATCAGTTCTCCCTCGCTATAGCCAACGATCTCGCACAGCTTGGCGTTGACGCGCAGCCACCGCCCGTCGGGCAGGACCAGCGCGATGCCGACCGCCGCCTGCTCGAAGATCGACGCGAAACGCAGCTCGCTCTCGCTGCGTCCCTGATCCATCTCGATCAAGCGCTGACGAATGGCGTCGATTTCGTGGATGCGCTGCGGCGCCGCATCGCTGTCGGCGGGTGTTCCGTGAAAATCGCCGAGTCTGCGCAGCGACTGAGCCAGGCGCCTGGCAGCATAGTTGCTCCCAACGATGGCAACGACCGCCACGGTCAGCAGCAGCAGGACGACGCCGACGGCCGCATTGCGCGCGAGTTGGGTGGCAAACAAGCCGGCAGGAATGCCGACATCCACACGCCAGCCGCTCGAGGGTATGACCGCCGTTAGGATGCGCTCCTCCACACCGGCGTCCGATGAAGCCCGTGCTGCGATGACATCCCCTTGGCTGTCGCGCAGGCGCACGCTCAGCCCCTCCGGTAGCGGCATTTCATCCAGACGTCGCTGGAAACTGTTCGCGCTCATTGTCGTTATGATGAGATAGGCTGCGGCGGCATCCCGCACGACCGGCACCGCGACCGCGACCAGCGGCTCGCCACTGACCGGACCGATGAAGAGATCGCCGTTCGCCGGCTGCAGCGTTGCCAGCGCCTGCTTCGCTGCCGACCGACCACGAATGGTCGGCAGCCGCGGCAGCGGCTTGCCGTAGGCTACGTAGGTATTGATCAGCATCTGCCCCGATGCATCGGCAATCACGATGTTGTGGCCGTATGTTTCGCGAAACGCCTGCGCATCGTGATAAACCCTCGACCAACGGGAACGATCGTCAATTTCAGGCGCTTTTGCCAGCATCTGCATGCCGCGGATACGGGATCGCACCAGACTCTCGATGTTTTCGGCGACGATGCGCGCCAGGCTTCGGGCTTCGCCCGCGTGACGCTCATTGAATTCCCGGATGTTGCCGACCGCCAGATAGACGGTGAGTACCAGCAGCGGGATGACACAGATCCCGATCAGCCGGGCCAGATAACTCTGAAGGCGCATTACGCGGTTCGCTCCCTACACCTTCCCTAGCAGAAGGTTCATGAGCGAAATGATCGCCCAGGCGAACGGATACGTCTGTCGGATTATTCCGACACGATGCAGCGATTAGCGGATCTGCCAGTGCGCAGCCAGCGAGGCCAGTTCGGCGTTGCTCTGCACGTCAAGCTTGTCGAGCAGGCGGCGCCGGTAGGTCGACACACTCTTGATGCCGACCCCGAGGTGCGCACCGATTTCGGCCAGCTTCAGGCCGGCGAGCAGGCCCTGCATGACTTCCCGTTCCCGTGCCGAAAGGAGCAGGAAAGGATTGCTCGGACCGGTGGCATCGTTGGCGGCAGCGCCGGCGAAAGCCAGTTTTCCCGCCAGGACGGCACGTGCTGCATCAAGCAGATCGCGCGCGCTGCCGGATTTAGCGACGAATCCCTGCGCACCGGCGAGGCGCGTGTAACTCGCATACTGCTCGGCGGGGTACATCGAAAAGAAGAGGACCGGCAGGCCAATGCCATCGGCACGCAGGGATTCCAGCACCTGTAGGCCATTCCGGCGCGGCATCGCGACATCGAGCACGAGCAGGTCTGCCGCAGCCGTGCGGGCGAGGTGCTCCGCCGTGACCCCGTCGTCCGCTTCGGCAACGACCTCGAGGTCGCCGGTGCGCGCGAGCAGCTCACGCAGCCCCTGGCGGACGATTTCGTGGTCGTCAGCGACGATCAGGCGTGCCTTCATGGGCGTCCTCCCAGCGGAAAGCGGACCGTCACCCTGGTGCCGCGTCCGCCGCTGACGATGTCCATCTTGCCGCCGTGCCGGCGCACGCGTTCCCGCATGCCCGCCAGTCCGAATCCGGGTCCTGCGTCGGCAGCCGCAACCGAAAAGCCGCAACCGTTGTCGCAGACGTGCAGGCAAACCTTGCCCCGCGACGACCGCAGCACGATGTCAACCCGGGTCGCGCCGGCATGGCGACTGACGTTGGTCAGCAACTCCTGCAGGATCCGGAACACATCGATCGCCAGGGCATCGCCGATATCCCGACCAAGCTCATTGATCCTGGCGCAGACGGCAATGCCGCCAAACCCTTGCCAGTCCTGCACGTACCAGCGGCACGCCGCGCTCAAGCCGAGATCGTCCAGTACGGGCGGCCGCAGGCGGGTACAGATTTGCCGCGTCGCAGCAAGTGCCTTTGCGCAAAGTTCGTCGACATCCTGAAGGGCATTGACGGCGGCAGGATCATTCGCAGCGACGCGTTCCGACGCGATCGACAGCTTCATGCGGATCCCGGTCAGGAATGCCCCCACCTGATCGTGAACGTCGCGGGCGATGGCAGCACGCTCGCCTTCCAGTGCCTCCTGCTGATGCGCGGCAAGCGCCTCAAGCTTGCGACTCGCGGACGCTGCCACTGTTTCCGCCGCCTTGCGCGGGGTAATGTCGGTCGCAGCGCAGACAATGCCGGTCAAGGTGCCATGCTCGTCGCGCTGTGGCTCGACGATCAGGTCGAAATATCCGGCATTTCCGTGATTATCGACAAACACTTCCTGCCGTTCGCCGACCCCCGTCATCAGCACTCGCCGCTTGATCTCAACCAGCGGCCGGGCGGCAGACTCTCCGAGGAGTTGGATGTCCGTACGCCCGACCAGGCGGTTCGCATCCACCTCCAGCGCCGGGTTGGCGATCCATGTATAACGGAGCTCAAGGTCCTGATGGAAGATGACGAGGTCCGACGAGACAAGCGCTGTCGTCAGGCGGGCGTCCTTGAGTACGTGGGCCTGTTCGAGCTGTTTCTGGTCGGTTATGTCCAGATCGAGGCCGAGAAGCCCCGGAGGACCGTCCTCCACGTCTGCGAGCGGAAATCCCCGGCTGCGTACCCAACGCACTTCGCCATCAGGGCGGACAATGCGATAGACGATGTCGAACGGTTGACCGGCAGCGCATGCCGATTCTCGCACGCCGGCGACGCGCGGCCGGTCTTCGGCGTGCACGCGTGCCAGAAATGCAGCATAGCGTTCCCGAACAATCCCGGACCCGGCGGCGTATATCTTTTCCAGCCCTGTAGACCACAGGACCTCACCGCCCTGACAACGCCATTCCCACACGCCGAAGCCGACCGTCCGCTCGACATCGGCAAGGAGGGAGGCTGAGATCGTGGTCTTCGACATCGATAGCGCGCAGAGTGATGACTTGAAACACCGACGCGGGGAGGTCGGCGAGGAGCGACATTACAGTATCAGATTCTCATCAGGTTATGGCAGCAAGGCCCGCCGCTTCGGAGCTCGAATTCAAGCGGCGAGGCGGCGCCGGAACACCCAGGTCGTTTCGTCCGACGCCTCGGGGGCAAAGGCGTACTCCTCGCTGTCGAACTGCTTCAGCCTTTCCACATCCTTCAACCGGTGCTCGGCGGCATAGCGCGCCATCAGCCCACGGGCCCGCTTGGCAAAGAAGCTGATGATCTTGTAGCGGCCGCCCTTCCAGTCTTCGAACACCGGCTGGATGACCGGTACGTCGAGCTGCGACCGCTTTACCGACTTGAAATATTCCTCTGACGCGAGATTGACCAGTACGTCGGATTTTCCGGCATGCAGGTCGGCATTGAGCAGCGTGGTGATGCGCTCCCCCCAGAAGGCATAGAGATCCTTGCCACGCACGTTGTCCAGCTTCGTGCCCATTTCTAGGCGATAGGCCTGCATCAGGTCGAGCGGGCGCAGCACGCCGTAGAGGCCGGAGAGGATGCGCACATGCGCCTGCAGCCAGTTCATCGCGGTCGCCTTGAGGCTCTGCGCGTCGAGTCCTTCATAAACGTCGCCGGCAAAGGCCAGCACGGCCGGCCGGGCGTTGCCGGCATCGAACGGGCGCTGCCAGTCCGCATAGCGGGCATGATTGAGCGCGGCCAGCGGATCGGACAGCGACATCAGCGAAGCGATCTGCGCCGGCGAAAGCTTGCGCAGGCGTTCGATCAGGCGCTCGGAATCATCGAGCAGGCGGGGCTGGGTCGCAGCCACGGCGGGTAGCGGGGAGTCGTAATCGAGGCGCTTGGCCGGGGAAAGCACGAGGATCATCGGGGTGTCCGGAAACGGAAAACAGCAGCAATTCTAGCGGACAGGCGAGGCAGGTGGCCTTGGTATAATCACGCATTGTTCCCTGGAAGCACCCTCATGAAGCG
>DAORCC010000037.1:0-8517 GCA_035345235.1 Azospira sp.
AGCGCTTCGCGCCGCTCAACTCCTGGCCGGACAACGCCAACCTCGACAAGGCGCGGCGCCTGCTCTGGCCGATCAAGAAGAAGTACGGCAACAGGATTTCGTGGGCCGACCTGATGATCCTCGCCGGCAACATGGCCTATGAGTCGATGGGACTGAAGACCTTCGGCTTCGCCTTTGGACGCGAGGACATCTGGCATCCGGAAAAAGACATCTACTGGGGCGCCGAGAAGGAATGGCTGGCGCCGACCGGCAGCGAGGGCAACCGCTGGTCCGGCGAGCGCGAGCTGGAGAACCCGCTGGCGGCGGTGATGATGGGCCTCATCTACGTGAACCCGGAAGGCGTCGACGGCAAGCCGGATCCGCTGAAAACGGCGCGGGACATGCGCACGACCTTTGCCCGCATGGCGATGAACGACGAGGAAACCGTGGCGCTTACTGCCGGCGGCCACACCGTCGGCAAGGCCCATGGCAACGGCAGCGCGGCCAACCTCGGCCCGGCCCCCGAAGGCGCCGACATTGCCGAACAGGGCATGGGCTGGAACAACCACACGAGCCGCGGCATCGGTCGCGATACCGTGACCAGCGGCCTCGAAGGCGCGTGGACGACGCACCCGACGCAGTGGAATACCGGCACGGGTGGCTACTTCGATCTGTTGCTGCGCCACGAATGGCAATTGCAGAAGTCGCCGGCCGGCGCGCACCAGTGGGAGCCGGTGAGCATCGCCGAAGCCGACATGCCGGTCGATGCGGAAGATCCATCGAAACGCCAGAAGCCGATCATGACCGACGCTGATATGGCGCTGAAGGTCGATCCCGAGTATCGCAGGATATCCGAGCGCTTCCGCAATGATCCGGCCGCCTTCGAAGACGCTTTCGCCCGCGCCTGGTTCAAGCTGACGCACCGCGACATGGGGCCGAAGGCGCGCTACTTCGGGCCGGACGTGCCCAAGGAGGACCTCATCTGGCAGGACCCGGTGCCGGCCGGCCGCAAGGACTACGACGTCGCCGCGGTGAAGGCGAAGATCGTCGCTGCCGGCCTGTCGGTCGCCGAGATGGTCGCCACCGCCTGGGACAGCGCGCGTACCTTCCGCGGTTCCGACAAGCGCGGCGGTGCCAACGGCGCACGCATCCGGCTGGCGCCGCAGAAGGACTGGGAAGGCAACGAGCCGGCGCGGCTGGCGAAGGTGCTGGCGGTCTACGAGAAGATCGCTGCCGACACCGGTGCCAGCGTCGCCGACGTCATCGTGCTCGCCGGCAACGTCGGCATCGAGCAGGCGGCGCAGGCGGCTGGCGTCGCGGTCACGGTGCCGTTCGCGCCGGGTCGCGGCGATGCGACGGCCGCGCAGACTGACGTCGAATCCTTCGCCGTACTCGAACCACTGGCCGACGGCTTCCGCAACTGGCAGAAGACGCACTACGCGGTGACGCCGGAGGAACTGCTGCTTGACCGCGCGCAACTGCTGCGGCTCACGGCCTGCGAGATGACGGTGCTCGTCGGTGGTCTGCGCGTGCTCGGAACCAACCACGGCGGCACGAAGCACGGCGTGTTCACCGACCGTGTCGGGGCGCTGAGCAACGACTTCTTCGTCAATCTCACCGACATGGCCTATACGTGGAAGCCGACCGGCCGCAACAGCTACGAGATCGTCGATCGCGCCAGCGGTGAAACGAAATGGACGGCAACCCGCGTCGATCTCGTCTTCGGCTCGAACTCGGTACTGCGCGCCTACGCCGAGGTCTATGCGCAGGACGACGCCAGGGAGAAGTTCGTGCAGGACTTCGTGGCGGCCTGGACGAAGGTGATGAACGCAGATCGCTTCGATCTGGCCTGAACGGCCTGATCCATGAGCCCCGTGCAGCAGTGGATGCGGCACGGGGCTTTTTCATGGATGCTGCTCAGCGCAGCTGATCAGGCGGGCAGGTGGCCGGGTCGGATGCGAAGGCGGCGATGCCGCCATCCGCAAGCCGTTGCAGATAGCACGCGTAGCGGCCGTACCACGCGTAGGCCTGGTCATCGGCCAGCAGGCCGGGAACATTGGAGAAGCTGGCTTCGGCGATATGCAGCTCCCCGTCGGCCGCAAGGCGCATCAGGCCATCGACAAGCAGCAGGTCGGAAAAAAGGTAGGCGGCGTGGCTCGGGGCTGCCCCGGTACGCGCAATCGTCGCGCTGAGGTCAAGGGGCGCGAGTTGTGCGATCGCCGCCTGCAACTCGCGGCGGCGCAGACTCGACTGTGGCTCGCCTGCGGGCGCCGCAAGTTGCCGTACGGCGGGCAGCAGGCCGCGACTCACCGGGCGGCTGATCGCCGTCAGCGTCGTTTCGCGGGGCAGTCCGGCATCGGCGATGCGCACGGCGATAAGGGCTCGGGCACGGGTCAGGTCGCGCTCATTCATCGGCTGCAGTTGGCAGGGCACCTCGGTCGTGTCTCGCAAGTGTTCGCAGAGCAGGCGATGCCAGGATTTCTGCCCGAGCGGGGCGGCGAACGATCGTTTCTCGCCGGCGATCTGCAGGCTGCCGCCGCCGATATCAAGCACGTGGGTGGTGGTCAGCCGGCGCCCCAGCAGCTGCCTGGCGGCATAGTGGCCATAGGCACCTTCCCGGTCGGCCGGCACGACCAGAACGGCGACGCCGGATTCCGCATGAATGCGTGCCAATGTCTCGATGAGGCCTTTCGCATCCTGCTGCAGGGCCAGTCGCCAGGCCGAGAATCCGCCACCGACGGCGGCACAGCGCGAATCGAACTTCGCCTCGTTCGGCAGCTCTCGCAAGGCGGAGATGCTGGCCGGTGCCAGTGCCGCCGGACCTTTTCCGGCCCAAAGAACGCCCAGCGCATCGAATTCGCGCCTGGCGGTCCGCTCGCTGTCGGTCGCGCCGGCCCGTATTGCGGAGGAGCCCATGTCGTAGGCGATGCGGCAGTCGGCCGGACCCGTGGCCTCTCCGGCCGTGGCGGCATGAACCGGCGCCGCCGAAAAGACGATGGCCGCCAACAGTCTCGCCAGGCGGCCGGTACACGTAACCTCAATTCTTGTCGTCAGCGGCATCGGGCTTTGGTGAACGGCATCGGCGACTCACGGCGTGTTGTCTGGATGCCGTAGTTTAAAGCCGCGACATATCCAAGGGAAACGTTATGGCGCCCGTGGTTTTTACCAGACGAAGAAAACGAGCCCCCAGAGTCCGCACATCGTGCCGACTGGCAGCAGCATGGCCAGCATGGTTGCACCGGCACGCAATCCGTCGGTGATTACCGCACGCACCAGACGCAGTGCCAGCCATAGCGAAGCGGTGCTGCCCATCGCGAGCAACGTGATGCGGAAGCCGGGTAGCCAGCCAAGCCAGAGATGTTCAGCCTTCAGATGCGTCACCGTCAGCATCGAGAGCCCGAGGATGACGCTGGCAGCTGCCATCGGTGTCAGCGTCAGTGCAAACCGTTGCCAGCCGAGGCGCACGTCCTTCGCGATGCGCGCGGCGAGCAGCGTGCTCAGCCACAGCGTGCCGCCGAGCAGCAGGCCGCCACCGACGAGCAGATAGGCGAGGATCAGTGCACCGTCCAGCCAGGTGAAGAGATCGTTCGCTTCGGGGTAGTGGGTCAGGAGCCACCAGGGGGCGTCATTGTCGAGCAGCGGGAAATGCTCGTGTTCGACCAGCCACTCGGCGAGTGTCAGCTTGATCTTCAGGAACCAGGGGCTGACGGTCCATTGAAAGGCAGCGGTGGCGACGCCTAGGACGCCAAAGAGCAGGGTCACGGCGTCGGCCGTCTTCGCCGGTGCCGAGAGGTCGAGTACCTCGGCGAAGGGTGAGCGGAGTGACAGCGAAACCGCGTCGCGCTGGCCGGCGCAGCGGCCGCAGGCATGGCATTCCGAGGCGCTGCTCATGCGTCGCACGTCCACCAGCGGTGCGCAATTGACCGGTTCAAAATCGCTGGTGTGGCGATCCCATGCCTCGCGATCAACCTTGTAGTGCAGCGGTGCGATCTTGGCAAGTACCGCAAACACGCCCGAAGCCGGGCACAGGTAGCGGCACCAGATGCGCTTTTCGCGGCCATAGAGCAGGCCGATGACCACGGCGGCGACGGTCGATCCCCCGAGTACGAGCAGGGCGGCCTGCGGGTATTCATAGACGCTCACCAACTGGCCGTACACCGTGGTGCAGACGAAGGCGACGAACGGCCATCCTGCCCATTTCAGCCAGCGCGGCAGCGGATGGCCGCGGCCATATTTGCTGACCCATTCCGAGACGGATCCCTCCGGGCAGAAGAGACCACACCAGACGCGCCCGAGGGTAACCGTCGCGATCATCACCCCCGGCCACCATACGCCCCAGAACATGAACTGCGCGAAGAGGCGCAGGTTGTCCCAGAGGTGCGCACTTTCAGGCGGCAGGGGCATGAAGGCGGGGATGACGACCAGCGCCGCGTAGAAGACGACGACGCACCACTGCACGGCGATGATGGCGCGCCGGTTGCGGCGCAGGAAGCGGCCAAGGGCCGCGATGCGGCTGCCCGGTACCGCTCCGCCGGGTTCAGGTCGCCGCGTGTGGAAAACGATGGCTTGCTCAGGCATGACCAGTCTTCCGCCAGCCGACGATGACCGCGGCCCAGTAGGCAATCCAGACGAGCAGAACGGTGAGTGCGGGGCGGGCGCGGTACCCGGCGAAGTCGGCAAAGAGCTTCCCGGGGCCACTGACGTCATCGATCAGCGCCGAACTGTCCCATAGCGGATCCACCAGGCCAGGCAGCCAGCCGGCACCGATCATGCGGTCGGCGGCGGTGATGAGCAGGGCGGAGGCGACGATCAGCAGCAGGATGGAGGAGATGCGCAGCAGGATGGCAATGTTAAGGCGGTGCAGCCCGCGTGTTGCCAGCCAGGCTGTGGCCGCGGCAGTCACGATGCCGGAGGCGGCCCCGACAACGAGGTCGGCGATCCGCCCTTCCTGAGACAGGCCGTAGAGAAAGATCACCGTTTCGGCACCTTCACGCGCGACGGCCAGGGCGGCAACGATGGTGACGCCAAGAAAGCCCGAGCGCTCGGCGGCCGATGAGAGGTCGGCGTGCAGCCGCGTTTTGATGTGACGGCCATGCCTCCGCATCCACAGCACCATTTGCGCGATCAACGCTGCCGCGACGACCAGCATGCCGACCTGGAAGGCTTCCAGCGCGTTGCCGGCCAGCTCGTCCTGTACGCCGACGAGTGCCCAGCCGAGCGCAATTGCGAGGGCAGCACCGGCCCACAGCCCCATGCAGAGCGCCCGCCTGCCGCGCACGCTGTCGTCGTTGGCCTGCAGCCAGGCGAACAGGATGCCGGCAATCAGGAAGGCTTCGAGGCTTTCCCGCCAGACGACGAAGAATGCGTTACCCATGATTTCTCTCGCTTCATGTTGTAGGTCAGGCGTTGTTTTCTTATTTCGCCACGATCCGTCCCTGCGCCGTTTCCGGATGGAAATCGTCGAAGAACTTGTAGGTGCCGGGTTTCATCGGATGGAAGATCAGGCTGCGCGTGACGCCCGGGGCAAGCACGGTCTCCTTCCTCAGTTCCAGACTTTCGAACTCGGCAGCGCCTGGCCCCTCGTTCCTGATCGTCAGCCGGAATTTCGTGTTGGCCGGCACCTCCAGTGTTTCCGGGAACAGCCGGCCATCCTTCATCAGCAGATGGAGGGTCGGCATGTCGTCGGCGGCGTACGTCGGCAGTGCCAGGGCCGTGAGCAGCAGGGCACCGGCAGTCAGCAGCGCGAACCGGATCGAATCCGGCCGGTGGCGCTGAGCGGGGCGGTTGGACATGGCGTGCGGTTCCTTAGAAGGCGACGTTGGCGCGCAGGCTGATGACCTTGACCGAATCCGCGCCCGGGTTGGCGCCGGGGCGGCCGATCCACTGGAAGTCCGGTGTCAGGTCCAGCTGCGGCGAGAGGCGGTAGCGGTAGTAGATCTCCGCGACCTTCTCCGCGCCCGAGGCGTTGTAGTTGAAGGCGCCCGTGCAGTTGTCGTCGCTGTCGCGGCCGAGGCAACCGGAAGCGAAACCGGGCTGCCGGTATTCGTGGCTGGCGCGCAGCCAGGAGCCGCCCACGCCGATCGTGTCGCCGCCGCGACCCCAGTAGGAACCGTTGATCTCGGCGCCGGCCGAAAGTGCCTGATCGAATGGCAGTTGGCCCTTGGTCAGCTTGCCGTAGCGGCCGAAGAGGGTGATGCCGTCGCCGACCCGCTGGTCGACCGAGAAGCCGACGCCGGTGTGCGTCGCGGAGCGCGTGCCATCCCATTCCGGCACGTCGTTGCGGTGCCATGCATAGGCGCGGTAGTTGCCGGGCAGGCCGCCAAAGAGGCGCAGCCTCTTTTCCGCCTGCAGCATCGCGAGCGGCGAATCGAAGCTCTTCTGGTAGCTGGCGCCGAGTTCTCCGGCACCGAAGAATCCGAGCGAGACCTTCCAGGGTTCTGCCTTGTTCGTGTCGTTGACGTAGGCGGCGATGAAGCCGGGCTGAAAGCCGTTGGCATCGACGGCGACTTCGCCGCCGGCATCGAGCAGCGGGTTATGGACGAAGACCGAATTGAGGAACTGCCTCGATTCGTCGCCGGCCGCCGTGTTCTGGTCGAAGAAGCCGAAGATGTCCATCTTGCCGAAGGTCAGTTCGAGCTTCTCGCGCGAGTGCGGCTTGAAGCCGCCGAAGGGCAGCGGGATGCTGGCCTGGTACCAGGCTTCGGCGAGGATGGCGACCGAGTCGTCCGGATTGGAGCCACTGGCACGGAAGGCCGTCGCGTTCGGCGCGCTGGCGAAGTGGCCGAGGTTGGCGAACGGCGAATTGAGTCCCAGCCCCTGGCCCATGCGGAAATGGCCGAACAGCTTGTGTTCGATGTCGCCCATCGGCTTCAGCGGCAGTTCGACGGTGGCGTCGAGGCGGTAGTTGAGCTGGCTGTTGCCGTCCTGCGTGCCGTGCGGCAGGCCGCTCGGCTTCTGGGCGACCGTCGTCAGCGCGACGCCGGCCTTGAGGCCGTCGAGCTCCTCGATCTTCTTCGCAGATTTCTTCATGTTGAGCGCGTCCTTCTCGACGGCCTTGAGGCGCGAGGTCAGTTCCGGCTCGTTCTCTGAGATGCGGTCGTTGTCGAGCGCCTGCGCGACCTTGTCGCTTTCGGTCTTGAGCGACTTCACTTCCTTTTCCAGTTCGGCGTTGCGCGCTTCCAGCTTTTCCATGCGCGCCAGGATCTTTTCCAGCGTCGCGGCGTCGGCCGGTGCGGCGAGCGCGGGCGTGGCCAGTCCCGCGGCGGCGAATGCGGCCGCGATCAGGGTCAGGTGCTTCATCAGTAGCCGCCCTTCTTGCCGATGCCGACGTAGGTGAATTCGTATTCGACGTCGAAGGGCTTGAACCACGGGCGGACGCCGGTGGCGCGGTCGGTGTGGCGGCCGAAATGGGCGTGGTGGTTGGCCGACGGCGGCAGGATCGTGTATTTCACCTTGTACTTGCCGGGGCCGGCGAGCTTGATGTTGTCGCCGTAGTGCGGGCCGTCGTTGGCCACCATCGGCATGAAGTCGCCGGCGACCCTGAAGTCGCTGCCGATCTTGCTCACTTCGAATTTGACGACGAGGTAGGGAATCCAGGCACCTTCCTCGAAGCCGTTCGGGTTGTTCGCCAGCGCGTGGATGTCGGCCTCGATGTGGATGTCGGACTCCGAGGCTTTGCGCATGTGCCCTTCCGGCTCCATCTCGACCGGCTGCAGGTAGACGGCGGCGATCTCCATCCCGTTCTTCTGCTGCGGCGTGCCGATCGGGTATTCGAGGGCGAGTGCCGGTGCAGCGAAGGCGGCGGCAAGTGCGAATGCGGCAATGGACTTTCTTAGCAACGACATGGTGGTGACTCCCTTTTGTTGTGATTGAGAACTAGCGCCCGGCGGCACTCGGATCGGTGACGAAGGCAATGCGGTTGAGCCCGTTGCGCGCGGCGTCCGACATCACCTGTGCGACCTTCTCGTAAGGCGTGACGCGTTCGGCACGGATGTGAATTTCCGGCTGCGGTTGCTGGATGCCGGCTGCCTGCAGGCGTGCGTTGAACGCACTGGCATCGACGGCTTCGCCGTTCCAGAAGACCTGGCCGGCGGCGTCGATCGCGAGTTGCACGTTGTCCGGCCTGGTCTGGTTGGCCGAGGAGGCGGCCTTCGGCAGGTCGACCTTGACGGCGTGGGTGAGCAGCGGAGCGGTGACGATGAAGATGATGAGCAGCACCAGCATCACGTCGATCAGCGGCACCATGTTGATTTCGGTCAGCGGTGCGTCGTCGTCACCGGATTCGAGGCTGGCAAAGGCCATGTCGCGCGCTCCTCAGCGTACGGCCAGGCCGGGGTGGCCGGGCAGATGCTCGTCGGTGGTGCCGGCGCCCTGCGCACGCGCCATCGCGATGACCTTTTCGCTGGTGGCACGGGCATCGGTCAGCATCGGCGAGGTTTTGACGCCGGTGGCGAGGAAAGCGAAGACGTCGTAGGCGAAGGAATTGAGCTGCGACAGGGTGCTGCGGTTCTGGCGTGCGAAATGGTTGTAGGCGACGGC
>DAORCC010000037.1:8617-17252 GCA_035345235.1 Azospira sp.
TGAGCTGCGACAGGGTGCTGCGGTTCTGGCGTGCGAAATGGTTGTAGGCGACGGCCGCCGGGATGGCGACAGCAAGGCCGATGCCGGTCATGATCAGCGCCTCGCCGACCGGGCCGGCGACCTTGTCGAGGGTGCCTTGCCCGGACATGCCGATGGCGATCAGCGCGTGGTAGATCCCCCAGACCGTGCCGAAGAGACCGACAAAGGGCGCCGACGAGGCAACGGTGGCGAGGAAGGTCTGGCCGAATTCGAGTTGCGCCTTGTCCTCGTCGATGGCGCGCTTGAGGGCGCGGGTGAGCAGGTCTTCGGGATTGCCGGCGGCGATCAGGCCGGCGGTGTTGCACTCGCAACCGCTCTTCGTGCGGTTGTGCTGCTCGATGGCGGTGAAACCGTGGTGCACGAGGTGCGAGAAGGGTTCGGTGGTGCCGTTCTCGCGGATGCGGGCGGCGACGGCTTCGAGATTGGGCGCTTCCCAGAAGGCGGCGAGGAAGTCCGTGCTGCGCCGGTGCATGCGCAGCCCGCGCAGGCCCTTGGTGGCGATCAGGTACCAGGTGACGATCGAGGCGATCAGCATCAGGCAGAGGACGGTACGGGCGACGACGTCGGTGTTGGCGAGGAAGTGGGCGAAGCCCAGCGGGTTTTCCATGAGGTGCTTTCTCATTTCTTCAGATTGAATGTGATGGGGACCAGGACCCAGGCGGAGATAGCCTCGTCGCCGCGCCGGGCGGGCACGAATTTCCAGCGCCAGACGGCGTCCTGCGCGGCGTTGTCGAGGCGGGGCGAACCGCTCGAGGTCTTGATCTCGATCTGCGTCGGACGTCCGTTCGGCTCGACATGGACGCGCAGCACGACCTTGCCTTCCTCTCCCATGCGCCGAGAAAGCGGCGGGTAAGAGGGGGCGGGGTTCGACAGATAGTCGGCGTCGAAGCGTGGTTGTGTGACGCCGGGCGGTGCCGGTGGGGCCGGCTGGGGCGCTTCCTTTGCGATCGGCGCTTCGATTGCCGCCGCGGCCGAGTCGGTCTGTGCCGCCAGCAGTGGTTGGGGCGTCGGCTTTGTCTGGTGCCGCGGCGTTGGCTTTCTTTCGATCGGGGTCGGTTTGGGCGGCTCCGGTGTCTTTTCCACGGGAGCGTCGGGGCGCAGGAGATCGACCGTCAGCGTGCTGATGCTCGTCGGCAGCGGGACGACATCCATCATCGCGAGCAGGGCCAGCGCCCCGGCATGGAGTGCGGCGATCGCCGCCGCGGTGCGCAGGGAAATCCTGGGCGACTGTGCGGCGTAGGGATTGGCGGGATAGGTGTCAGTGTTCATCTTTCTCGATTGCACCGTCTGCAGGCGTTACCGAGTGCGAAAAAAGATGCGTGGCTGGCGGGCCCCGGCGGGGGTTGGCTGGCTGGCAGGAACGAGCGAGAGAAAACGCTTTGAGAGAGATCTCGCTTTACGGGGGATGCGATGTCGGTTCCGCGGTGATTACTTGGTCAGAATCAGCTTGTTGTCCTTGGTCACGCGCAGCGTGTAGCGCTGTTCGCCGTGCTCGATCTCGACGGTCTTCTGGCCGCGGAAAATCTGCGTGCTGTCGAGTCGTGATGGCATTTCCGAAGGTGACGGAACGTCAGGCAATGCCTGTTCGTGCAGGGAAGGGGGCATGTCGTTGGGCTCCGTGGTCATGGTAGTCTTTACTAATGCGAGTGCTAATGAGAACGGTTCGCATTATATATTTTGCGACATGAGCGTCAAGTCTTTTCTTGCAGAAGGGAATCGGCGCGGCTACCACCGCGCTGGGACGACCCTATGGCGGCGCACCATGTTTCCGGGGTCCGCGAAGCGATAGCGAAACGGTATAATTGAACCTTTCCGCACAGCTGACAGAGAAAGAAGAGCCATGGCACTCAATAACGTCCCCTCGGGCAAGTCCCTCCCCAATGATTTCAACGTCATCATCGAGATTCCGGCGCATGCCGACCCGGTGAAGTACGAGGTCGACAAGGAAAGCGGCGCGATCTTCGTCGATCGCTTCATGGGGACCGCCATGCACTATCCGTGCAACTACGGGTACATCCCGCACACCATCGCCGGTGACGGCGATCCGGTGGATGTGCTGGTCGTCACACAATTCGCGCTGCCGCCGGGTGTCGTGGTGCGCTGCCGTCCGGTCGGCATGCTGGCGATGACCGACGAAGCCGGTGCCGATGCCAAGGTGCTGGCAGTTCCGGTCGACAAGCTGACGACCATGTACCGCAGCGTCGAGAGCCCGCGTGACCTGCCACAGATCACGCTTGACCAGATCTCGCACTTCTTCGCGCACTACAAGGACCTCGAGCCCGGCAAGTTCGTGAAGATCAACGGCTGGTTCGGTCAGGAAGAAGCGAAGAAGGAAATCATGGAGGGCGTCGCGCGTTTCCAGGATTCGTCGGAAAAACCGAACTTCTGATCGCCTGCCGCAGGTGAATGATTCAGGGGCGCCGCGGGCGCCCCTTTTGCTGATCGAAACGAAATGCCCCCAGGACAACGACAGAAATCGCCATGCTGAAGATCGCGATCGCCCAGTTCAATGCCACACTCGGTGACCTTGCCGGAAACGCGGCAAGAATCGTCGAGTACGCGGAGCGCGCGCGCGCTGCCGGTGCCGACCTGTTGCTGACCCCGGAACTTTCGCTCTGCGGTTACCCGCCGGAAGACCTGCTGCTGCGGCCGGATTTCTACCGGGCCTGCGAGCGCGAACTCGAGTCGCTGGCCGCGCGTGTGACGGGGATCGCAGTCCTTGTCGGGCATCCCGAAGCGGCCAGCGGCCGCCGCTACAACGCCGCCAGCGTGCTGGAAAACGGCCGGCGGGTCGCCACCTATCACAAGCAGTTGCTGCCCAACTACGAGGTCTTCGACGAGGAGCGCTACTTCGACCCCGGCAGTACCTCGTGTGTCTTCACCATCAAGGGCGTGCGCTGTGGCATCAATATCTGCGCCGATATCTGGGAGGCCGGTGCCGCCGAAGGCGCCTATGCCGCCGGTGCAGAACTGCTGCTCGTGCTCAACGCCTCTCCGTACCACCTCGACAAGTTCGAGGACCGGGCCGCCGTGCTGCGTCGGCGCATTGCCGCGACCGGCATTCCGGCGATCTATGCGAACCTCGTCGGCGGACAGGATGAACTGGTCTTCGATGGCGCGTCGTTCGCCCTCGACGCGGCCGGTCGCGAGATGGTGCGCCTGCCGCAGTTCGAGGAGGCCCTGGGTTTCGTCGATGTCGTTCAGGGCGAGCCGCAGCCGGGAGCACTTGCCACACCGCAAGCGCTGGAGGCACAGGTCTATGCCGCGCTGGTGCTGGGCGTGCGCGACTACATCGGCAAGAACGCCTTTCCCGGCGTGCTCATCGGCCTTTCCGGCGGCATCGACTCTGCGCTGACGCTTGCGATCGCGGTCGATGCGCTCGGCGCCGACAAGGTGCGCGCGGTGATGATGCCGTCGCCCTACACGGCCGATATCAGCCTCGCGGATTCGCGCCAGATGGTGCAGACGCTCGGCGTGCGCTACGACGAGATCGCCATCGCCCCGGCGATGGCCGTCTATGAAGAAATGCTGGCAAACGAGTTCGCCGGGCTCGCCAGCGATACCACCGAGGAAAACCTGCAGGCGCGGATCCGCGGCAACCTCCTGATGGCGCTCTCGAACAAGACCGGTGCGCTGGTCCTGACCACCGGCAACAAGTCCGAGATGGCGGTCGGCTATTGCACGCTCTATGGCGACATGGCCGGCGGCTTCGCGGTCATCAAGGATGTCTTCAAGACCTTCGTCTACCGCCTGTCGCGCTGGGTCAATCGCGAACGCGAGATCATTCCTGAACGGATCATCACGCGCCCGCCGTCCGCCGAGTTGAAACCCGGGCAGACAGACCAGGACAGCCTGCCGCCGTACGAAGTGCTTGATGCGATCATGCAGGGGTACATGGAGCGCGACGAGAGCCCGCGCGAGATCATCGCCCGCGGCTATGCCGAGACCGACGTTCGTCGTGTCGTGCGCCTGCTGCGCATCGCCGAATACAAGCGCCGCCAGGCCCCGGTGGGCATCCGTGTCACGCAGCGCGGTTTCGGCAAGGACTGGCGTTATCCGATCACCAACCGCTATCGCGATGAGTTTTGATACGATAGCGGTCGAACACAACAACCGAGCACCGGAGAACCTGAGTCATGAAAAAGATCGAAGCCATCATCAAGCCGTTCAAGCTCGACGAAGTGCGTGAGGCGCTGTCGGAGATCGGCGTTACCGGCCTGACCGTCACCGAGGTGAAGGGCTTCGGTCGCCAGAAGGGGCACACCGAGCTTTATCGCGGCGCCGAGTATGTGGTCGATTTCCTTCCCAAGGTCAAGCTGGAGATCGTCGTCGCTTCCGAGACCGTCGAGCCGGCGATCGAGGCGATCGTCAAGGCCGCCCATACCGGCAAGATCGGCGACGGCAAGATCTTCGTCACTGCGGTCGAGCAGGTGGTCCGCATCCGTACCGGCGAGACGAACGAGGCAGCGATCTGATCCGATTTCCGGATTCCTTGTGAGGGCTGCCCGGTATTCCGGGCGGCCCTTTTCTTTTGTCGTTTCCGTTCGCGGCACGGGCTTGATCTGATGCTTGTCCTCGCGTAGTGTCCCTTCCATTCGCTCCTGGAATCCACCACCGCCCACAACAGGGCCTGCGATCGGAGAATACGGCTTGATCATTCTTCCTCCGGGGCTGCGCTGGCAGTCCTGTCGACAGATTTCCGTCTCTTTCCTGATGTCGCTTGTGCTGATCGCGCTCCCGCTGTCCGTGCAGGCGAGGCAGCTTCGGATCGAAACGATCGAGTCCCTGCCGTTCGGCTATATGGATCGGAACGGGCAGCCGACGGGCATCATGTACGAGATCGGGAACCGGATCGCGGAAGAGGCCGGCATGCCCTACGTGAATGCCGTCGTCCCGTATGCGCGTACCGTCTTCGACCTGGAGCGGGGCGATAGCGATTTCGTCATCCGCTACACCAATGAAAAGCTCGAACAGGTTGCCATACAGGTGGCGACGATCGTCAGTCTGCCTACGATCATTCTGGCGCCTGCCGGTAGCCGCTTCCGCTCGCTGGCCGATCTGCGCGGCAAGACTGTCGGCGTCGTGCGGGGAGGGCGTTTCGATGACGCGTTCGATGCCGACAGTGCGATCATGAAGATTGAAACGAATAATTACGAGCAGACCCTGCGCATGATGATGGCGGGTCGCTTCGACGCCGGAATCGGTTCAAACGTGGGCTTGTATTTCAATGCCGAGCGCGCGGGGGTCCGAAGGGAGCAACTGGCACCGCCGCTGGTGTTGGGCGAAAAGCATTTCTTCCTGCATTTTTCGAGAAAAACCGCAGATGCAGAAACGATCGCTGCCGTGACGGAGGCGATCCAACGCCTGCAGGCGCGTGGCGAGATTCGCCGGATCATCCAGAAATACGTCGGCACCATGCCGACCGAAGGTACGAAATCCGGGAAATGATGACTCCCGGCCATGCCTGCTGAAGCCTGTCTGGCGGTGGCCGCAACACCGCGAGCCGGCTTTCTGCGCGGCAGTGCGTCAGCCCCCTGATCGCTGTCGGATGTCGGCAAGCTTTCTGTTCGGGTTGCGCAGCAGGACCAGCAGCGCACCCTCGCCACCGTTGTGCGGTCTTGCCTGGCAGAAAGCGAGAATTTCCTCGCGTTGCATCAGCCAGCCGCGCGACAGGTGCTTGAGCACGGGTTCCCTTCCTGGCGAACCGAGCCCCTTGCCGTGGATAAGCCGGACGCAACGGTAGCCGTTTTCAAGGGCGTCGTGAAGGAAGTGGGCGAGCGCGCTGCGCGCCTCGTCGCGAGTGAGGCCATGCAGGTCAAGCTCGGCCTGTACCACCCAGCGGCCGCGGCGGAGGTCGGTGAGTACGCGACGCGGCAGACCGTCGCGCAGATGTACGCCTTCGTCGCCGATGTCGATGCGGTCCTCGAAGGACAGCGGCGCCTCGATCGATTCGCGCAGAACCGCTGCCTCGTCCTGTTCCCGCATGCGTGGCTGCGGTGCCGGGGGCACCCGTTGGAGCTCGGCGCGGTTCTTGTCCGGAAGCGGTGCTGCAGCGCCGATCGCACGGCGGAAGAGCGCGGCAGGATCGTGTTCGTCGCCGTCGAGTGGCGGTAGCACGCCTCGGCAATCCGGTAATTCCTGTGTGTCGAGCACTGCGTCGTGCGAAGGTCTCATCGTGCGGCGCGGTGCACGGCCGAGTTCGATGCGGCCGGTGTCCGCGAGTGGCGCCACGCCGTCCATGGCCTCGCGAAAGAGGGCTCTGGTGTCGTTGGGGTCGATGCTGCGGCGTCGGGGCGCGGTTGCCGGTTCGGGCTCTGCGGAACGGGGGCGAGGGACGGGCGATGGCCGGGGCCGCTCGATCTGCGCACGATCATTGGCTGCAAGCGGCGCCGTACCGGCCACTGCCTTCCGGAATTCGGTGAAATCATCCGCCTCTGCGGACGAGGCCGGAACTTTCGGTGGCGAAGGCTTGAGCGGTCCGCTGTCGCGGACCTTGCCACGCAAGGCAACGAGCGCCCCGAAGGGGGAGTCCTTGGGGCGCTGCTTCATCGGTGTTCAGGTGAGGCCCTTGGCG
This sequence comes from Azospira sp., assembly GCA_035345235.1. Lineage (GTDB taxonomy): Bacteria > Pseudomonadota > Gammaproteobacteria > Burkholderiales > Rhodocyclaceae > Proximibacter. The sequence goes on from DAORCC010000037.1 coordinate 15,231, forward strand.
TCGAGATAGCGCTCGGCATCGAGCGCGGCCATGCACCCGGTGCCGGCGGAGGTGCAGGCCTGCCGGTAAATGTGGTCCTGCACATCGCCTGCGGCAAAGACGCCTTCTACGCTGGTGGCGGTGGCATTGCCTTCACGGCCGCTCCTGGTGACGATGTAGCCGTTTTCCATTTCCAGCTGGCCGGCGAAGATGTCGGTGTTCGGCTTGTGGCCGATGGCGATGAAGACGCCCTGTACCTTCACCTCGCTGGTGGCGCCCGTCTTCATGTGCTTGATGCGCAGGCCAGTGACGCCGGTGTTGTCGCCCAGCACTTCGTCCAGCGTCGAATCGAGGGCGAGGGTGATCTTGCCTTCCTCGACCTTCCGGTAAAGCTTGTCGACCATGATCTTCTCGGCCTTGAACTTGTCGCGGCGGTGGATCAGCGTGACGTTGCTGGCGATGTTCGCCAGATACAGCGCCTCTTCGACCGCCGTGTTGCCGCCGCCGACGACGGCGACCGGCTGGTTGCGGTAGAAGAAGCCGTCGCAGGTGGCGCACGCCGAGACACCCTTGCCGGAAAATTTCTCTTCCGAGGGCAGGCCCAGATATTGGGCGGAGGCACCGGTGGCAATGATCAGCGCATCGCAGGTATAGATGCCGGAGTCGCCGACGAGGCGAATCGGCTTTTCGTTCAGGTGGGTGGTGTGGATGTGGTCGAACACCATCTCGGTCTCGAAGCGCTCGGCATGCTTCTGGAAGCGGGCCATCAGTTCCGGGCCCTGCACGCCGTCGGCGTCCGCCGGCCAGTTGTCGACTTCGGTCGTCGTCATCAACTGGCCGCCCTGGGCGATACCGGTGATCAGCACCGGTTTGAGGTTGGCGCGGGCGGCGTACACGGCAGCGGTATAACCGGCGGGGCCGGAACCGAGGATGAGCAGGCGGCAATGGCGGGTGGCTTGGGTCATGTTCGTTCTCTGGTAGCGGTGTTGTTTGAACCGGGAATTATAGCGAGATCGCGCAGCGCTTAATGCGCTGCTGCTCGGTGATGCTTGCCTTTTATGAAACAGTCTTATAAGTTGCGTACAACGCCATGAATTAACGAAAATTTTCAGAATAAGGGTGTTCCGGATGGGTGGTGTTGGATCAAAAGGCCTGGTGTTGCTGCGAACGATTCCGCTGTTCAGCGGCGTTTGCGATCCCGAGCTGGAACAGATCGCGGGGGTCGCGGCGCATCGCAAGGTGTCCCGCGGGACGGTGATCGTCCGTTCCGGTGATCCCACCGATTCCCTTTATATCCTCATCAACGGCAGTGCCCGTGTCATGAACAGCGACGAGGAGGGGCGCGAGGTCATCCTCTCCATCCTCGGTCCCGGCGACTTCTTTGGCGAGATGGGCCTGATCGACGGCAGTCCGCGTTCGGCGGATGTCGTGGCGGCCGAATCGTGTGAACTGCTCGTGATTTCCAAGGCTGACTTCAAGCGCTGCCTGCAGGAAAACTTCGAGGTCGCGCTGAACATCATGAAGCGCCTCGTGGAGCGCCTGCGCGAGGCGGACCGCAAGATCGAGAGCCTGGCGCTGATGGACGTCTATGGCCGTGTCGCCAAGCTGCTGCTCGACGTGTCGGAAATTCACGACGGTCGTCGCATCATCCCGCGCCGGCTGACCAAGCAGGACATCGCGAAGATGATCGGTGCCTCGCGCGAGATGGTCAGCCGCGTGATGAAGGATCTCGAAGGCAGCGGCTATATCCTCGTCGATGACGGGCAGATCGTCCTCAACGAGCAATGAGCGGGCGGGGGCCCGGAACGCGCAGGTATAATCGGATTTTGCCTTCCCGCTGCCGAAACACTTGAAAGCCAAGACCCTCGACCGGGGCGATGCCCCCAGCCCGCTGCCCGAAAAAATCGCGCTGATCCTGCAGGAATCCCGCTGGCTGGCGCTGGTCGTGCTGGCCGGTTTCCTTTCGCTCGCGCTGTTTGGCTATCACGCGGACGATCCGGGCTGGTCGCGCGCCGTCTTCACCAGCACCCTGCACAACCCGGC
>DAORCC010000038.1:0-10974 GCA_035345235.1 Azospira sp.
ATGCCTTCAACCAGCGCAGCGTGGACGACATCCTGGCGATGATCGCCACCGTCGGCCGCCTCGTCGGTGCCGAGGAGAAGGCGCTGGTGATGGTGGCGGAACTGCAGGCGATCATCGACCGCGTGCGGGCCGAGGGCGCCACGCTGCCGAAGAAACCGCGCGTCTATTTCGAGGAATGGGACGAGCCGCCGATCAGCGGCATCCGCTGGGTTTCGGAGATGATCGCGCTGGCCGGCGGCGAGGACATCTTTGCCGAGCGCGCGCTGTGCCAGTCGGCAAAGGACCGCATCATCGCCGACCCGCTGGAGATCGTGCGCCGCGCGCCGGACATCATCATCGGCTCGTGGTGCGGCAAGCATTTCCGGCCGGAGCGTGTTGCTGCGCGTGAAGGCTGGTCGGCGGTGCCGGCGGTGGCCGGCGCGCAGATCCACGAACTCAAGTCGGCCGTGATCCTGAACCCGGGGCCGGTCGCCATCCGCGAGGGCCTGCCGGCGCTCGCCCAACTGTTCCGCCAATGGACCGCTGCGGCGGCAGGAGCTGCGCAATGAACCATCATGTCTTCCCGCTCGACCGCGAATACGTCGAACTGCACATCCTGCTCAAGCTGCTCGCCCTCGCGCCTTCCGGCGGTGCGGCGAAGGCGATGGTGGCCGATGGCCTCGTCACCGTCGACGGCGAGGTCGAGACGCGCAAGACGCGCAAGCTGCGCGGTGGCGAGACAGTGCGCGTCGGCGACGACGAGATCGCCGTCCGCGCCGGCTGACGGATTGAACTGCTCGGTCAGGGAACGATCGAGAGAAACAGGAAGGCGGCAAACAGGACGAGGTGCACCGCTGCGTGCAGGATCGTGGCGCGGCCGCTGGTGAGCGTGATGATGCTGACGGCGAAGGTCAGCACGAGCAGCACGATCTCCTTGGCGGCGAGGCCGAGCGTGATCGGCATGTCGAACACGATGGCGACGACCGCGATGGCGGGAATGGTCAGGCCGATAGTGGCGAGCGCAGAGCCGAGCGCGAGGTTGAGGCTGATCTGCATGCGGTTGCGCACCGCCGCGCGGAAGGCGGCCCCGGTCTCCGGCAGCAGGACGATCAGTGCGATGACGACGCCGACGAAGGAACTTGGCGCGCCGATGGCCGCGACGGAGGCTTCGATGCCCGGCGCCAGCGTCTTGGCGAGACCGACGACGGTCACCAGCGCGGTGCAGAGCAGCAGGAAGGCGGCGACGGTCGTGCTCGTTGCAGGGGGCGCGCCATGTTCGTCGTCGTTGCTCCCGATCGGCAGGAAATGTTCACGATGGCGGATCGTCTGCACGAAGACATAGACGCCGAACAGCAGCAGCGACATGAGACCGGCGAATGCCAGCTGGGAGGTCGAATAGGTCGGCCCCGCCGTCGTTGTCGTGAACTGGGGCAGCACCAGTGCCAGCGTGGTCAGCGGAATGAGAACGGCGAGGGCGGGGGCGCTGCCCTCGACCCGGAATACCGCAACCTGGTGGCGCAGCGCGCCGGCGAACAGGCAGAGGCCGACGATGCCGTTGCAGACGATCATCACCGTCGCGAATACGGTGTCGCGGGCCAGGGTGTCCTGCCCTTCGCCACCGAACAGCTTGAGCGAAACGATCAGCGACACTTCGATGACGGTGACGGCCAGCGCCAGGATCAGGGCGCCGAAGGGTTCGCCGACGCGGTGTGCAACGACTTCGGCGTGCTGGACGGCCGCCATGACGCTGGCGATCAGGCCGGCGGCGACGACAAGGGCCAGCACGCCGCCGAGTGCATTGCCCCAGGCGAAGGCAAGCAGGATCGTGGCGGCGATCGGCGCCGCCACCGTCCAAAGGGGCAACTGGAAAGGATGTCTGAGATTCATCGGTGGCGGTTCCCGAAGTCCGGGTGGAACGTCGTCGGCGGAAAGCGGGTCAGACGGTAGAATACCGGCCTTGTCGGGAGAATACATCATGCGCCTTGTCGCTTTCCTGTTGCTGCTGGCGACGACCCTGTCGGCACGCGCCGAAGTGGTCGATATCACCAACGCCGAGCTGGCCCGCCTGGCGATTTCCGGCGTGCCGGTCATCGACATCCGCACCGAGGGCGAGTGGAAGGAAACCGGCATCGTGCCGGGCAGCCGGTTGATCACGCTTTTCGACGAGAGAGGTCGGGCCGATGCGCCGGCATGGCTGGCGAAGGTGAAGGAAGTGGCCAAGCCGGAGCAACCGGTGATCGTGATCTGTCGCAGCGGCAACCGGACGAAGGCAGCGAGCGATCTTCTCTCGCGGCAGGCCGGGTACGCCAAGGTTTATAACGTGAAGGACGGCATCCGCGCCTGGGCCGCGGAAGGGCGCACGCTGGTGCCGGCGGCGACGGCGGTGGCGAGCTGCCCGGCAGGTGCGCGCTGCTGATGAAGGCAAAGAAGGAGAAATCCTACGAACTGCGTCTGGGGCAGTCCGTCGAGCTGCTCAAGGAACTGCACATCCTGACGCGCGACGGCGCGATGAACCAGGACAGCCGCCGCAAGCTGAAGCAGGTCTATCACCTCTTCAACTTCATCGAGCCGCTGCTGGTCGACGCGCAGCAGGCGAACCCGGACATCCATCTGGTCGACCACGGGGCCGGCAAGTCGTACCTCGGCTTCATCCTCTACGACCTGTTCTTCAAGGACCGTGCGCCAGGCTCGACGGTGTGGGGCATCGAGACGCGCGACGAACTCGTGACGCGTTCGCGCGAGCTGGCCGCTCGGCTGGGTTTCGGCGGCATGAAGTTCCTCAACCTGTCGGTGGCCGATTCAATCGTATCGCCTGCCCTGCCGGAACGCATCGACGTGGTGACGGCGCTGCATGCCTGCAACACGGCGACCGACGACGCGATCCGCTTCGCGCTGGCGAAGCGGGCTAAAACCATCGTGCTGGTACCGTGCTGCCAGGCCGAGGTGGCGGCGACACTCAGGAAACACAAGGCGACGGCGCTGGCGAGCGCCCTCGGCGAAGTCTGGCGCCATCCGATCCACACGCGCGAGTTCGGCAGCCACCTGACCAACGTGCTGCGCTGCCTGCAATTGCAGGCGCACGGTTACGAGGTGACGGTGACCGAGCTGACCGGCTGGGAGCATTCGATGAAGAACGAGCTGATCATCGCCGTCGACCGCAAGCTGCCGACGCGGAAGCCGGCCGAGCGGCTGTCCGAACTTCTCGCCACTTTCGGCCTCGAAGATCTACGCGAACGGTTTGCGTGATTCGAGGAGATTGGCATGGAACGAGCGGATTCCTGCGGCAGCGACGCCTGCAGCAGCATCGAGGAATCGAAGGCCTACTGGGCGGCGCGCCTGTCGCCCGAGGCGTATCGCGTGCTCTTCGAGGAAGCGACCGAATATGCGGGCAGCAGCCCGCTCAACTGCGAGAAGCGTGATGGCACCTTCGTCTGCGCCGCCTGCGGCACGCCGCTGTTCGACAGCAGCGCCAAGTTCGACAGCGGCACCGGCTGGCCGAGCTTCTGGCAGGCCCTGCCGGATGCCGTCGGCACGAAGACCGACCACAAGCTGCTGATGCCGCGCACCGAGTACCACTGCGCGAAATGCGGCGGCCATCAGGGCCACGTCTTCGAGGACGGCCCGCTGCCGACCGGCTTGCGCTACTGCAACAACGGCGTGGCGCTGCGTTTCGTGCCACGCGGCGAGTAAGCCGCAGCAGGGCCGCTGCAGGAAAGCAAAAGGCCGGCGGGATCGCTCCCGCCGGCCTTTTTCGTTTGCAGGCTACCGCAAACGCTTACTGCACTTGCTGGATGCCGGCGATGACCCAGCCGCGGCTGCCGTCGGTCGGCTTCACCAGATGCCAGATCTCCGAGAACGATTCGACCGGGCTGCGATCCTCGCTGATGTAGCCGCTGAAATGCACGCTGACCACATGGCGGTTGCCTTCCTCGGCGACGTCGATGACCTGTGCGTCGAGGTCGGTCACGTTGGTCTCCTGCGTCGCGCCCTTGCGCTCGTCGATAGCCAGCTTGATCTCGGCGAACATCTCCGGCGTCGTGAATTCGCGGATGTCGTCGAGGTTGCCGGCATCGTTGGCGGCCTGCAGGCGGATGAAGTTCACCTTGGCGGTGCGAGCGAAGCCTTCGGCGTCGAAATCGGCCGGGATGTTGCCAGCCACGCCACCGTTTGCTGCGGCGGTCGCTGCGCCGGCAGCCGCTGCAGCGGCCGGGGCATAGGAAGAACCTCCGGCAGGCGTGAAGTCCTGACGCGGTGCGGCACCACCTTCACCCGCACCGGCACCAGCGTACTGCATGCCCTGCGGCTGCCCTGCCGCTGCCTTCCTGCGCAGGAAGAAACCGACAACGGCCATCACGGCAACGGCCAGCAGCGCGATCATCAGGAAGTTGGCCAGGCCTTCGCCGAAACCGAGGTGCGAGGCCAGCGCGGCGAGGCCGAGACCGGCAGCGAGGCCGGCGATGGGACCGAGCCACGAGCGCTTCGGTTGGGCCGCGGGGGCGGCGGCTGCGCCGGGCTGTTGTGCCGGAGCGGCCTGCTGTTGCTGTTGTGCGGGCGTGGCCTGCGTGTTCTTGGCCGGTGGCGTGGCCTGCCGCTGCATGCCGGCAGAACTGCCGCCGCCGAGGCGCTTGGCGGCTTCGGCATCGGTGACGTTCAGCGTGAAGCCGACGACCACGGCCGCGGCCAGCGCGAGAAACTTGTTCATGTGTGCCTCCTTCGATGAGAGATGTGCTCGCATGATACGCAATCGCCGGCTGGATAAAAACCGTTGAATAGCGAATCGTTTGTACGTAAAAACCGAATTATTCTGCCGCCAGGAAGAGGCTGGCCGCAGCGATCGGGCTGGACGGGAAGTATAGGTGCAGGTAGCTCGCTGTGAGCCGTTCCATGCGATAGATCGGCTCTCCTTCGCTCGCGCCCTGCTTTTTCGCAGCCCTGGCGAACGGTTCCAGCCGGGTCTGCGCGCTCGAATAGTGGAAGGTATGGCCGCGCAATGGCGGGTGACCATCGAGTGCCGCCTCCTGCATGCCGAGTGCGGCAAGCGTCTTCTGCATGGTGACGGTGCCCGGGATCAGGCTGCCCAGCCAGTGCGACTGGCCATCAATGTCGATCAGCGTCTCGAACAGGGCCATCATGCCGCCGCATTCGGCGAAGAGTGGCTTGCCGGCGGCGACATGCTTGGCGAGCGCCGCCCACAGTGCGCGGTTGGCGGCGAGCGGCTTGCCGTGCAACTCGGGGTAGCCGCCAGGCAGCCAGATCGCATCGCACGCGGGCAGCATGGCGTCCGCCAGCGGCGAGAAAAAGACGAGCGTCGCCCCCATTGCCTGCAGGCATTCGAGGTTGGCCGGATAGAGGAAGCAGAAGGCGGCGTCGCGGGCGACGGCAATCGTCGTGCCGGCGAGCAGCGGTGGCAGTGTCGGGCGCGGCGCATCGGCGAAGTCGATCGCCGGCGGTAGCGATGCGGCGTCGGTCTGCGCCAGCGCGTCGGCCATGCGGTCGAGGCGCGCCGACAGGTCGGCGATTTCGGCGGCGGGCAGCAGGCCGAGGTGGCGCTCAGGCATCGCCGCGAATTCATCGCGCGGCAGGTGGCCCATCCAGCGGATGTCCTCGGGCAGGCTCTGCCTGAGCAGATCAGCGTGATAGTTGCTGCCGACCCGGTTGGCGAAGGCCGCCGTGAGCGGTGTGCCCGGCCGGTAGTGCTTGAGGCCGTAGGCAATGGCGCCGAAGCTGGTGGCCATCGCCGCGCCATCGATCACGGTCAGGATCGGGATGCCGAGCGTTGTCGCCAGTTCGGCGGCCGACGGCGTGCCGTCGAAGAGGCCCATGACGCCTTCGATCAGGATCAGGTCGGCATCCTTCGCCGCCGCGGCCAGCCGCCAGCGCGCGTCGGCCTCGCCGCACATCCACAGGTCGATGTTCTCGCAGGGGTGGCCGCTGGCAATGGCATGGATCTGCGGGTCGAGGAAGTCGGGGCCGCACTTGAAGACGCGCACCCGCTTTCCCTGCCGCGCATGCAGCCGCGCCAGTGCGGCGACGACGGTGGTCTTGCCCTGGCTGGAGGCGGGGGCGGCGACGAGTAGGGCGGGGCAGGTCACGGACATTTGCGACTATCTGGTTCGTGGGTAAGGTGCGGCAGGATAAGGGGCTGGCGCGGGTGCGGGAGCCGGCATGGGCAGACTGCTGTGACGGTTAGCCGGAGCCGACGGAGGGGGCGAACTGCCCGGCTTTCCAGGAGTCGTCGTTGCTGTCGGACGTGCATTAGAACTCGTCGCACGCGGAGTCAATAAATCGACCAGTTCCGTGTTGCCTGACTGCTGGGCGATCTGCCCCGGTGTCTGTCCCTGATTGTCGAGTGCATCGGCCTTTGCTCCAAATTCCAGTAAAAGCTTTGCCCCATTTACCCTGTCGCCCGTGCTGGTGCGGGCGCCACTCGTGAGTGCGTGCAAGGGGGTCCGACCTCCTTGGCCGCGTCCGCTTGCGTCGGCTCCCTTCATCAACAACAGCTGGATCATCTCGGTGCTTCCATTGGCAGCAGCACTATGCAAAGGCCCATCTCTACCGATTTGTGCGGGTTCTACCCGGGCACCTGCATCGAGCAACAATCTCACCGCTTCAAGGTTGCCAGCTCGTGTGGCCTGATCGAGCGCCGTCTGGCCGTTGTCCGCCGAAAGATTGGGATCTGCCTTGTTCTCAAGCAGTAACCGAAGCAGCTCAGCACGGCTGGCGGCAGCGATGAGAGGTGTCGTGTGAGTGCCTTTCGCATTGACATCGGCACCTCCAGTGATCAGCTTTTCAACAATTGCACGATTGCCGCTGCCGATTGCTGCCATCAAGGGGGTTCGGCCATCGTTGTTCGCGGCGTTGATGTCGGCCCCTTTCTTCAATAGAAGATCGACCAGCGCGGCGGCTTCCTTGCTGCTGCCATATTGCGAAATGATCCGGAGCAACGGCGTATCGCCATTTTTGTTGCGTATCTTCGGGTTGGCACCCCGTTCCAGCAGTAGTGCCGTGACATCGTTCTTGCGCTGGCTCGCCAGCAGCAGGGGGGTGTCTCCCTGCTGATTGGTGACATCAATGGTCGCTCCTGCATCAATGAGGAGTCGTGCGACCTCGACCGAACCCTTGCTGCCTGCCTCGTGCAGCGGGCTGCGGCCATCCTTGCTGAGAGCTTCTGTTTCAGCGCCTCGGGTCAGGAGGAGCTGGGCAAGTTTGTCCTGGCCGTGGCGTGCCGCACAGTGCAGGGCCGTGATGTCATCTTTTCCTCGCGTGCGAGGGCTCATTCCGGTTTTTAGGAAGAGAACGACAGCAGCTCGATTGCCTGCGCAGGCTTCATCGATGAAGTTGGCCTCCGAATAGCTGATGCCGACTGCGTCGAGATCTGCCCGAGCCTGATGCCGCTCCCAGTAATGGAGGGCGATTGCGGCACCTATTGCCGTTGCAACAATCGATCCTGCAACCAAACCGCCGACCAAGCGCTTATCCACGTGCGACCCCCGATGAATGTATGCCGATTGAATTGGCATACATGCTAGCAGAGAAATAAAACGAGAACCGTCTGCCAGTGCCAATGGTGTTCATCGTATTCGCTTGGGAACGGCCAACCTCTGTCAGCAGGCCCCGGACACCTTGTCGTCGCCAACCTGCATGGTGGGTGCAGTGACGGCAGTTGCAGCGCCGCATGATCACGTGAGCAAGTGCGGCTTCGAATTAATACTCAACCCCCGGCATCGCCTTCACGCCGGCCTTGAAGGCGTGCTTGACCATGCCCATCTCGGTGATGGTATCGGCCGCCTCAACGAGAGCATCGGGCGCGGCACGGCCGGTGACGATCACCGTCTGCATGCGTGGCCGGGCGGCGATGGCGGCGAGCACCTCGGCAAGGTCGAGCCAGCCGTACTTGAAGGCGTAAGTCATCTCGTCGAAGACGACAAGGTCGATCGTGTCGTCAGTGAGATAGGCCTGCGCAATTTTCCATGCCGCCTGCGCGGCAGCGGTGTCGCGGCCGCTGTCCTGCGTCTCCCACGTGAAGCCCTCGCCGCAGACGTGCCAGCGCACCTGTTCGGGAAAATTGCGGAAGAACCCTTCCTCGCCGGTGTCGGAGCGCCCTTTCACGAACTGTACGACGGCCACCTTATGGCCGTGGCCAAGCGCGCGCGCGACGACGCCAAAGGCGGCCGAGCTCTTGCCCTTGCCGTTGCCGGTATTGACCAGCAGGATGCCGCGCTCTTCCTGGGCGGCAGCGATCTTTGAATCGATCACGTCCTTCTTGCGCTGCATGCGGTCGTGGTGGCGCTGTTCGCGCGTGCTTTCTTCGTTCATTGCGTTTCCTTCAGACAGGGATGAACCAGCGACGGTCATCGCTCACGACTTCTTTCAGCGGGTGGCCGTACAGGCTGCCGAGACGTTCGGCCGTAAGCAGTTCGCGACAGGCGCCGAGCTCGCAGCGGCCATCCCCATGGACGAGCAACGCGCGGTCGCAGTAGCGGTCGGCAAGCCCGGGCTCGTGCAGGACCATGACCAGTCCTGCATGGCAATCCTGTGCGGCGCCTGCGAAGAGGTCGAGGATGGCGATCTGGTGATTCAGGTCGAGGTGGGCGAGCGGCTCGTCGAGCAGGTAGAGCGGTGCCGCCTGTGTCAGCAGCGTCGCGATGGCGAGGCGTTGACGCTCGCCGCCGGACAGGGTCTGCACATCGCGCTCTTCCAGCTCGGCGAGGCCGACGGCCTTCAGGGCGCCGCGTGCAATCTCGGTATCCCGCTTCGATTCCCAGTCCCAGCGACCGAGGTGCGGGTGGCGGCCGGTCAGCGCTGTCTCCAGGACGGTCGAGGCGAAGGCGTCGCTGTGCCGCTGTGCCAGCCAGCCGCGTCGCTTCGCCGCTACGCGTGGGCCGAGTGCAGCGTAGGTTTCGCCACCGAGCCGGACCTCGCCCGCATCAGCGGTGCGCAGCCCGGCGAGCACCGAGAGCAGCGTCGACTTGCCGGCCCCGTTGCGGCCGAGGATGGCCACGCGTTCTCCTGCAGCAAGGGAGAGATTCAGGTCGCGGCAGACGACGTGGCCGCCGACGCTGACGGCGAGATCGCGGGCTTCAAGCAGGGCGCTCATTGCCGATGCCTTGCCAACAAAAACAAAAAGACGGGGACGCCGATCAGAGCGGTCAGTACACCGACCGGTAACTGCTGTGGCGCAATAACGGTGCGCGCCAGCGTGTCGGCGAAGGTGAGCAGTGCGCCGCCGGCGAGCACCGAGGCCGGCAGCAGCAGGCGTTGGTCGTTGCCGATGGCGAGTCGGACGAGATGCGGCACGATCAGGCCGACGAAGCCGATCGAACCGGCGCTGGTGACGGCCATGGCGGTCACCAGCGAGGCAATGGCGTAGATGCTGTAGCGCAGCCGGCGGACATCGACGCCGAGCGACTGCGCGGTGTCGTGACCACGCGCCAGCAGATTGAGTTCGCGGGCGAAGGGCAGTGATGCAACGAGTGCCGCGACGAGCACGGCCAGTGCGATCCACGGTGTGCCGGACTGCGAAAGGTCGCCCATCAGCCAGAAAAGCATGCCGCGCAACTTGTGTTCCGGCGCGATCGAAAGCATCAGCGCGATCAGTGCGCCGCAGCCCGCAGCGACGATGACGCCGGTGAGCAGCAGGCGTGTCTGCGTCCACGCGCCGTCGCCGTGGGCGAGGCCGAAAACGATCAGCATCGCGGAGAGGGCGCCGGCGAAGGCCAGGAAGTTGAGTCCGGCGGCCGACAGACCGAACAGGATCGCGAACATGGCGCCGACCCCGGCACCGCCGGAGATGCCGAGCACGTAGGGGTCGGCGAGCGGGTTTCGGAGCAGTACCTGCATCAGCGCACCGGCCAGGGCCAGCAGCCCGCCGCAGGCGAAGCCGGCCAGTGCGCGCGGCAGGCGCAATTCGCGCACGATGGCCGCGTTGTCGACCGGTTCGCCGAGCAGCGCGGCGGCAACGTCCGAGAATGGTACGGCGATGCTGCCGACCGCCAGCGCCGCCGCAAAACTCGCCGCGCCGAGCAGGGCGAGCACGGCGAGGACGAGGGCGGCGCGGCGGCGGGAGGGCATGGCAGCTTATTTCGGTGCGTAGCGGATACCGAAGAACGCGTTCGCGCCGAGCACCCCGTAGTTGTTCACGGTTTCGTAGTATTTGTCGAAGATGTTGTTGCCACGGGCAAAGAGCACCCAGTCCTTTTCCACACGATACTCCGCAAAGAGGTTAACGAGGCCGTAGCCGCCCAGCTTCGTCCTGTTTGCGGCATCGTCATAGCGCTGGCCGACGAATTGCCACTCCCCGCCCAGCGTCCAGTTGCCGAAATTGCGGCTGAGGTGGCTGAACATCTGCTCGTCGGCGCGTCTGGCCAGATGGTTGCCCGTATCGTCGTCGCGCGGGCGCTGCAGGTCGACCGAGATGCCGCCCGACCACGGACCGCTGCGACCGGCGTAGCTGAACGTGACGCCCTTCAGCGTCGCATTGTCTACATTCTGCGGCGGCCAGCTGTTGATCAGGTCCTCGACCTTGTTGTGGAAGTAGATGGCCGATAGGCGATGTCCGCCCTGCTCCCAGGCGACACCGACTTCTCCATTCTTCGATTTTTCCGGCTTCAGGTTCGGGTTGCCGCCGCCGAAACCGGTATCCGGGAAGTACAGTTCGTTGAAGGTCGGTGCGCGGAAAGCCGTGCCATAGGAAACGTGTGCCCGCCAGGCCTGCGTAAACTGGTAGCCGTAAGTCGCCGATCCGGTTGTCTTGCCACCGAACTGCGAGTTGTCGTCGCGGCGCAGGTTGAACTGCAGGCGGTGGTTGTCGATGCCGGCCGTCCAGCCGGCCAGAAGCGAGCGGATCGTGCGTTCGTCCTCGGTGTAGTTGGTGGTGCCGTCGACGGTCTGCCTGAGATACTCCGCCGCCAGGAGTGCCGTGCCCAGGGGGAGCTTGATGTCGTTCTGCCAGGAGAACTGGTCCTGCGTGGTGTTGAACTCGCTGAGTTTCGTGCC
>DAORCC010000038.1:11074-16759 GCA_035345235.1 Azospira sp.
GCCTGCTCGATTTCCTCGCGATCGATGACCGTGACGTCGGCCATCAGTTCATTGGCGCGGGTTGCCTGGCGGGTGGCGGTGACAACGATCGGGTTGAGTTCGGCATCGGCCGCCGCGGCATTGCCGGCCGAAAAGGCGGCGAGCGCTGTCGCCAGCGCGCATTGTTGCTTGAGTTTCATGACTTCCCCTGAACGCCGGCAAGCGTCCCCGCAGCCGGCAGGTCTTCGAATGGAAAGCCTCGGGGATTTGAACGATGCGGGCGCAATGCGCCGTGGCATTCAATGACCGCCTCCCCGCGGCATTTCCGCTAATCGTGCGAAGGCCGGTCTCCGGGCTTGCGAGGCTTGTCGTACCGCCTTCCCAGGCCGTGAGGCCCAGTGGCGTCGTGGTACGAATCACTCGCTTACCGTTGCGGGGGCAGCAGCGGAATTGCGTGGCAGTTGCCTGCACGCGCACCGCTTTCCCGTTTCACCGCCGCAGAGAACTCTGCTGGGCGGCACCTTGCACTTTTCGCTCGGCCGGCACGTATGGCGGGTCGGGGCGAAGGGCGGATTCTACTCTGCGCCGCCACATGGTGAAAGCACGGCGCCCTTCTATGTGACATATTTCACATTCAAAATGCATTCTTAATCCTTGACTTGATTTGTTTTTTTCTTCTATAGTTGCCGCCATGGTCAATGAACTGAACGCGCTCGAGAGCAAGATCGCCCAAGTGGCGGGCTTGTGCCGCGCCCTGCGCAACGAGAACCGCGATCTGCAGCAACGCCTTGCGGCGCTTGAGGCGGAGAAGCGTCAATTGACCGAACGCATGGATACGGCGCGTTCCCGTCTTGAAGCGCTGGTCGGCCAACTGCCGGAAGCGAAGGCCTGATCGGACTCCAGATGGCAGACCAGAATCTCCCGAACTATCTCGACATCACGCTGCTCGGCAAGGAATACCGGATCGCCTGTCCGCCCGAAGAACGGGAGGCATTGCAGGCGGCCGTTTCCTATGTCGACGAGAAGATGCACGAGATCTCCGACCGGACGAAAAGCAACATTGCCGAGCGCATCGCCGTGATGGCCGCGCTCAATATCGCGCATGAATTCCTGAGTTCCAAGGCCAAGGGTGGCGAGCCTGTCGGCGGTCTTGATTTCGGTGCCGTCCGGCGTAGAATCTCTGACATGGAGGCGCAGCTGGATGTGTTGCTTGCACCACAGGAAAAGCTGTTCTAGAAACCTCGCGGTAACGCGGATTTCGACCTCCACCGAGTGTCCCCTGCAGTGTTCGCCAAGGCCATACATTCCTTGAACCAATGCTGATTGGCATCGGTTGCGGACCATCGAAACCGCTGTTGTGCGCGCCCTTCGTCGGGTGTGCCTGATGCGGAAGGAAAGCAGCCACTCTGAACCCAGGTTCAGGATGCCGGCCTAACGGCACAGGCGGGGGCCCCAGCAGCAGGACGGCAGCGCGGAAGATTTCTTCCGCGCTGTTTTCATTTGAGGGTGCGATGGCCTACTGGCTGATGAAATCCGAACCCGAGGAGGTGTCGATCGACGATCTCGAGACACGCCAAAGGGTGCCGTGGTTCGGCGTGCGCAACTACCAGGCGCGCAACTTCATGCGTGATGCGATGCGGATCGGCGATCTCGCCTTCTTCTATCATTCGGGTTGTGCCGAGCCGGGGATTGCGGGAATCTGCGAAGTCTGTTCGCCGGCACATCCGGACGAAACTCAGTTTGATCCGGCAAGCCCCTACTTCGATCCAAAGTCGTTGCCGGAAAAGCCGCGCTGGCTGTGCGTCGATGTGAAATTCGTGCGGAAGACGCAACTGCTGACGCTGGCCGAGATGCGTGGCTTTGCCGCGCTTTCGCAGATGCAGATCCTTCAGCGTGGCAACCGCTTGTCGATTACGCCTGTGTCGCCGGCGGAGTGGGATTTCCTTCTGGAGCGATTGAAGTGAGCGAACTTTGGTGGGCCTATTTGCTGCTGGGTGCATTTGCCGGTTTCATGGCCGGGCTGCTTGGTGTTGGCGGCGGCGCAATCATGGTACCGATCCTGACCACGATATTCATCGCTGAAGGCTTTCCGAAGGGAGAAGTCGTCCATCTGGCGCTCGGCACCTCGATGGCCGGGATCGTCTTTACCTCGATTTCATCTCTGCGTGCCCATCATGCGCACGGTGCCGTGCTCTGGTCCGTGGTCCGTGGCATCACCCCCGGTATCCTGCTTGGCACCTTCGGCGCAACCTTCGTTGCCGCGCAGGTGCCTGCCACCGGGCTGGCGCTGTTCTTCGCTGTCTTCATGTCCTACGTTGCAGTGCAGATGCTGCTCAACATCAAGCCGAAGCCGCATCGCGAGCTGCCCGGACCGCTCGGGCTCTCGGCGGTCGGGCTTGGCATCGGAGGTGTCTCGGCGCTGGTAGCGATCGGTGGCGGCACGATGTCGGTGCCGTTCATGACCTGGTGCAACGTGAAGGCGCAGCACGCGATCGGCACCTCGGCCGCGATCGGGTTGCCGATCGCGCTGGCAGGTACGCTGGGCTACGTCGTGAACGGCTGGGGATATCCGGGCCTGCCCGGATGGACGCTTGGTTTCATCTATCTGCCGGGCCTGGCGCTGGTAGTCGCGGTCAGCATGTTGACCGCACCGATCGGTGCGAAGCTCGCGCACCGGCTTCCAGTGGCGACACTGAAGCGCATCTTTGCCGGCGTCCTGATGCTGCTGGTCGCGAAGATGCTCTGGAGCGTGTTCGGATAGGCTGTCAGCAACCCGTGAATACGGGTTTGCGTTTTTCGAGGAAGGCAGCAAGCCCTTCCTTGTAATCCGCGGAATCAAGGAAGGCGAAGGAGGCGCGCAATTCCGCCTCGGTAAGCGGTGCATTGTCCTGTAGCCGCATTGCCCACTGCTTGTGCCAGCGGGCCACCAGCGGTGCGCCGTCGCAAATCCGGCGCGCGGCAGCGGCCACTTCATCGGCCAGTTGTTCGTCGGGAAGGATGCGCGTCAACAGCCCCTTCTGCAGGGCTTCGGCAGCATTCAGGATGCGTCCTTCGAGCAGGATCTCCAGTACCACGGCCGGCCCCGCGAGGCGTAGCAAGCCAGCCATTTCTTCCGGATACATCGAGAAGCCGATGCGGTTGATCGGCGCGCCGAACTTGGCGGACTGGCCGGCGAGGCGCAGATCGCACTGACCCGCAATCTCCAGTCCCCCGCCGATGCAGGGGCCACGAATGAGGGCGATGGTCGGGTGCGGGCAGTCACCGATGGCCTTGAGCGCCCGGCCGACGCAGCCGTGGTAATGCATCGCCTTGTCGATGGTATCGCGGGCGGTCAGGAATTCCTCGAGATCACCGCCGGCGGCAAAGGCCTCATCACCCTCACCGCGTACGATGATGCAGCGTACCGTATCGTCGGTGGAAAGCGCGCGCATGGTCGCTTCGAGTTGCTGCCACATGCCGAGATCGACGGCGTTGAGTTTGCCGGGGTTGGCGATGGTGACCTGGGCGAGGCTCCCCTCGCGGGAGCACAGGATGCGGCCCGGCACGTCGGTCAAGCGGCCTTGGCGCTGCTCTTGCCTGCCTCGCGGGCATGCATCTTTGCCAGCGCCTCGCGGCCGGCGAGCAGATGGTCGTGCATCGCCTGCTCGGCACGCTTTGCATCGCGCGCCTTGAACCCGGCCATGATCAGCCGATGCTCGGCCAGCGACTGCTGCAGGCGGCCCTCGGCCGACAGCGAGTGCAGGCGGGTCAGCTTCAGTACCTTGCGCAGATCCTGAATCACCTGCTGTAGCCAACGATTGTCAGCCAGTTCCTGCACGGCACGGTGGAACTCCTGATTGGCCTCGAAGAAGCGTTCCTTGTCGCCGGAGGCGGCATGAACCTCAAGCAGGTTGTGAATGGATTCGAGACGGGCAATGTCGTCGGCCTTCGCTTTCTGCGAGGCCTCGAAGGCAGTACGGCCTTCAAGCATCGCCATCACCGGAAAGATCTCGTCGAGATCGCGCTCGGAAATTTCGGTGACGTAGCAGCCGCGGCGCGGCTTCAGCGTGACCAGGCCCTCCGAGGCCAGCACCTTCAGCGCCTCGCGCAGCGGCGTACGACTGATGCCGTAATCGATGGCCAGCGCCTGCTCGTCGATCCACGTGCCGGGCGGCAGTTCGTGGGCGAAGATGCGCTGGCGAAGGCGCTCGGCGACTTCCTGATAGAGTGCGGTCTGGGCGATGCGGGCGGGATTCATCGTGGCATTATACGCTGGACGGCGATCCTTGCATTCATAATTATGGATGCAGTATTATTGGAGGGAATTCGCGGAGTGTCAAGCGGCGAAATGTCGTGGGCATGACAGCGAAAATTCATCGAAGTCCAATAATGAAGTCCGGCCCGGCGGAAGGGTGGCTTTTTTTGCAGTCGTTTCCGAATACAGCGAGGTTCCCATGTCCAGCGATAACAAGTTCCAGGATTCCACCAACCTTGAGGCGTGGCAGAAGGCTGCCGCCAAGTCGGCGCCCGGCGGCAATGTCGATGCGCTGAACTGGGTGACCCCGGAAGGCATCACCGTCAAGCCGCTGTATACGAAGCAGGACATCGCCAGCCTCGAATACACCGATACCCTGCCCGGCTTCGCGCCCTTCGTGCGCGGCCCGCAGGCGACGATGTACGCCGTGAAACCGTGGACCATCCGCCAGTACGCCGGCTTCTCCACTGCCGAGGCCTCCAACGCCTTCTACCGCAAGGCGCTCGCCGCCGGCGGTCAGGGCGTCTCGGTCGCCTTCGACCTGGCCACCCACCGCGGCTACGACTCGGACAACCCCCGCGTCGTGGGCGACGTCGGTAAGGCCGGCGTGGCGATCGACTCGGTCGAAGACATGAAGATCCTCTTCGACGGTATTCCGCTCGACAAGATTTCCGTCTCGATGACGATGAACGGAGCCGTGCTGCCGATCCTCGCCGGTTACATCGTCGCTGCCGAAGAGCAGGGCGTGAAGCAGGAGCAGCTCTCCGGGACCATCCAGAACGACATCCTCAAGGAGTTCATGGTCCGCAACACCTATATCTACCCGCCGAAGCCGTCGATGAAGATCATCGCCGACATCTTCGGCTACACGGCGCAGCACATGCCGAAGTTCAACTCGATCTCGATCTCGGGTTATCACATCCAGGAAGCGGGTGCGAACCAGGCGATCGAGCTGGCGTTTACGCTCGCCGACGGCATGGAATATGTGCGCACCGGTATCGCCTCGGGCATGGACGTCGACACCTTTGCCGGCCGCCTCTCGTTCTTCTGGGCGGTGGGCATGAACTTCTACCTCGAGATCGCCAAGATGCGCGCCGGCCGCCTGCTGTGGCAGCGCATCATGAGCCAGTTCAACCCGAAGAACCCGAAGTCGATGATGCTGCGCACGCACTCGCAGACCTCCGGCTGGTCGCTGACCGAGCAGGATCCGTACAACAACGTCGTGCGTACGACGATCGAGGCGATGGCTGCGGTCTTCGGCGGCACCCAGTCGCTGCATACCAACGCGCTCGACGAGGCGATCGCGCTA
The DNA here is from genome assembly GCA_035345235.1 of Azospira sp. Taxonomy (GTDB): domain Bacteria; phylum Pseudomonadota; class Gammaproteobacteria; order Burkholderiales; family Rhodocyclaceae; genus Proximibacter. The sequence goes on from DAORCC010000038.1 coordinate 16,597, forward strand.
CCGACCGAGTTCTCGGCCCGCATCGCCCGCAACACGCAGCTGATCATCCAGGAGGAAACGCATATCTGCAACGTCGTCGACCCGTGGGCCGGCTCGTACATGATGGAGAAGCTGACGCAGGACATGGTCGACAAGGCCTGGGGCATCATCCAGGAGATCGAGG
>DAORCC010000039.1:0-16743 GCA_035345235.1 Azospira sp.
CGAGGAGTAAGAGGATTATGGATCTTCAAACCGTTACCTACCTGGTGGTCGGCGCCTCGTTCGCGCTGTACATCGGCATCGCCATCTGGGCGCGTGCCGGCAGCACCAGCGAGTTCTATGCCGCGGGTGGCAGCGTGCACCCGGTCACCAACGGCATGGCCACGGCGGCCGACTGGATGTCGGCGGCTTCCTTCATCTCCATGGCGGGCCTGATCGCCAACATGGGCTACGGCGGCGGCCTGTTCCTGATGGGCTGGACCGGCGGCTACGTCCTGTTGGCGATGTTGCTGGCGCCGTACCTGCGCAAGTTCGGCAAGTTCACCGTGCCGCAGTTCATCGGCGACCGCTTCTACTCGAAGACGGCTTCGACGGTGGCGGTGGTGTGCCTGTTGACCGCGTCGCTGACCTACATCATCGGTCAGATGACTGGCGTCGGCGTGGCCTTCTCGCGCTTCCTCGGCGTCTCGAGCGACACCGGCATCTACATCGGCCAGGCGATCGTGTTCCTGTACGCGGTGTTCGGCGGCATGAAGGGCATCACCTACACCCAGGTCGCCCAGTACATCGTGCTGATCTGCGCCTACATCGTTCCGGCCGTGTTCATCTCGCTGAACCTGACCGGCAATCCGCTGCCGCAGCTGGGCCTCGGTTCGACGATGTCGGGTTCGGATGTCGCCCTGCTGACCCGTCTCGACCAGGTGGTGACCGAACTCGGCTTCGGCAAGTACACGACGACGACGGCCGGTTCGACGCTGAACATGTTCGTCTACACGATGTCGCTGATGATCGGTACCGCCGGTCTGCCGCACGTCATCATGCGCTTCTTCACCGTGCCGAAGGTCGCCGATGCGCGCTCCTCCGCCGGCTGGGCGCTGATCTTCATCGCCCTGCTGTACACGACCGCGCCGGCCGTTGCCGCGATGGCCAAGTACAACCTGCACGCGACGGTGAATACGGCCGTTGCCAAGGGTGGCGACCTCTATGCGGCCGAAAACAGCATCAAGGCCGACGACCGTCCGGACTGGATGAAGCGCTGGGAAAAGACCGGCCTGCTGAAGTTCACCGACAAGAACGGCGACGGCCGCATCCAGTACTACAACGACGCGACCAAGAACCCGGATGCCAAGGCCAAGGCCGAAGCTGCCGGCTGGAAGGGCAACGAGCTGACGGTCAACGCCGACATCATCGTGCTGGCCAACCCGGAAATCGCGCTGCTGCCGAACTGGGTGATCGCGCTGGTTGCGGCCGGTGGCCTTGCCGCCGCGCTGTCGACCGCTGCCGGTCTGCTGATGGCGATCTCGTCGGCGGTGTCGCATGACCTGGTGAAGGGCGTATTCGCGCCGAACATCAGCGAGAAGAACGAACTGCTGGCCGGCAAGATCTCGATGGCCGTGGCCATCGTCGTCTCCGGCTACCTCGGTTTGAATCCGCCAGGATTCGCGGCCGGTACCGTGGCGCTGGCCTTCGGTATCGCGGCTTCGTCGTTGTTCCCGGCGATCATGATGGGCATCTTCTCGAAGAAGATGAACAAGGAAGGCGCCATTGCCGGCATGCTGGCAGGCCTCTTCATCACCCTGTTCTACGTGTTCGCACACAAGGGCATCTTCTTCATCAAGGGCACGGACTTCCTGCCGATGATCGGTGGCGCCAACAGCTTCTTCGGCATCACGCCGGAAGCCTTCGGTGCGGTCGGTGCCTGCGTCAACTTCGCTGTCGCCTTCATTGTCGACAAGATGACGAAGGAGCCGCCGGAGCACATCCAGCATATGGTCGAAAACGTCCGCATCCCGCGTGGCGCCAAGGCTGTGGATGGTGCCCACTAAGCTGCCTGTCGTAGCATTTTCCGCCGGAATTTACGGCGGAAAGTCTGGCTTTTCAAGCAGTGGCCGGCATGTCGGCCACTGTCTTCCTTCTTGATGGAGCGACTATGGATATCAGTCAAGCGCTTACCTGGATTCTTTTTCTGGCCTTGTTTCCGATGGCTTTCTATTGGCTTCGTCGTGCCTACCGCATCGTCTTTCGCCGCGACTATTCCGAAGTGGCGTTGAAGGGCGGCATGCCGCCAGCCAATCCGCAAAAATTCGCCCCGTACACCGTCGCGACCAACCTGATAGCGGGGGGCATTGCCGTTTGCGTGATCCTGCTCGTTGTCTTCGCGGGCATTCCGTACGAGACCTGGACGGCCATTGCAGGCTCCACGATCTACATGAAATTCATCTTTGACTTCATCGTGAGTCGCCATGCTCACCCTTTCTGGGGAAAAAAGACGCCAAAGGTAGCGGCGCAGTAACATCGAACGCCACCGAAGGCCCCATCAATAAAAACAGCAGGGGTCTGCAGCAACAATGGAGGAGACGCAGTTGGACGTTATTTTTTCCAAGACGCCCAAAGGCGTGGAAGAGATGGAAAAACGGGCCGGGGGCCTGACTCCCCGCGTGCGCCGCGTGCTGATCATGATCGACGGCAAGAGAACCGTCGAGGATATCCGGGCCATGGCGCTAGCCGACGATCTGAGCCACACATTCGGGCAGCTCGAGGAAGCCGGCTACATTCGGCTTGTCGACAACGTCGTCGCTCCAGCGCCCCGGGTACAGCCGGACGGTGGTCTGGCCGGCATCACCTCCTTCCGCGATGTTCCTGATCCGCCGGATCCAAAGGAACTCGACATGGCGAAGAATTTCATCATCAATACACTGAAGATCTTCAGCGGCCCATTGACGCACCTCACCATCGTCGAGCAGGCCTTCGCTGCAAAGACACATTTGGAACTGCGTGAGCAGTTCGGCCCATGGTTCAACGCAATCGTCGAGACGCGTACTGGACGACGTCGAGCCGAGGAGTTACGCTCCCAGTTGCTGAAGGTGATCTGAGGGAGTCTTTCTGCCGCCTTGCGGGGCAGTTCTTTTCTGAATGTCAAAGAATCTTCTGATCGTTGAAGACGATCGCGACCTCGCTTCAAATCTCATCGATTTTCTCGAAGTCTACGGGTATGTTGCCGACTACGCTTCGGACGGCATCTCTGCACTCGCGCTAGCTGAGGAAAACGAGTACGACCTGATCGTCCTCGATCTTTCCCTGCCGCGGATGGATGGATTGCGCGTCTGCCGACAGTTGCGTGAGACGCTCCGGACGAAAGTGCCGATTGTCGTGCTTACCGCAAAGGATGAAATCGAGACAAAGATCGCCGCGTTCGATATTGGCGCAGACGATTATGTTGTCAAGCCTGCAGCACTGCGCGAAATCGAAGCCCGGATTCGTTCACTGATCCGGCGCGCCCGGGGCGCGCAGGATTCGACTCTGTTTGAGGTCGGTGACCTGCGTTTTGATGCCGGTTCGATGCGCATCGAGCGTGCGGGGCAACCGATTTCGCTGGCGCCCGTACCTGCACGCATTCTTCTGGTACTGATGCGTCACTCGCCCAATGTTGTGCACCGCCTCGCCATCAGTCGCGAAATCTGGGGGGATGACGAGCCCGCGCACGGCGAGAGCCATGCCCTCATCGTCCACATGCACGCGCTTCGCGCGGCAGTCGACAAGCCGTTTGAACGGCAACTCATTCATACTGTGCGCGGTTTCGGCTATCGGATCGCACAGGATGAATCTTCGTTATGACAGTCTTCGCACACGGCTGATCTGGCCGTTCGTGCTGCTTGGCTATGCCGTCAGCGCAATCCTGAGCCTGGCGTCGTTCACCATATTCTCGGCGCTGGAAGAGCAGGCGATCGAGCGGGCGTTGGCCGTCGAACTTGAAAGCTTCTACTATCGAAGCGAGCGCAATCCGGACGCAATACCGCCGACAGCTTCGCTGTTGCGCGGCGTCAGGCTGCCTTCGACCGAACTGCCCGGTATCGCAGCCCATGTGCGAGAGGATCGTGTCATTGAGAAGGTGATTATTGGCGACCAGCGTTTCTCGGTGTTGGTGGCAGAGGTTGCAGGCACCCCCTATGCATTGGTTTACGATCGCACCGACACGGATGCAAGGCTCGGACGGCTGGCGCTATTCCTGTTGATTGCGACGATCATGATGACGCTGCTGTCCTACCTGGTCGGCAGTCGACTCGCGTTGCGGCTTGTCAGCCCGATCGGCCAGCTGCTCGATGAGTTGAACGAAAAAGCCGGTAAGCGCGATCCGCGCCAGGCCGACCTCGGTTTCGTTGCCGCGGACTATCCCAACAACGAAATCGGCGAACTCGTGCGCCGCATCGATGCGTTTGCCCGGCGCCTCCAGGGGTTCATTCTGCGCGAAAACCATTTCGCGGCCGACGTGAGTCATGAACTGAGAACCCCCGTCGCGGTCATTCGTGGTGCCGCCGAGGTTTTGAAGTCGCATCCCCAAATGCCTGTGGTGTGCCTGCCACGTCTTGAAACGATTCAGCGCTCGGCAGTGCGAATGGGGGGCTTGCTTGAAGCGATGCTGCTGCTTTCCCGTGAAAGCGAGGAGGGTGATGATCCGGCCTGCGCGCTCAGCGACGTCGTCGAGGACATCGTTGTCGACTGTCGCCCGTCGCTGGCACGGCGGCCGGTCGAACTGTCGCTAGAGATCCGGGCGCACCCCATCCTTCCGGTCGAGCGTTCGCTCGCCTATGTTGTCATCAGCAATATCGTCCGCAATGCCTGCGCCTATACGGAAAAGGGACGAATCACGATCACGGTCGAAAACGATGGCGTGGTGGTTGAAGATACTGGGATCGGCATCCCGGAGGATCGCTTTCCGACGCTTTTCGAGCGCCATGAGAAGGGCGTGGAAAGCGAAGGCTACGGCCTGGGGCTGTCGATCGTCGCCCGCGTGGCGCAGCGGCTGAAATGGCACGTGGAGCTGTCGAGCGTCAGTGGCAGGGGTACGCGAGTCCGCCTGAGTTTCTGTCCTGACCTGCTGCCTGAATCGTCCTGGAATTCGCGTTAACCCGGTACTTACATAAGGTCTGGTTTCTGCCCGGCGACCTTGAGCCGGTAGTGCGCCCCCCGTAAAATCAGGGCTGGGTGCTTGCCTATCTTTTTTCGAGCAAGCAGGTTTTCGTGCAGGTCGGGCCGCCGCACGGGAACTCCCATGCCCATGCACATCCGGAACCTTCCGCATCAATGCGCGTCCCGCGCACAGCTACTCCCCCCTTCGTATTTCCGGGCCGGAATCTCCGCTCCGGCGTTCCTCGCTGCGGCCATGTTTGCGCATTGCCTCCAATCGAATTTTTCGTACTGACCACACCATGCTGACTGCACTCGTCATTGTCTTTGTCGTCGCCTACGCGGCGATCGCACTGGAACATCCGCTCAAGATCAACAAGTCCGCTTCCGCCCTCGTCGGTGCAGGCGTGATGTGGACGATCTACGCCATGGGTACCACCGACCACCATGTGGTCACGCACCAGCTTGGCGAGTCGTTGATGAGTACCGCCCAGATCGCTTTTTTCCTGATGGGCGCGATGACCATCGTTGAGGTGGTCGATGCGCACAACGGCTTCGAGGTCATCACCAAGCGCATCCGCACCCAGCAGTTGTCGACGCTGATGTGGCTGGTCGGCTTCGTTACATTCTTCCTCAGTGCCCTATTGGATAACCTGACGACGACCATCGTGATGATCTCGCTGATGCGGAAGCTTTTGTCGAACCATGCCGACCGCCTCTTCTTTGCCGGCATCATCGTCATTGCAGCCAATGCCGGCGGCGCCTGGTCGCCCATCGGCGACGTGACGACGACGATGTTGTGGATCGGCGGGCAGATCACGACGATGAACATCATCAGCTCGGTCTTCCTGCCCTCGGTGGTCAGCCTGCTGGTACCTCTGACGATAACGGCCTACATCCTGCGTGGGCGCACGGTGGTGGGTCCTGAACATGTGGAAATGGACCATGGTCTCAGGACGACGGAGTTCGAGCGCATCACGATGTTCTGCATGGGGCTCGGCATTCTTGTCGCCGTGCCGGCCTTCAAGACCGTCACGCATCTGCCGCCCTTCCTTGGAATCCTGTTCGGCCTTGGCATTCTTTGGCTCGTCGGCGATCTGATTCACCGTCACAAGGAGGACGAGTACAAGCAGCACCTGACGCTGGCTCATGCACTCTCCAAGATCGACATGAGCTCGCTGGTCTTCTTCATCGGGATCCTGCTCGCCGTCGCGACCCTTGAACATACCCATATCCTGACGTCGCTCGCCCAATGGCTGGATCACAGCGTCGGTCGTCTCGATGTGATCGTCCTGCTGATCGGCATGCTCAGCGCCATTGTGGACAACGTGCCGCTGGTCGCCGCCTCAATGGGCATGTATGACCTGAAGACCTATCCGACCGACCACTTCCTGTGGGAGTTCCTCGCCTACTGCGCCGGCACTGGCGGTTCGATCCTCATCATCGGTTCCGCAGCCGGTGTTGCCGCGATGGGCCTCGAGAAGATCCACTTCTTCTGGTACGTGAAGAAGATCAGCGGTCTGGCACTGATCGGCTATCTGGCCGGTGCAGGTACCTATGTAGCGCAATACGCGCTGATGCATTAAATCGAAGGAGGGGGTTTATCCATGCAGGAACTCGACGGACTCTGGCTGGCGTTACGGGTGGCCTTTTGTGTTGTTACAGCAGTTTTCGTGATTGGCGGCGTGATTCGCGGCATTCAGATGGGAGGGGGGCGTCGCCCCGATCTGGTTACCGGCTGGGACTACGAGCCACTCCCTGATGTGGCAGCGGCTGGCCGGACCATGGGGCGCCTCTACCTTTCGATGGCCGCGTGCATGCTGCTGATTGTCGTGCTGCTGTTTGCAGGAGTGAGGCTTGCCGTTTGGGGCCTGTTGTTCGGAATCGTGCTCTGGATATGGGTCTACGCGATTGGTGCCATCACCGATCGTTCGCTCTCTCAGGCCGGTGTCCGCGAAAAGACGTGAGCTTTCAGCCGGGCGTCTCCAGCGGGCAATTGCTCTCTACGGCTGATCGGTCGGCGCTGTTTGTGCCGTCCCCGCGTGCCGTACGGCATGCAACCCTCCCCGTTGATTCAGGGAAGATTTGCTCCCCTACAAATTGCGTGAGGCCGTTAAGCAGCCAACGTCTGCTTACTGACTAACACAAGTCCGAATTGACGTTAGGAATGTGTGGCGGCTTTGGCCGAAATGCAGCCATCGCCGCTTCCCCCACGCGTATCGCCCCTACTTCCTCCGCTCCAACCTTCCCGCCTTCCCCCACCGCTTCTCCAGCGCCCCTGACGCCGCCGCCTTGAGCAGCTTCTGAAAGCTAGGGCATTCCGCATGGCTCGGTGCAGGGCAGGCCGCCGCGTGGCGCAGGCCGCTGCTCATGGCGCGCAGGCGCTTGATCTGCGCGTCGATCTCTTCAGCCTTGGCGAGCAGCAGTTGCCGGTCGACATGGGGGCCGCCCTCGGGCGTGAGCATGGTGCGGATATCGTCGAGCGAGAGCCCCGCCGCCTGGCCAAGGGCGATCAGCGCCAGCTGGTCGAGTGCGCCGGGCGCGAAGCGACGTCGTTCGCCCTTTTCGCGTAGCGAGGCGATCAGTCCTTTCTGCTCGTAATAGCGCAACGCGGAGGCCGGGATGCCGGTGCGTTTGCTGACTTCCGAAATATCCATCCGGAACTCCTTGACTTGAAGTCGACTTGAACTTCTACAGTGCGCTTCATGGCCCCGGTGGTCAACTTTCAAGGAGCGCGTCATGTCCCTGCTGCACGAGGTTTTTACGGTCGTTCTCATCGGCTGCGGCGCCACGCTGTTCATGGATCTCTGGCTGATGTTCCTGAAGCGGCTGGGCGTGCAGACGCTCAACTTCGCCTTCATCGGTCGCTGGGTGGGCCACCTGGGCCGTGGCCAGGTGGCGCATGCGGCGATCGGCAAGGCGCCGCCGGTGCGGCACGAGTTGCTGCTGGGCTGGCTGACGCACTACGCGGTGGGCATCGCCTTCGCCGGGCTGCTGGTTGCTGCGGCCGGTGCGGGCTGGATGGCGGCGCCGTCGCTGCTGCCGGCGCTGGCTCTGGGCGTGGGCACGGTGGTTTTTCCGCTCCTCGTGATGCAGCCGGCCATGGGGTTGGGTGTGGCGGCGTCGCGCACGCCGTCGCCGCTGAAGAACTGCCTGCGCAGCGTGGTCAATCACGCGGTGTTCGGGCTGGGCCTGTTCCTTGCCGCCAGCGTCATCGCCCGGCTTTTCTGATGGCGCCCGAGCAATGAATCGATCACCGTGCGTCGGGATTTCCGGCGCACATCACCGCGCGCGAAAGCGTGTCATTAGTGCGCAATTCACCTGGAGGTACTGACGATGATTCCCCAACGATTTGCCCCGATGCTGTTCAGCCTGATCCTCTCCGGCCTGATGTCGCTGCTGGTTTCCGGCATCGCCACCTTCCGTGCCGTCGGGTTCACCGATGGCGTGGTTGGCCTGTGGGCCTCGGCCTGGCTGACGGCGTGGCTGTTCGCCTTCCCCGCCGTGATGCTGGTGGCGCCGCTGGCGCAGCGGGCCGTGCGCTCGCTGGTGGCGGCGCGGTGAGGGCGGTGGCGCTGACTAAGGCAGGCGCACGGCGCCCGCTTCATCCATCTCGAAGAAGGGGTTGAAGCAGACTTCCCAGAGGAATCCGTCGGGGTCGGCGAAGTAGCCGCGGTAACCGCCCCACGGTGCGCGTTCGCCGCGGCGCACGAGGCGGGCGCCGGCGGTGACGGCTTCAGTCAGCGTGGCATCCACTGCCGCTTCGCTGGCCACGTTGTGGGCCAGCGTGACGGCGGGAAAGCCGCTGCCTTCTGCCGGTACGCTGGCATCCTCGGCCAGTGCCTCGCGGCCGAAGAGGGCGAAGGCGACGCTGCCGGCCTGATAGAAGGCGACCGCCTCCTGGCTGCCGCGCGATTCCTGCCAGCCGAGTGCCCGGTAGAAGGCGCGGCTGCGGGCGAGATCGCGCACGCCGAGGGTGATGAAGCTGATGGTCTGTTTCATTACTGGCGCTTCGATCGGCGCGCCGGCCTCAGAGATGCAGGTGGCCCATTGCGCCGACAATGAGGCCGATGGCGGTGGAACCGTAAACGCCAACCAGCAGCCAGCGCTTGCGCGTCAGCAGCGTGATTGCGGAAAGGGCGATGGCGATCTGCAGCAGCGTCGTCGCCAGCGCCCAGCGCTCGTGCACGTGCATTTCGGCTTCGCTCTTCTTGTCGGCCTCCTTTGCCGCCGCTTCCAGCTTTTCGGCGTCGGCCTTGATCTGTTCCTTTTCCTGCTTGTAGCGGGCGACTTCCTGCCTGTACTTTTCGGCCGTTTCGCCGCTGGTCAGCGTGATCGAGAGCTCGGCCAGGTTCTGCTTGTTGCTCTTGGCCTGGTAGTAGTTCCACTGGTTGGAGGCCGAGGTCTTCTGGATGGCGGCCTCGTTCTTGTAGAGCAGCGCGGCGTTCTGCGAGTGACCGCCCATGTAGCCGAAGATGGCACCGACCGTCGAGATGATGGCGGTGAGCATGGCCAGCTTGGCGGTGAAATTGTCGCCGCCGTGGTGGGCGACATGTTCGACTTCGTGATCGTGCGGGCCGTGAACGTGAAAGCCGTGACCGGACATCGGGATGCTCCTGCGGGTATAGGCAAAGGCGCGATTCTAGCGCGAGCCTGTCTGGTGTGACCATGCGCTGCAATTGCGCCGTACCCGGAGAGGCCGGTCCGTGGCAGCGACTGCCGGCGGGCGCCGATCCGCGCTCGTCACCCGGCGGGCGGCAGGTTAAGATCGGACATTCCGTATTCACGGGCTTGCCGACGGGCCGCGATCGCACCATGCAAAGACGAAGCTTCGCCAGGACCTCGAATTTGAACGACCCGACACCGCAGCCGTGCGTGCGGCGGCTGGCGGCAATTGCGCTGCTCGCCCTCTGGCTGCCGACCGCTGCGTTCGCCGCCGGCATTCCCGGCCTCCCGCAGGCAGCGGTACCGGCCGTATCCGCGCCGGTGAAGCCGTCGGATGGCAGCAAGGCGATCCAGGCCGAACTCGACGAGGCCCGGCGGGATGCCGCTGTCGTCGAGAATTCGCCGAATTACGCCGCGAACGCGCCGGCGAACGTGCCGGACGAAGAGCTGAAGCTGCGCCGTTATTTCCTCCGCGAAGCGGTGCGCTCTTACGAGAACCTCCTGCGCGCGACGGCGCAGCAGGGGCAACTGCGCCAGCAACTCGAAGATGCCAAGCGTCAGACAGAGACCTGGACGTCGCTCGAAACGCCGCCGCCCTATTCGGTCCTGCTCGCCGACCGCTTGACCCAGGCGGCGGTCGCGGCACAGAACCGCGTCAAGTCGCTGGATTACCGCCAGGACCTGATCGCCGGCCTGCGCGATGCGATCAGCAATGCCGCCCGCGCCAATGCGGCAACCGTGCGGCAGGCGGAAGAGCAGCTCGCGCAGGCACCGCCGGAGCGCAAGGTGGCCATCGCCTGGGCGCTGGAGCTGGCGCGCCAGCGCCTGCGGGCGCAGTCGGCGATCATCCGCTCGCTGGAAGTGTCGGACGAGAACAACCAGCTCAACCGGCTGATCGCGCAGCAGGAGGCGGCGCTGGCGCAGCGCAAGGCCGACAGCACCAAGGGCAGGATCGTCTTCGAGGAGGCGGATTACGAACGGATCAAGGCCGACCTGGTGACGGAGGGTCGCGATCTTTCCAACCGGCTGTCTGCCGCCGTCGACAAGGCCAATGCGGCCACCGTCCGGCTGGATCAGGCAAGGCAGGCCCTGGCGGGTGCCGAGGCGGCCCTGGCTTCCGATTACAACAAGGCGGTCAATGCGGCGGTTGCGGGCAACAGCGGGAATCTCGCCGTGCTCGACGGGTTGCGCCAGGATATCGTGCTGGCCGAGCAGCAGCTGGCGAGCGCCAATGCGGTTCTGGATGGCGTGCGTTATGCGCCGACGGTGATCGAGATGAAGCGGGCCATATGGGACTTGCGCTACCGCCTGCATCGCGACAAGACCCCGGAGCTGGTGGCCGAGATCAAGGTGAGGCTCAAGGAAATCTCGTCCGTCATGGCCTTGATGCTGAATATCAACGAGCGGCAGCTCGGCAGCGTGATGCGGGAAACGCTGGCGCTGGAGAAGGCGCTGGGCAGCGCTGATTCTCTCGCCAACCGTCCGCTACTGCAGAAGCAGCTGAGCGACCTGACGGGGCGGGAGCAGGAGCTGCGCCTGATCGGTGCATTCTTCTCGGCGGCGCAGTCGTTGCTGGATGCCCTGAATGGCGAAGTGGGCGGGCAGGCGGCTGAGTTCAGCCTCGCGCAGAAGGCGACAACGACGGCCATCGAGGGCAAGACGCTGCTGCAGGCGTTCTGGAACTACGAGCTGTTTGTCGCTGAAGACACCATCGAGGTCGATGGCAAGAAGGTGACCGGCTACAGCAGCATCACCATCGGCAAGGTCAGCCGGGCATTGATCATCTTCACGGCCGGCGTGCTGCTCACGCTCTGGCTGGCGCGTATCGGCGAGGCGGTCGTTGTGCGCCGCTTCGGCTACGATGCCGCGCGCGCGCGGATCCTGCGTAAATGGCTGTACACGCTCGGCCTGCTGGTGCTGCTGGTGCTGGTGCTGACCTGGGTCAATATCCCGCTGACGATCTTTGCCTTCCTCGGCGGCGCTGTCGCGATCGGCCTCGGCTTCGGCATGCAGAACGTGCTGAAGAATCTGATCAGCGGCCTGATGCTGCTGTTCGAGCGTCCGTTCAAGCCGGGCGATCTGGTCGAAGTCGGTGCGCTGCGCGGCAACGTGACCGAGATCGGTATCCGTTCCTCGACGATTCGCGATTCGAACGGCGTCGATACGATGATCCCCAACAGCCTGTTCGTCGAGCAGAGCGTGACCAACTGGACCTACGATCCGAAAGTGCGCTTCTGCGTCAAGGTCGGCGTGGCCTACGGTTCCCAGGTGCGCGAGGTGGCGGAGTTGCTGGCGGCGTGCGTCGCCCGTCATGGCCTGATCCTGACCGACCCGGAACCGGAAATCCTGTTCGAGAATTTCGGCGCCGACTCGCTCGAGTTCGGCGTTTACTTCTGGCTGGAAATCCTCCCCGGGGTGACCGGTCGCCGCGTCTGCAGCGACCTCCGCTTCATCATCGAAAAGGCGCTGACCGAGAAGGGGGTCGTCATTTCGTATCCGCAACGCGACGTGCACCTCGACGCCGCGGCGCCGCTGAAGATCGAGCTGGTCGGCGCGGGGAAACCCTCCGGCGACGCGTGAGCCGCCTCAGGCGCAGCGCGGGAGTGCCTGCGCCTCAGCAGGCCGCTCAGCCTCGCGATGCATGCGCATCGCTCAGGCGCACCTCAGGAGTACTTGTTCGCGATGCCCGGGCATCGCTCAGGCGACGTTGAGCGAGTGCATGACGCCGTCGATCGCCCGTTCGAATACCGAGGACTGATCTGCGGCCATGGCCGCGCCATCGCGGAACTGCCGTGCCAGGGCCTCCGGCGAGATGGTGATGGCCTTGGCAGCACGGTGGTTGGAGAAGACCAAGATGCCCTTCTGCGGGCTGATCCAGTTGAGGCGTTCCCGCGTCACTTGCCCGAATTCGTCGATGAAGTCGACCCAGTCGCCGCGCTTGAGTGACTGGACGGCAGCGAGCGCATCCTTGTCACGCGCCCGACGCATCGGGGTGGCGCCGACGAGCATGACGTCCTCGATGGTGACCCCGTCCTCGACGCGGCGGGTGACAAGCAGATCACCGTCGCTGGTGACCTCCCTGCCGGACACGGCACTGGCAGCAGGTGTCGTGGCGACGGGCGCGGCGGGTGCCGCGGGCGAAAGACTTCCCTTCAGCGCCGCGGCGTGCAGTTCGACCAGCGCGTCGAAGAACGCGCTGCGGGCATCCGTGTCCGTGCCGATCAGGCTGAGGCCGGCGTTCAGGCGGGCGAGCAGCATCGGCAGCGCACTGATCAGGCGCAGTCTTTCGTCAGGGTCGTTCTTGGCTGCGACGCTCCAGATCAACTGTTCGGCGACCTCGATGGTGTCGTGCCAGGACGGGTGTTCGGCCTCGTGGGTGAGCGCCTTCTGGCGCAGGACGGCGGCCCACTGATCAGCGATGAACTGCCGAACGGCTTCGGGCTGCGGCTTTTCGAGCAGCGGCCGGAGGGCTGCCTGGACGCGCTCCGCGGCTTCTTCTTCGGCTTCCCGGCGGATGACGGCGTCGGCGGCGACTTCGAGCGTGGCTGTTTCCTCCGCCTCGTGCGCGGTGACGAAGGCCTCGAGTTCGCTGATCGCTTCCGAAAATATTTCGACGTTGGTTTCGAATTCCTGCTGGATGCGGGTGACCAGCAGTTCCAGCCGCTTGATGAACGGGTCGTCTTCGTCGGCGCCGGCTCCCCAGTGCAGCGCTACGCCGGTGATGCCGTCGAGGAATCGGCGGGCCGGATGCTGCCGGTTGCCGAAGAAGCTCTGGTCGAGCATGGCGACCTTGAGCACGGGGATCTGCAACTGTCCGACCAGCGATTTGACCGTGGCCGGCAATTCGTCGTCGTTGAAGATGAAGTCGAACAGCATCGCCACGATGTCGATGGTGACGGACTCGATCGGGCTCACCTGCTGCGCGGCCTCCGAGTCGCGGACGACGCGGACCTGGTTCTGCAGCATGCCGGCGCCTGGCGTCCAGTCCTGATGCTGTACTTCGTTGAGCGAAGCGAGGAAGGCGTGGCTGATGGCGGCAGCATTGGGCGGAGGCGGTGTCGCGAGCGGTGGGAGCGATGAGAGCAGGGCTTCCGGCGTTGCGTCGCCCGACATCTGCCCGCTACGCGCGGCAGCGAGTCGCTGCAGGGTGCCGAGCAGGTCGCCGGCCGGCGGCGGCAGATTGTCTGCAGCGGCTTTCAGCGCCCCGGCTGTTGTCGCCGCCTGCGCGGTGGTGCTTGCCGAGGGTGTGCGCTTGAATGAGCGTTGCAGGTCGGGGAGGATGCCGCGTTCGATCAGGTTGCCGTTGATGTCGTGGTAGAGCGCCGGCAATGCAAGATGCAGGTGGCGCTCGATGCGGCGGATGAGCAGGAGGCGGCGGTCGGCATCGAGACCGAGTGCGGTGGCCCCCTCGGCCAGTGCCAGGCAGACGATGCTCGGGGACAGCGGATTTTCGCCGGCAACCGGCTCTTCGTGACCGAGCAGGGCCGCGATTCTGCGGTCCAGCGTGTAGAGCTGTTCGTCGCAGGTTTCGGCAAGCTGCGTCGAGAATTCGCGGAGGACGATCTGCTCCGAAAGCGTTTCGTCCTCGACCAGTTGCAGGCCTGCGAAATCCGGGATGTCGGCAAGCGCCTGCTCGGCAGCCGGCGAGGCGGTGACCGTCACGGCGTCCGCAAGGCTGTGGCGGAAGGCGTCGACGAAGATGTTCCATTCTCGTTCGATATCCTGGCGCAGATCGAGGTAGCAGGTCTGCAGGAGGCGGTCGCGCGTACCGTCGGCGAGCAGGAAAAGTTCTTCCGAGATCGTGGCGCGGATCCCCGTCAGCCAGCGGCAGAGTGCGTCGCCAAGCTGTTGCCGGCAGTCGTTGATGATGCGCAAGCCCGGGCCGCGCTCGCGGCCGGCCGTGTTGATCGATACCACCTTGCTGACCTGATTGTTCATGCTGCGTCTCCTAGGCGGTGTCGCGGCTGGTGTCGGTGGCCGGCTGGTCGAAGATCAGCATCGCCTCGTGTCCGGCAACGCGCTCGGCCAGATCCTCGGGGCTGATCTGTATCGCGCCCTGACCGTGATGGTTGGAGAAGACGAGGATGCCGCGCTGCGGGCTGATCCAGGTCAGGCGTTCGCGGCGGCAGCTGCCGTCGGCACTAGTGAATTCGACCCAGTCGCCGCGGTGCAGGCGCATCACCTGCTCGATCGCGCTTTCGTGGCGTGGTGCCGGCGGTGGCGGCGTCAGTTCGGCGCGCAGCACGGTCGCATGTATTTCGATCAGTGCGTCGAAGAACGGGCGGCGGTCCTCGCGGGGCAGGTCGATCAGGTCGAGCCCGCGGTTCAGTCGTGCCAGCAGCGCGGGAATCAGGCCGATCAGGTGCAAGCGATCTTCTTCCGCTGCCTTCGGCGCCAGGCTCCATGCAAGGTCCTCGACGACCGCGACGGCATCCTGCCACTGCGGGCTCCCCGGCGCATGTGCCAGCGCGGTCTTCTGCAGCACGTCGACCCAGTAGCCGGCGAGGAAGTCGCGGGCCAGGCCGGGCAAGGGGCGTTCGAGAAATTCGCGGGCGATCGCCTGGGCGCGCTCCCAGGCCTGTGCGTCATCGCTGGTATCCGGCGCCGGTGTGCCATGGATAAAGGTGGCGATGCGCGAGTGCAGTTCGGCGAAGGCGGCGGCGTTCGGTGTGAGCTCGTCGAGTACGCGGTCGAGTTCGGCGATGAAGCGCTGCTCGAACGCGGTGGCATAGCCGCCATGCTCGATATAGGTCCGCAGGTCGGGCACCAGCTCGTTCAAGAGCATGCGGGCGGGGTGCTGCCAGTCAGAGAAGAAGGTGGTGTCGCGCATGGCGAGTTGCAGGACCGGCAATTGCGCGCGCAGCAGCGCTTCCTTGACGCCGCGCGGCACGATCTGCTCGTCGAGAATGAAGCCGAACAGCATGTCGACGATGTCTGCCGCGACCTTGTCGAGCGTCGCGGCGGGATTCGCCGGCCACGGCTCAGCGACCTGCCGGCCTGGCATCTGGCGGATCATGTCGTCGAGCGACTCGATGAAGACCGCGCTCAGGCGTGAGGCCGTCATCGTGTTGCCGCGGGCTTCCGTCGCGGGTACGGGGTCACCTGCCGTAACGCCATCCCGCCGGGCAGCGGGGGGCACGGACTCGACGGTTTCGAACCCCCGGCGATGTGCGAGCTGGTGGTCGTAGATCGTCTCCCGCAGTGGATCGCCTGCGTACGGTGCGTACGCGGACATCGCTCCCGGCGGCCGAGAGTGCGATTGCGGAAAGAGGGGGATTACCTTGCTGGTGTCTTGATTGCCCATGATCGCTGCTCCTCGCGCCGGCGCGTGCGAACGACACGCGGTGCGGTAATGCGCAGGGCAAACGGCGCGAAGGGGGCGAGGCTGACCAGCAGGCAGAGATCACGGAGGTGGGCGCCTGCGACCGACAATAGCGTACCGGGACCAAGGGTCCATGAGCGAACGGTACGCATGAAGGAGGAGGAATCCACAACAACCTCTTTTATCTGGTGGTCCCGCTGCCGTGGCGTGCCTGAGGCTCGCTGTAGGCCGGTGACTTTGCGTCGCCATCTTTCGATGGGTTTGCCCTGTTTCAGAGATCGGCTGGCCGCCCGTTGCGGGCACTGCGCTTACCGACCGTGGTTCGTGTCGCCCTGAACAACCGGGAGGCACGCTTTACTTTATAGCCGCTTGTCTGCTGATTGCAAGGACTTTCTTTGCTGTTGGCGGACGGCCCAGTCGACATGCTCCCGGACCACGGCCGAGGCGTGGTCGCGGCGTGCCGACAGGGCTTCCGTGACCGTGGGGGTCGCTGGCGCGTTGCCTAATGCAACGGCAATGTTGCGCAGCCAGCGCTCGTACCCGATGCGGCGGATCGGGCTGCCTTGCAGGCGCTGGTCGAAATCCGCCTCGCTCCATGCGAAGAGCGCCGCCAGCGTGCTGCCGTCCAGCCCGTTTCGCGGCGAGAAATCTGGGTCGCCCGTGGTGGCGAACGAGTTCCACGGGCAGCACAGCTGGCAGTCGTCGCAGCCGTAGATGCGGTTGCCCATCAGTGGGCGCAGGTCTTCCGGGATCGAGCCGTCGAGCTCGATCGTCAGGTAGGAGATGCAGCGCCGCGCATCGACCTCGTAGGGGGCGACGATGGCCTGCGTCGGGCAGGCGTCGATGCAGGCCGT
>DAORCC010000040.1:0-13360 GCA_035345235.1 Azospira sp.
GCGGCACGACGATGGAATCGCTGGCCAAGATGAAGCCGGCCTTCAAGAAGGACGGTACGGTCACCGCCGGTAACGCATCGGGCATCAACGACGGTGCCGCTTTCTTCGTGCTCGCCTCTGCCGATGCTGCCGCCAAGGCCGGTCAGAAGCCGATGGCGCGCATGGTGTCGTATGCCGTCGCCGGTGTCCCGAACGACATCATGGGTGAAGGCCCGATCCCGGCGACCCAGCTGGCGCTGAAGAAGGCCGGTCTCAAGCTCGACCAGATGGATGTCATCGAGTCGAACGAGGCCTTTGCGGCCCAGGCGCTCTCCGTCTCCAAGGTGCTCGGCCTCGATCCGGCCAAGACCAACCCGAACGGCGGTGCCATCGCCCTCGGCCACCCGGTCGGCTGCTCGGGCGCGTTCATCGCCACCAAGGCCCTCTATGAACTGCAGCGCATCGGCGGCAAGTACTGCCTGGTCACGATGTGTATCGGTGGTGGCCAGGGTATCGCCGTCATCTTCGAACGCATGTAAACTCACCTGCATAACAGCAGGTAGGCCCGGCAGGGAGTCTCCGGCTCCCGCCGGGCCTTATTACATGGATGCCCCGACAGCATGCCCTTCAGCGAAACCGACATCAGCCTTTTGCGCAGCAGCACCCTCCTGCAGGGGCTGCCTGCGTTGCCGATCTTCGAGGATACGCTGCGCAACCCAGCCAATCAGCTGCTGCTGCCGGCGGATACGGTCGTCGTCGTGGCTGGGGCGCTGGCCCCGGGGCTGCATCTCATCGCGCACGGCACTGTCGAGATGTTCGTGGCTCCTGGTGACGGTAACGAGAAAATCGTGGATTTCGCCCGTGCTGGCAGCGTATTCGCAGAGGAGTCGCTGTTCGAGGAGCAGCCCGTGCGCTATACCGCGCGCACTTTGACGCCAGCGGCGATACTGCGCATTCCGGAAGATACGGTTGGCGAATGGCTGGCCCGGTCGCCCGAGTTTTCACGTCGATTGATTGGTCTTCTGGCCGCTCGCACCGACTATCTGCAGAAGGACATGGTTACCTTCTGCACCAAGAGCGCCACCGCACGACTCGTCTGTTATCTGGTCTGCCAGTTCAACCAGGCGCCCAAGACCCCGGACGGCTCCCTGTCCCTGAACATCACCGTGCCGCGCGGAAAACTCGCTTCGCGGCTTGGTGTCAGCGATTCGCATCTTTCGCGGGCGTTCCGCGAACTTGAGGAAAAGGGGCTGGTCGTCAAGCAGCGTAACGGTATCTTCATACCGGACGTGCAGGCGTTATCGAAGTACGTATGCCCTGCAGGCTGTGACTGGTAGTCGATTTGCAGTTAGTCCAGTACGGGCGTTTCGCCTTTTAGCCAGCTTTCCAGTAACTCGCTTTCCTTGGCCTCGATGCGCTCGAGAAATTCCGTGGCGCGTCCCATGCGCTTGAATGTCGTGAAGCCTCGTTCGAGGAAGTCGTGCAATTCGCCAAGTCCTATGGCATGTGCCGGTCCGCGCATCAGCGTCAAGGCGCCGGCAACGAGCGGTTTTCTGGCCAGGGCCTCAAGCGCTTCGCCGGTTTCAACGATCAGGCGGATCTGGCGGAGGCGTGCGCTCCGTCGCCCCACCGTTCGATAGGCCTCGGCATAGGCAGAATCATCGATATGCGAGATGCGGCCGTATTCGCGCAAGGTGTCGACCATGCGCGCATCCAGATCCTCGGAAACCGCATCGAGTTCGATGGCAAGCGACAACGTGCTTAACCCGGAGAGGGGGAGTGCCTTGACCAGCATCGGCAGGATGCGCTCGATTTCACTGTCACGCGCCGAGAAGTCTTTCGGGCCGTAGAGGTCCGACAGGAAAAAGGCGGCCGCCGGACCGTAACGCGAATCGGCCAGCAGATTGGGATAGGTTCTTGCCAGCCGATCAGCCTGCCACTGCCGCAGCGCATCGCGTTCACCGGCACGTACCGGATCCGCGGCCGCATTCCGACGCAGACCTGCGGCCAGTTTAAGGTCGCGCCCGATGCGCACCGCAACGGCCTGCTTTTCTTCCTTCTGGGCTTCGTGATGTTCGTCGATCATGTCTGCATTATCGCTAGCGGCTCAAACGCCGTTTAGAGCCCCTCGCCTAGCAGCACGGCAGGGTCGCGACTACACTGGTGCCGAACGGAGGAATATTCCCGATGGAAGCGATGCAGTCACTGTTTTCCCGCATGCATGCGGCGTCTCGGGCGGAGATCGAACCGTCATTGGCGGTCCGGCGTTGCCGGCTGGATATGCTGGAGCGGCTGTTGCGAGAGAACGAGACCGCGTTCGCCGAGGCGATCTCGGCAGATTTCGGTCATCGCTCGCCGCACGAGACGCGCCTGCTCGAAGTCTTTCCAAGCCTGGAGGGACTCCGCCACGCGCGTCGCCACCTGCGCGGCTGGATGCGTCCACAGCGGCGGCCGGTATCCCTCTGGTTCCAGCCCGGACGTGCGCAGGTTCGCTATCAGCCGCTGGGCGTCGTTGGCATCATCGTTCCTTGGAATTACCCGCTCTATCTGGCGATTGGACCGCTGACGGCGGCGTTGGCGGCCGGCAACCGGGCGCTCGTGAAAATGTCCGAATTCACGCCGGCGACCGCTGCCTTGCTCGAAACCCTGATCAGCCGTCATTTCGCGGCCGACGAGGTGGCGGTCGTGCGGGGGGATGCTGAGGTGGGGCAGGCCTTCTCGCGCCTGCCTTTCGATCATCTGCTCTTTACCGGCTCGACTCCGGTCGGCCACCATGTGATGCGGGCGGCAGCCGATCACCTGACACCGGTCACGCTCGAGCTCGGTGGCAAGTCACCGGTCATCGTCGCTCCGGACTATCCGTTGGCCAAGGCTGCGGAACGTATCATGGTAGGCAAGTGCCTGAACGCAGGGCAGACCTGCATCGCGCCCGACTACGTGCTGCTGCCTGAAGGTCGGGAGGAGGCCTTCATCGCGGCGGCGAAGGCGGCGCTTGCTGCCTGCTATCCCGAGCTCGCCCACTCACCGGACTACAGCACGGTGATCAACGATCGTCATTTCACACGCCTTTCCGGGTATCTGGATGAGGCCCGGGAAAAGGGTGCGAGCGTGATTCCGCTCAGCGATGTTGCCGCCGACCTTGGCACGCGGCGCTTCCCGCCGGTTCTGGTGCGTGGTGTGCGCGACGACATGCGTGTAATGCAGGACGAGATCTTTGGCCCTGTCCTGCCCATCGTGAGCTACCGGGAACTCGGTGAAGCCATTGCCTACGTCAATGCCCGACCGCGGCCGTTGGCGCTTTATGTCTTCGACGGCGATCCCGCCCGCATCGAGCGTGTGCTTGCCGAGACGGTCTCCGGCGGCGTCACCGTCAATGACACGCTGCTGCACATTGCGCAGGACGAACTTCCCTTCGGTGGGGTTGGCCCCAGCGGCATGGGCCACTATCACGGCCATGCCGGGTTTCTGACGCTTTCCAAGCAGAAGGCGATTTTCCGCCAATCCCGCCTGTCCGGCATCGGCCTCTTCAAAGCCCCTTATGGCGCACGCTTTGAGCGCTTGATCCGCTTGCTGATGCGATGATGACGCTCGTTACCCGTCGAGACTTTCTCAAGGCCGGGCTTGGCGGCAGTGTGCTGCTGGCTTGCGCCGGGTGCGTCACGGCGGCGGCCGACGACGAAGCGGAGATGCTGGCAGCCGTCGCGAGCGCCGTGCTTGCCGGCGTGCTGCCGGCAAGTCCGGCGCAGCGCCAGGCAGCGATCTCGGAAACGGTTGCTGGCGTACGCCGGGCGATCGCCGGTTTGTCCGCAGCGGCGCAAAAGGAAGTCGGCGAGCTGTTTACGCTGCTCACCCTGGCACCGGCGCGTCGTCTCGTTGCGGGTGTGTCGTCTTCATGGGGCAGCGCAGGAGACGAAGAAGTGTCGAATTTCCTCAACCGTTGGCGCTACAGCCGCTTCGCGCTGCTGCAGGGTGCCTATGCGGCGCTGCATGATCTGGTACTCGGTGCCTGGTACGCCCGTCCCGAAGCCTGGCCGACGATCGGCTATCCCGGCACCCCGGAGATATTCTGATGGGCAGCAATGTGCGCGACCTCATGCGCGAGGGACTGGCCGCCGGCTGGAATCATATCGACGCCACGCGCTTGTCGGCCAATCTTGCGCTAGAGGCCGATGTCGTCATTGTCGGCAGTGGCGCTGGTGGCGGCGTTGCTGCCGAACTCCTGGCCACAGAAGGGCTCAGGGTCGTGATCGTCGAGGAAGGCCCACTCTGGACGACCAGCGACTTCCGCATGCGCGAAGCAGAGGCCTATCCGAATCTCTACCAGGAGTCCGCAGCGCGCAAAACGGCCGACAAGGCGGTTAACATCCTTCAGGGGCGCAGCGTCGGCGGTTCGACGACGGTGAACTGGACCAGCAGCTTCCGTACGCCGCCGGAAACGCTGGCCTACTGGCAGGGGGCTCTGGGAATCAAGCCGCTCTCCGCTGAGGCGATGGCGCCGTGGTTTGCGGCGATGGAGCACCGGCTCGGCGTACGAACGTGGGCCGTCGAGCCGAATGAGAACAACGCCATCCTGGCACGCGGCGCGCGCCAGCTGGGCATCGAGGCCCGGGTCATCCCGCGCAACGTGCGCGGTTGCTGGAACATCGGTTATTGCGGCATGGGCTGTCCGACTGGCGCCAAGCAGTCGATGCTGGTCACGACCCTGCCGTCGGCAATGGCGAAGGGCGCAACGCTGGTTTCGCGGCTGCGTGCCGAGCGCCTGCTGCTCGACGGCAAGCAGCGCGTTGTCGCGCTTCGGGGGCTGGCCCTGCAGGCGGACGGCATTCGCCCGGGCAACATCGAAGTCACGATCCGGGCACGACATTTCATCGTCGCCGGCGGCGCCATCGGTTCGCCGGCACTGCTGATGCGGAGTGGCGTTCCTGACCCGCACGGGCTGCTTGGCCAGCGTACCTTCCTGCATCCGACGGTCGTTTCTGCGGGCGTCTTCAAGGATCGTGTCGATGGCTACGCCGGGGCGCCGCAGTCGATCTACTCCGACCATTTCCTGCATCAACACCCGATCGACGGACCGCTGGGCTTCAAGCTGGAGACGCCGCCCCTGCATCCGGTGCTGTATGCGACGACCCTGCAGGGATTTGGCGAAGGGCATGCCGAGAAAATGCGAGATTTTCCGCACGCTCAGGTCACCATCGCGCTTGTCCGCGACGGTTTCCATCCACAGAGCCGGGGTGGGCGGGTCAAGCTGCGCGGTGATGGTTCCCCCTATCTGGATTACCCGCTCGATGATGTCTATTGGGAAGCTGCCCGGCGCGCGCTGCTGGCGATGGCCGAAATCCAGTTCGCGGCCGGTGCCGGCCGCGTGACGCCGGTGCATGAGGAAACGCCGGGCTTTGCCTCCTGGAGCGAAGCAAAGCGCGGCATTGCTGACTTGCGGCTGAAGCCCCTGCTGTGCCGGGTCGTCAGTGCCCATGTGATGGGCGGCTGCGCGATAGGTGATTCGCCGGCACGGGGCGTCGTCGACCATCGCGGCCGCCACTTCCAGCTGGAAAACCTGACGGTCTGCGACGGCTCGGTGTTTCCGACAAGCATCGGTGCCAATCCGCAACTTTCGATCTACGGCCTTGCCGCCCGTAATATCAGCCTGCTCGCAGCCGAACTGCTGGGCCGCCCGACGCCGGCCATTCCCTGACGGAACCTTCAATGCTCGCTGCAGCCCTGCGCTTCTCCCTGCTCGTCGAACTGCTGATCTACGGTCTTGCGACCAGTCGTTTTCTTGCCTTGCCAGCGGAACAGGCGGTCCTTGCGGCAGTCTGCATCCTGCTTGGCATGCGCGCCGGCATCATTGCCACAACCTATCTGGCAGCAATTGCCCATCAGTCGCCCGCGCCGCACCTCGGAGTTTTCCGGGCGACGGTCATGGTTGTCGCGGAATACCTCGCCTTCCTCCGCCTGTTCCTGCTGATTCAGCCGTTCGAGCGCTTGTGGATGGGCGCTGACCGACTTGAGGCCGGGCGTCCCGTGCTGGTGCTTGTTCATGGTTATGGCTGTAATCGTGGTGCCTGGTGGTGGTTGCGCCGCCACTTCGAGCGGGCCGGGTATGCCGTTGCGACCCTGAATCTTGAGCCGGTCTATACCAGCATCGATGACTATGTCCCGCTGCTTGACGCGCGTATCGAAGCGGCTTGCCGTGAGGCGGAGTGTGCGCAGGTCACCCTGATTGGCCACAGCATGGGGGGGCTCGTTGCCCGCGCCTATCTGGCGGCGCATGGTGAGCAGCGTGTGTCGTTGCTGCTGAGCATTGCAACGCCTCATGCGGGGAGTGTGCTCGCGCGCGTCGGCTTGGGCACGAACGCTCGCCAGATGGAACCCGGTTCTGCGTGGTTGAAGCGCTTGTGGCAACAATCGTCGGCTACGCCGCAGGTGTCGCTGCGCAACAGCCATGACAATTTCGTGATGCCGCAGGATAACCAGCGCCTGCCTGGTGCTGTCGATATCGAACTGTCGGCGACGGGGCATCTTGCGGTCCTGTTTTCACGACAGGCCGCGGCCGCCCTGCTGGAGATGCTGGCCAGGCGTACCTGAGCACATCGGCGAGGGCGGGCGGTATCGCCAGAATGGCGGTGGCGCTAAACTTGTTCGCATCGCAACGTTGCAGCGTTACATTTGCTGCGGAGTGAAGGCCATGCGCGCACGTAGTCGGCTATTTGCCGTCCTTCTGCTGCTTGCCAACCTGGCGAGCGCACAGACCGTCTACGAGTCGAAAGGCAGCACCGGCGGGAAAGTCTTTTCAGACCGCCCGGTGCCTGGCAGCAAGCCGGTCGACCTGAAGCCGCTCAATGTCGTTGAACCTGTGCCCGTTCCGCTGCCCGGGGCGGTGGCGGCGCCGGTACCTGCCGACGAGCGGCGTGCGCCGGCCGTCCTCCGCTACAAGTCCTTTGCCATCACTTCGCCGGAGCCGAACGGCAGCATGTCGGCCAATACGGCGACCTTTGAAGTGCGGGTTGCCATCGATCCCCCGCTGCAGATTGAGAAAGGGCATGCCTTCTCATTGCGGATGGACGGGCGCAATGTGCCGGTACGCTATACCGCAACCGAAATGATGGTGCCGCCGGAGTTTTTCGGCGATGTAGTGCCCGCAGGCGCACAGCAGCACGTCATGGAAGCGTCGGTCGTCGATCTCGAGGGGAATGTCGTCATTGCTGCGACACCGGTCAGTTTTCAGACCCGCTTCGTCAACGTGCTGCAACGCCCGCGGCTGCCACCGCGGCCCTTGCCACAGCCGATGCCCAGGGCGGTGGATGGCAAGGTGCCGGAACCACCGGTCTCGGAAGTGCGTCGGGTCAGGTGAGCGAGCAGGCCCGGGATCAGCGCTTCGAACGGGCCGGCTTGAGGGAAATCGCAACAGCGTCGGTGTAGTCGAGGCGGACCTGATCGCCGATCTTCACTGCCGCGAGAGCCTTGCGATCGGTGACAACGACGTCAATCACATTGTCCTTCGATCCCTTGAGCGTGGCGAATCCTTTCTTGTCGTCGATGGCAATGATGTCGGCGACGATGCTGTGAACGACTTTTGCGTTTCGTGCCGTTGCTGTCTTTCCCTTCGCGGGTGGCGCTGGTGGTGTCTTGCCCTCGTTGCTTGCACCGTTCCCTGAAATTCGCTTGATCGAATCGGCCTGTGCCCGACCATACTCGGCAACGACGAAGTCGCCGCCGCGAATCTGGCCGATGTTGCGCACGGAAGGACTCGCGACAAGCGTGAGCGTATTGCCATCATCGCGCTTGAGCAACAGCCTCCGCGATTTTTCATCCACGGATACGACTTCCAGTACCGAACGGATCATCTCCACGCTGCCAGAGCGGGCCTTGCGCGGGGACGGCGCACTGCCTTCGGCATGGACAGCCGGGGCCATGCAAGCGGCCACGGTGGCAAGCAGCGCCGCCAACACGAGCGGACGAGAAAGGAGGAAGTGATGTGACATGTACGATGTCAGAAATGGATGCCGCGCATGATCTGTGAGAACGCGATCTGGTCGGCACTCGGCATTTCCGGGAGGACACTGTCCTTCCTGTTTTTTGCCGCGTCGGAGTCAGGGAACATGCGGAAGCTGGTGTTCATCACGATCTGTGCCACGCGCGGCATGGCCGCATGCAGGACCTGGCCAAAGACACCGAGCCGTGTGGCGATGCGTACCTGCTTGTGCACGACGGCGTCTGCCACCAAGCCTGCAGCATCCTCCGGCGTGAGCGTGGGCACGTGGTCGTAGAGCTTGGTCGGTGCGATCATCGGCGTGCGCACCAGTGGCATGTTGATCGTCGTGAAGTTGATGCCGCGATCGGCGAACTCCGAGGCGGCACAGCGTGTCCAGGCATCCATTGCTGCCTTGGAGGCAACATAGGCGGAGAAACGCGGGGCATTGGTGAGGACGCCGATCGACGAGATGTTGATCACATGGCCACTCTTCTTCTCGATCATCTTTGGCAGCAGACCCATGGTCAGGCGTAGCGCGCCAAAATAGTTGAGTTGCATGGTGCGCTCGTAGTCATGGAATCGGTCAAAGCTGTTCTCGACGGCACGGCGGATCGAACGGCCGGCGTTGTTGACGAGGATGTCTACGCCGCCGTGGTCAGCGATGATCTGCTGCACCAGCGCATCGACCTGGGCGAAATCAGTGACGTCGCCGACATAGGCTTCCAGGCGGTGCCCGTTCGCTTCGAATTCGCGCTGCGTTGCTTCCAGTTGCTCCTTGTCGCGGGCAATCGTAATGACCGTCGCTCCGGCCTCGGCCATCTTCCAGGCTGTCGCCTTGCCGATGCCGGAGGAGGCGCCGGTGATCAGCACGACCTTGCCGGTGACCTGGCCCTTGAGGGTGCGGTCGATCGAGAGGTCCGGATCCAGGTGGCGTTCCCAGTAATCCCACAGGCGCCAGGCATAAGTGTCGAGCGGCGGTACGGCAATGTCACTTCCCTTGAGCGCACGCAGCGTTTCCCGGCAGTCGAAACGGGTCGGGTAGTTGATGAAGGTGAGGATGTCGTCAGGCAGGCCGAAGTCCTTCATGATCGCATGGCGAATGCGGCGTACCGGGGTCAGCGCCATCAGGGCCTTGCGCATGTGCCTGGGGATGAAGCCGAGCAAGGCGGCATTGATGCGCAGCGCCATCTCCGGCGCGTGGGCGGCACGGGCGATGGTGTTGAGCAGATCGCCTACCCGCATCGGCGTCGGGTCAACCAGGTGGAAGCACTTGCCATCCTCGTTCTTCAGGTGTGCGATGTGGTCGACGGCCGCGACAACGAAGTCGACCGGCACGACGTTGATTCGCCCGCCCTCGAGGCCGATCGTCGGCATCCACGGCGGCAGCATCTTGCGCATCTTCTGGATCAGCTTGAAGAAGTAATAGGGGCCGTCGATCTTGTCCATCTCGCCGGTACGCGAGTCGCCGACCACGATTGCCGGACGGTAGATTCGCCACGGCAGCTTGCACTCCCGGCGGACGATCGCTTCCGAATCGTGCTTGGTGCGGAAGTAGGGATGGTCGAGGTTCTCGGCTTCTTCGAACATGTCTTCACGGAACAGGCCCTCGAAGAGTCCGGCCGAAGCGATCGAACTGAACAGGTGGAAGTGCTTGCTGCCAATGGCTTCCGCAAACTGCACCGTGTTGCGCGTACCGTCGACGTTGGCGCGCTGCTGCGATTCGGCATCCGCCTTGAGGTCGTAGATTGCTGCGAGGTGGAAAAAGTGCGTGATCTTCTTGCTGAGCTTCTTCTTGTCTGCGGCGCTGACACCGAGCAGTGGCTGTGTCAGGTCGCCGACCACCGGGATGGCACGGCTCTCGTCGACGCCCCAGTATTCACGCAGTTGCGCGACGGCATCGGCCTCGAGCGCCCGGACAAGGAAATAGACGACGCTGCCGTCGCGCTCGAGCAGTTTTCGGACGAGGCGTTTGCCGATAAAACCGCTGGCACCGGTGATGAAGTAGTTCATGTGGTCTCCTGATACTTGTTGTGGTTATCGAAAAAACTAGAGTATGCCACCTAGCTTATTAGTATGCCCGCTCTAGACATTCTCTCTACACTGACATCGTCAGGCAGGTGGATACATAGGTTGAATCAGGGTTGATTGAACACCGACCGCCTGCGAACCAACAAGTCATTTTCTATCAGGAGGATATTATGGCCAAGAAACTGAAAGCACTCGCTGGCGCCGTTGCCGACAACCAATTCGCTGCCACCGTCAAGGAATCCGCACACCAGATCTGGCTGGCTGGCTTGGGTGCCTTTGCCAAGGCCCAGGACGAAGGCAACAAGGTCTTCGATGCACTGGTCAAGGAAGGTGAAAGCATTCAGGCGCGTACCCGCAAGGTCGCCGACGAGAAAATCGCCGAAGTGGCTGGCAAGGCGGCCGGTACGTGGGATCGTCTGGAGACCGTGTTCGAGGAGCGTGTCGCCCGTGCGTTGGGTACGCTCGGCGTACCGACCAAGAAGGACATTGACCGCCTGTCGAAGCGCGTTGCCGAGTTGACTGCTGCCGTCGCCGAGTTGTCGGAAGGCAAGCCGGCGCCCGCTGCGAAGGCCGTGCCTTCGGCAACGCTTGCTGCCGCTGCCAAGAAGGCCCCGGTCGCCAAGAAGGCGCCGGCTGCGAAGAAGGCTCCTGCCAAGAAAGCAGCTGCCTGATCGCTTGAGCGGAGGCTCGCATGACGCAAGCCGTCAAGACACCGCGCCCGGTCCGGGCGGCATCTGCCGCCCCCCGGGCGCAGTCGCGAAAGACTGTGCGAAAGGCGCCGATCGGACTGGCGCTGGCCGGCGGCGGGCCGTTGGGTGGCATTTACGAAGTCGGGGCACTGGCGGCCCTGGAAGAAGCGTTCGACGGGCTCGACTTCACCGAAATCGACATCTTCGTTGGGGTCAGTTCCGGTGGCTTCATCGCTGCAGCGCTGGCCAACGGCATGTCGCCGGGAAAATTGGCGCGCATGCTGGTCGAGAACGATACCGAGGAAGTCTTCGATCCCGATACGCTGTTGCGGCCGGCGATCGGTGAATATTTCCGGCGCGCCATGTCGGTGCCGCCGTTGCTGTTGAATGCATTTCGCCACTACCTTGCGGACCCGTGGCACAGTGGCCTGCTTGAATCGTTCCAGCGCCTGTCGCATGCGATTCCGACCGGCATCTTCGATAATGCCGGCATCGACCGTTTGCTGGCGCGGATGTTCTCGACACGCGGGCGGTCCAACGATTTTCGCAGGCTCAAGCATCGCCTCTATCTTGTCGCGACCGACCTCGATACCGGCGAAGCGGTGGAATTCGGTGCTGCCGGATTTGACGACGTGCCGATCTCCACGGCCGTGCAGGCCAGCGCGGCACTGCCCGGGCTGTTCCCGCCGGTCGAGATCCATGGCCGCTACTACGTCGACGGCGCGCTGATCAAGACGCTCCATGCTTCGGTCGCACTACGCGATGGCGCTGAGCTCGTGCTCTGCGTCAATCCGCTGGTGCCCTTCGATTCCGAGCTCGCCGAGCGCCGTGACCATAAATCCCGCCACAGCGTGAATCATCTGGTAGAGGGGGGGTTGCCGGTCGTGCTGTCGCAGACGTTCCGGGCGATCATCCACTCACGCATGAAGGTTGGCATGGATCGCTATCGTCACCTGCACCCGGGTGTCGACGTCGTACTGTTCGAGCCTACCCGGGACGATGCCGACATGTTCTTTGCCAACGTATTCAGCTATAGCAGCCGGAAGAAGCTGTGCGAACACGCCTACCAGCGCACGCGCCAGGACCTCTATCGGCGTCGCCATGAACTGGCGCCGATCCTCGAGCGCCACGGCATCTCGCTCAACCTCGCGGTACTCCGTGACCACGAGCGAAGCCTGCTGACACATGAAGAAGGCATTCCGCAGGGATCCACCGAACGGGCACTCGAGATTGCGTTGGAGGACCTGGGTCACTGGCTGAAGCAGAGGCGGGGCGCCTGACGCGCCGTATGCTATTCTCGCCGGCAGAGACAGCACATCAGAAAGCCCGGCGATGGACAAAAAACCGAAGCGCCGCACCCGCGAGCGTATTCTCGAAACCAGCCTGCGCCTGTTCAACGACTTCGGCGAGCCGAACGTGACCACGACGGTCATCGCCGACGAGATGAATATCAGCCCCGGCAACCTCTACTACCATTTTCACAGCAAGGACGAAATCGTCAATGCGCTGTTCAGTGATTTCGAACGCGACATCGACAAGCTCTTTTCCGCAGTCGGGCGTCGGGCGGCCAGCGTGGAGGACATCTGGCTGTTCGTCCATCTGTTGTTCGAGATCATCTGGCGCAATCGCTACCTCTATCGGGACCTCCCGGACCTGCTGACGCGTAATCGGCTGCTCGAAGTCCATCTCGGCAGGATCCTGGAGAGCAAGGTGAGGGCAGCGACCCAGGCCTGCGAGGGGCTTGTCGAGGCAGGCGAAATGCAGGCGTCTGCCAGCGAAATCGCGGCGCTGGCCAACAACATGGCCGCACTGGCGACCTGTTGGCTCTCGTTCGAGTACGCGCGCAATCCGCGCCGCCAGGTCGAGGGTGATGCACTGGGGCGCGGCGTCTACCAGGTCATGGCGATGCTGGCGCCGTTCCTCGTCGGCGACGCCCGGTTGCTGCTGCAACGGCTATCGGCCGAATACCTGAAATAGGGCCGGCGGCAGTGCGGATTAACCAATAACCAGACCAATCCAATACGGCAATTCAGGAGGAGAACGGATGAAGAAGGCTGCATGGAAGAAGTTTCCCTATCCCGACAAGCAGTACCAGTACGCCGGTGCCGCCCTGAAGAAGGCGTGGCCGCGGTTGCACATGGGGGACTGCGAGCCGTACCCGGAGGATGCGACCGTGCAGGATGCATGGCGGGCCTACCATGCCGGCGATTTCGCAAAAGCTGTCGAGCTGGGGCTGCAGGCCGGGTTGGCCGGCTATAACGCGGCCAACAAGGCGGCGATGATCTACGCCAATTACCTTGAGGACGACGACGCCAGAAAGCTGGTGATATTCCAGGAAATCGCTGCGCGCTGCGAGGAATTGCAGGCGGCCGAGCCGGAGAACGCCAATGCCTGGTACATTCAGGCCTATGCGCTGGGGCGATACAGCCAGGGGATCTCGGTGGCGAAGGCACTGGCTGAGGGGCTCGGAAGCAAGATCAAGCAGTTGCTGGGTCGTTCGATCGAGTTGGCGCCCAAGCACGCCGACGCCCACATCGCGTTGGGCACCTGGCATGCCGAAGTGATCGACAAGGTGGGCTCGCTGGTTGGGGGATTGACCTATGGTGCCAAGAAGGATGCTGGCGCCGATCTGTTGGTGAAGGCGCTCAAACTCAACCCGGATTCCGCGATTGCCCGTACCGAGATGGCCAAC
>DAORCC010000040.1:13460-16398 GCA_035345235.1 Azospira sp.
GAAGGCGCTCAAACTCAACCCGGATTCCGCGATTGCCCGTACCGAGATGGCCAACGGCCTGGTAATGCTGTTCGGCAAGGCAAAAATGAAGGAGGCGGAAAAGCTCTATGTGGAAGCGGCAGCGTTTGAAGCAGCCGATGCCATGGAGCGCCTCGATGTCGAGGCGGCGAAGGCCGAGCTAGAGGATTAGTCGCGAGTCGGCCGGCAGCAGGCTGGCCAGGAAATCCATCTGGTCAGCCAAAATCTTGCGGTTACGCAGGATCATCGCCTCGTAGATTGACGGGGTGTAGGGGACATAGAGCATCATCATTCCCGCCCGTTCCGGGGATTTCGCCCCCTTGCGCTGGTTGCAGGGCTTGCAGGCCGTGACGACGTTCTTCCAACTGTCGGCGCCGCCACGCGATACGGGGACGATATGGTCGCGGGTCAGCAGGTCCGGCCGCTTCTGACTGCCGCAGTAGCAGCAGAGATGGCGGTCGCGCTGGAAGAGCAGGGCGTTGGTCAGTGCCGGGGCCAGCGGTTCCCAGCCGCGCGGATTGCGTCCGCGCAGCGCAAGGATGCTGCTGACGCTGATCGAGGAACGTTCGCCGGTGAGGCGCGAGTGACCGCCGTAAAACGTGAAATGGAAGTCGCCAAGTTCGCGTTCTACCCGTCCGGATGCCTTGCTGGCGACTGCATCCTGCCAGGTGATCCAGCCGCGCGGGGCCCCGGTGACATCCACGGCGAGAATCAACGGCGTGGCTGGCGCTACGGGTGGCGTTTCGATGTTCGGGTGCGGTGGTGACTTCAAGTCGAATCCTCCGGTCGGCTGCGCGAGGTTTGCGAGCGATTGCGAACACTTTGAGCAGCTGCCGGAAGCGTATCAAATGGCGCAGCTGCTGGCCATGTCTTTCTCTTGACTCGGTTTTTTCCGTCGTGGCGGTGGGTTATCCTTGCCGCCTGCCATGATCTTCGACCTTCGCCAGCGGCCCTTGTTCGCCGCAGTCATCATTTCCCTCGTATTGCACCTGCTTGTCCTGTTCGCAGGCACGCTTACGCGCAGCGCTCCGCCGGGCGGTGAGACCGTGACGCCGCAGTTGCAGGTGCTCGTCCGTGCGGAGGCGGTGCCGGTGGCTGCACCGGTGCCATCCCCGGTCAAGAGGACGGGGGGGGCGCCGCAGCCGGTGCCGCGCGCTCAGCAACAGCCCCAGGCCGCCCCGCCGGTGCTTCAGGTCCCCGCGTCTCCAGCAACTCCGACCGCATCGGCACCGCCTGCGCCAGCGGCCGTGTCTGCCCCGTCAGCCGGAAGCGAAACGCGAAATCCTTCTGATGGCGCAGTGGCCGGCTCGGTAGGCGGCAGCACGGTCAGTGCCGACGGCCTGCGCCAGTACCGTATTGATCTCGCGAGTGCCGCTCGCCGCTTTCGGGGATATCCCGCCCTGGCACGCTCGCGCGGATGGGAGGGCGTGGCGGAAGTGGCCGTGGTCGTGGACTTTGCCGGTGTCCCTGCGGCCAAGCTGGCGCGGAGTTCAGGACATACCCTGCTCGATGAACAGGCACTGGAGATGCTGGGCCGGGCCGTGGCGCAGACCCCGTTGCCGGAAAGCTTGCGCGGCAGGCACTTTACCGTGACGCTCCCGATCCGCTTCAGTCTTGAGGAGTAGTTGCCGCCGCTGTCGGCGGCCGCAGGTCGACGCTGTGCAGGCCGAATTCGCCGCGACGACGATCGTCGAGCCAGGCCTTGAGCGCGAAACTGACGCTGCGGAAGGCCAGCGCGTCCCACGGAATCTCGGCTTCGAGAAACAGGCTCGATTCGAGCGACTCGGTGCCGACCCCGAACTGCCCGTCAATCAGGCGGGCGGTATAGAACA
The DNA here is from genome assembly GCA_035345235.1 of Azospira sp. Taxonomy (GTDB): domain Bacteria; phylum Pseudomonadota; class Gammaproteobacteria; order Burkholderiales; family Rhodocyclaceae; genus Proximibacter. The sequence goes on from DAORCC010000040.1 coordinate 15,311, forward strand.
TGTGCACCTGGTGGATGTGGGGCACATTGACGAGCGCGAACAGGCGGTCGATTGCGACCTCGGCGCATGCCTCTTCCCGCGTTTCGCGCGCCGCCGCTTCGGCCGTGGTTTCACTGTTCTCCATGAAACCCGCCGGCAGGGTCCACAGCCCCAGCCGCGGCTCGATGGCCCGCCGGCAGAGCAGGACGCGCCCTTCCCATTCGGCAATGCAGCCGATCACCATTTTCGGGTTCTGGTAGTGGATGGTGCCGCAGGCCGGGCAGACGTGCCGCGCGACGGTATCGCCGTCCGGCACGGTGTGCGTGACCGGCGCGCCGCAGCAGCTGCAATAGTTGATCGGCGGGTGGATGCTCATGATGCGAGTTTAGTCGACGCCGGGGGATTTCGGCGATTTCGGATTCTTGGGTTGTGGCCGCGCAGCTCCGGAGCCGAAGTGGGGCGATGCCGTCGGCACTGAAGTGTGACAAATCTGTGGCGATTGGCCGGTGTATGCGCTTTTTTGCCGTAGTACGAATCATCTGGCTACAATAGCGGCACAGTAGCGAGCGCGCCGCCGAGGCGGTGCGCATTGTGAGGGTCGGAACTGCGGGCGGCCCGAAAAGCAATGAACAAAAAGGGGTTAAGGGGTAGCGCATGTTCCTGATCATCGGCTATGTCGTCATTCTCGCGGCGTCGCTCGGCACCTACGCGATCCACGGCAGCCTGCTCGCCCTCTGGGTGCCGACCGAATACGTCGCCATCGTCGGCTTGACCATCGGCGGCTTCCTCGCCGGAAACGACATCAAATACATCAAGAAGACCGTCGGTGCCCTGCCGTCCATTCTCAAGGGCTCGAAGTTTACCAAGGCGCTCTACATCGACCTGCTGGCGATGTTGTTCGAGATACTTTCGAAGGTGCGCAAGGAAGGCCTGATGTCGATCGAAGCGGATGTCGAGGATCCTCATGCCAGCCCCATCTTCGGCAAGTACCCGACCTTGCAGAACGATCATCACGTCATGGAGTTCATCACCGACTACCTGCGCATGATGGTTGGCGGCAACCTCAATACCGTCGAGATCGAAAGCCTGATGGACATGGAGATCGAGAC
>DAORCC010000041.1:0-16392 GCA_035345235.1 Azospira sp.
CGTCGAGCAGGGCGAAAGGCTCGCCCTCGGCCATCTTGATGTTCAGTTCCGGGGTACTGGTGGCGTTCGGCAGCGCCTTCAGCACCGCGCTCGGATCGGCCGCGCGCGACAGGATCTCGAGCAGGCGGGCGCCGGTGTAGAGGCCGTCGTCGAAGCCGTACCAGCGTTCCTTGAAGAAGACATGGCCGCTCATCTCGCCGGCCAGCGGGGCGCCGGTCTCCTTCAGCTTCTTCTTGATCAGCGCGTGGCCGGTCTGCCACATGGTCGGCTGGCCGCCGCGTTCGCGGATGAACGGGGCGAGCAGGCGCGTGCACTTCACGTCATAGATGATCTCGCCACCGGGAACACGCGAGAGCACGTCGGCCGCGAACAGCATCAGCTGGCGGTCGGGGAAGATGATTTCGCCGTCCTTGGTGACGACGCCGAGGCGGTCGCCGTCGCCGTCGAAGGCGAGGCCGATCTCGGCGTCGGTTTCCTTCAGCGCACGGATCACGTCCTGCAGGTTCTCGGGCTTCGACGGGTCCGGGTGGTGGTTCGGGAAGTTGCCATCGACTTCACAGAAGAGTTCGACCAGCTCACAGCCGAGCTTTTTGAACAGCGCCGGGGCGATGCCGCCGGCGACGCCGTTGCCGCAGTCCATGACGATCTTCATCGGCCGGGCAAGCTTCACGTCGCCGACGATCTTCGCAACGTAGGCGTTGCGGATGTCGGCACTGCGGATCGTGCCGCTGCCCGTGGCCAGATTGCCCGCTTCGATGCGTGCCTTCAGTTGCTGGATGGCGTCGAGTGCCAGCGTCTCGCCGCCGATGACCATCTTGAGGCCGTTGTAGTCCGGCGGGTTGTGGCTGCCGGTGACCGAGACGCAGCTGTGGCAGCCGAGCTCATAGGCGGCGAAGTAGGTCAGCGGTGTCGGCACGCAGCCGACATCGATGGCATCGGTACCGGTGCTGACGATGCCCTGCATCAGCGCGCCGGCGAGTTCCGGGCCGGAGAGGCGGCCGTCGCGGCCGACGGCGATGGCAGTCTGGCCGCGCTCGCGGGCGAGCGAGCCAAGGGCCTGGCCGACGGCGCGGCAGACCTCGGGGGTGAGCGTCTTGCCGACGATGCCGCGGATGTCGTAGGCCTTGAAGATTTCGGGGGGCAGAAAGATCGCCATGAGATTCAGTTCCGATGTTCGAAGAAATGGAGCAGCCGTTGCGGCAGCCAGTCGAGTCGTCCTGGCAGGCTGCCGCTGACGAAGCCGACGTGGCCGCCTTCATGCGGCTGGTGGAGCGTCACTTTACCCGATACTTCATTGTCATGGGGTAGCGCGTGCGCCGGCAGGAAAGGATCGTTGCGCGCGTTGAGCACCAGGGTCGGCACGCGGATGCCGCGCAGAAGCGGCTTTGCCGATGCGCGCAGCCAGTAGTCGTCGGCGTCGCGATAGCCGTGCAGCGGCGCCGTCACGACGTCGTCGAATTCGTACAGGTTGCGGGCGCGGCGCATGCGCTGCTCGTCGAAGATGCCGGGGAAGCGCTTGAGCTTTTCGGCCGCTGTCGCCTTCAGCGTATTCAGGAAATGCTGCGTGTAGACGCGGTTGAAGCCACGCCCGAGATGGTGGCCGCAGATGGTGAGATCGAGCGGTGCGCAGACCGAGGCCGCGGCATCGACGATGCTGCCGGCGAGGAATTCCCTTTCGCCCAGCCACTTGAGCAGCGCGTTGCCGCCGAGCGAGACGCCGGCGACGTAGATCGTCCGCTTCGGGTGCTCCTGGCGCAGGCAGCGCAGTACCCAGTCGATCTCGTCGGAGTCGCCCGAGTGGTAGGCGCGCGGCCGGTGGTTGAGCTCGCCCGAGCAGCCACGGAAATGCGAGACGATGCCGCTCCAGCCGCGTGCGCGCACGGCGTTCATCAGCGAGATGGCGTAATGGCTGCCCGAACTCCCCTCGAGGCCGTGGAACAGGATTACGAGCGGCTGCGCGGTATCGCCGTCGACCCAGTCCATGTCGATGAAGTCACCGTCGGGGGTGGTGCGTCGCTCGCGCCGGTAAGCCGGCAGTTCCGGCTTGATCAGCAGGGGGTAGATCGTCTGTGCGTGGCCGCCGGGCAGCCACTTCGGTGCGCGGTATTCCTGGAACGGTGCCGGCGATGTGGCCTGCAGGGAGACTTCCATCAGTGCAACGTGTGCGTGACGCCGTTCCCGTTTTCTGCCATCGGAGTGTCGCTGGCGGCAGAGGCGTGATGCGAGAGCAGGCGCCAGCCATTGGCACCGCGGACGAAGACGTTGGTCGCCAGCATCGGGCCGTGCGGCGTCGGGTCGTCGCCGAGGTAGAGCGTCTCGACGACATTGTGGACGGCCATCAGCGCGCTGTTCCAGCGCAGGGTGTGGCTGATGCGCACGTGCAGGCGCGAGCCGCTCTCGAAGACATGGCGCCAGCTTTCGCGCACGGCAGCGAGCCCGGTCAGCCGCTGGCCGGCCGGGTGGATGCACGCGACTTCCTCGTCGTCGGCCCAGATCGCCATCATCGCCTCGAGATCGGCGCGTTCGATGGCATCGTAGAAGGCGGCTTCGGCATCTTCCGGGCTGGCGAACAGGCTGACGCTCATCTTAGGCACTCCTTGAGGACGCGTTCGGGATCGAGCTTTTCGAGGCAGTCGAGATGCCCGAGCGGGCACTCGCGCTTGAAGCAGGGGCTGCAGTCGAGCTTGAGGCTGGCGACTTTGGCCAGCGGCGACAGCGGCGGCGTGAAGCCGGGCGAGGATGAGCCGTACAGTGCCGTCAACGGCCGGTTGAGGGCGGCGGCGACGTGCATCAGGCCGGAGTCGTTGCAGACGACGAAGTCGGCGGCGGCGATGAGGTCGATGGCCTGGTGCAGGCTGGTCTTGCCGCACAGGTTGCGGGCCGGCCCCTGCGCGGCGATCTTGTCGCCGACCGGGGCATCCTTCGGCGAGCCGAGCGACCAGACGGTGTAGCCGCGTGCGACGAGTTCCCGGGCCAGTGTTGCGAAGTGTCGCGTCGGCCAGCGCTTGGCCGGACCGTATTCGGCGCCGGGGCAGAAGATGACGAGCTTCTCGGGGCGGGGGAGTCCCAGCAGCGCGAAACTCGCCGCCTGCTGTTCGCGCGTCGAGACGAGCTGCGGCAGCGGGATCGGGCGCGGCAGGGGGGCGCCCACCGGTTCGGCCAGTTGGGCGAAGCGCTCGGCCATCTCGGGGAGGGCGGCCTTGTCCAGCGTGTGCCGCGTGTTGATGAGGCCGATGCGCGATTCGCCGGTGAAGCCGATCCGCTCGGGAATGCCGGCCATGAACGGGATCAGCGCCGATTTCAGCGAGTTGGGCAGCACATAGACGCGATCGAAATTCATCGCCGCCAGTTCGCGTGCCAGCGACCAGCGCGCCTTCAGCGACAGCTGGCCGTGGCCGAACGGGCTGTCGATGACGCCGGCGACCCGCGGCATGCGCTGCAGCACCGGGGCCACCCAGCGAGGGGCGAGCGCGTGCAGCTCGAGGTTCGGGATGCGTTCGTGCAGGCGCACGAACAGCGGCTGGGCCATCACGGTGTCGCCGATCCACGATGGGGCGACGATCAGGGCTTTCATCAACGGTGCTGCCGAAAGGAACGCGGCCCCTGCGCTGGGCAGGGGCCGGTCGGGATCAGTGGTGACCCTTGGGCAGTTCGCCCTTGAAGACGTAGTGGGCGCTGCAGTACGGGCAGGTGACCTCACCATTGTGCGTCACGTCGAGGTAGACGCGCGGGTGGCGGGCCCACAGCGGCGCGCCGGGCTGCGGACAGTGCAGCGGCAGGTCGTGGGCGGTGACTTCGACGGTCAGTTGCTTCTGCTCGGACATGTTTTTCTCCCTGAGACTCTCTTAAACCTTGGCCAGCCAGCCGGCGTACTCGGGCAGGCGACCGTTCACCAGATCGAAGAAGCGGGCCTGGATCTGGGTCGTGATCGGGCCACGCTTGCCTTCGCCGATGACGCGGTTGTCGAGTTCGCGGATCGGCGTCACTTCGGCGGCGGTTCCGGTGAAGAAGGCTTCGTCGGCGATGTAGATGTCGTCGCGGGTGATCGGCTTGGCAATGACTTCGTAGCCGAGGTCGGCGGCGAGCTGGATGATGGTTTCGCGCGTGATGCCGCAGAGGCCGGAGGTGATCTGCGGCTCGTAGATCTTGCCGTTCTTGATCACGAACAGGTTCTCGCCGGCACCTTCGGCGACGAAGCCCATGGTGTCGAGCAGCAGCGCCTCGTCGTACCCGTCCTGCGTGGCCTCGAGGTTTGCGAGGATCGAGTTGGCGTAGGTCGTGGCGACCTTGGCACGCGGCATCGTCACGTTGACGTGGTGGCGGGAGAACGATGCGGTCTTGACGCGGATGCCCTTCTCCAGGCCTTCCTCGCCGAGATAGGCGCCCCACGGCCAGGCGGCGATGGCGACATGAACGGCAGCGCCACGCGGCGACACGCCCATCTTCTCCGAACCGTAGAAGGCGATCGGGCGCAGGTAGCAGGATTCGAGCTTGTTGGCGCGAACGACCTCGAGTTGCGCTTCCATGATCTGTTCCTTGCTGTAAGGAATCTTCATCATGTAGATGTGCGCCGAGTTGAAGAGGCGGTCGGTGTGTTCCTTCAGCCGGAAGATGGCCGTGCCCTGTTCGGTCTTGTAGGCGCGGACACCCTCGAAGACGGAGAGGCCGTAGTGCAGCGAGTGGGTCAGCACGTGCGTGGTCGCATCGCGCCAGGGCACCAGTTTGCCGTCCATCCAGATGAAACCGTCGCGGTCAGCCATCGACATGATCTTGTCTCCTGTATCTCTTGCCTGAGGTAAAACGAAAGCGAGAATTTTAGCCGATTTCAACCCCTCCTTGGCGGTAAAATGGCAGCTTTGCCGCAGTGCGGCAGCATCGTCACGCGTGATTCCCATGGTCTGGAAACCCAACGTCACTGTCGCCGCCGTCATCGAACAGGACGGCCGTTTCCTGCTGGTCGAGGAAGAGACCGAGGACGGCCTGCGCTTCAACCAGCCGGCCGGCCACCTCGAGTGCCGCGAGGCGCTGGTCGACGCCGTCGTGCGCGAGGCGCTCGAGGAAACCGGCTACCACTTCGTGCCGCGTTTCCTGGTCGGCATCTACAGCTGGCGCAACGAGGCGAGGGACGTGACCTACCTGCGCTTTGCCTTCGGCGGCGATATCGCCGGGCACGAGCCGGATCGCCGGCTCGACGACGGAATCGTGGCGGCACGCTGGCTGACTCCGCAAGAAATCCGGGCCTCGGCCGACCGCCACCGCAGCCCGCTGATCTTGCGCTGCGTCGAGGATTTCATGGCCGGGTGCCGCTACCCGCTGCAACTGCTGACGCATTACGGATGAGCCGGTGGCTATCGCTCCTTGCCCTCCTGCTGTGCAGCGCCAGTGCACTGGCGCAGGCCCGCGTCGCGGTCTGCTACAACTATGGTTGCCTGAATTCGACGACGGTCACCTACAGCCGGCAGCAACTGCTGCAGGTCCGCGATCTGCTCGACGACGCCGTGAATGCGGCGCACGAGCGTGAGTTGATCGGGGTCGTCATCGGCAGGTTGCTGGGCTGGGCGGGAAAACAATCGCCGATCCACGCCGACCGTGGCGGCAATTTTGCGGATGACGGCGTGTATGGGCGGATGGACTGCATCGATCATTCGACAACGACGACGCGGTTGCTGCGGGTGCTGGAACAGCGGGGCTGGTTGCGCTGGCACCATGTGCTGGCCCCGGAAGTGCGGACGCGGCTGGTCATCTTCGACCACTGGTCGGCGGTGATCGAGGAGGCGCCGAAAGCGCCGTTCCGCGACGAGCATCCGCTGTCGCGGACGCGCTATGCCGTGGATAGCTGGTTTTTCGATAACGGACAGCCGGCAGTCGTGATGCCGCTGGATGAATGGATGGACTGGGAGGGGCCTCGTGTCGAGTGAACACATAACTGCGGAAGACAATACCGTCGTCGTCGGATTGTCCGGCGGCGTCGATTCGTCTGTGGCGGCGCTGCTGCTCAAGCAGCAGGGGTACAAGGTCATCGGCCTGTTCATGAAGAACTGGGAAGACGACGATAGCGAGGAATACTGCTCGTCGCGCCAGGATCTGGTGGACGTGATGAGCGTCGCCGACAGGATCGGCATCGACGTCGAAGTGGTCAATTTCGCCAAGGAATACAAGGAGCGCGTCTTCGCCGAATTCCTCAAGGAATACCAGGCTGGCCGCACGCCTAATCCGGACGTGCTGTGCAATTCCGAGATCAAGTTCCGCGCTTTCCTCGACCACGCCATGAAGATGGGCGCGGGCAAGATCGCCACCGGTCACTACGCCGGCCTGCGCGAGGTGCCGTCGCCGACCGGTGCCGGCGTCGAATACCAGTTGCTGAAGGCCGAGGACGGCACCAAGGATCAGAGCTACTTCCTGCACCGCCTCAACCAGGCGCAGCTGTCGAAGACGATCTTCCCGCTGGCCAACGTGTACAAGCGCGACGTGCGCCGCATGGCCGAGGAGGCCGGCCTGCACGTAGCAGCGAAGAAGGATTCGACCGGCATCTGCTTCATCGGCGAGCGGCCGTTCAAGGAGTTCCTGATGCGCTATCTGCCGGCGCAGAAGGGCGAGATCCGCGAGCTCGACTCCGGGCGCGTGCTCGGCGAACACGACGGCATGACCTATCACACCATCGGCCAGCGCAAGGGGCTGCACATCGGCGGCATAAAGGGGGGCAAGGGGGCCGATCTGGGCGAGCACGACGCCTGGTTCGTGGCGAAGAAGGATGTGGCGAAAAATATTCTTTACGTGGTGCAGGGACACGACCACCCGGCGCTGCAATCGGAAGTGCTGCACGCCGCCGATCTTTCCTGGATCTCCGGCCGTGCGCCGCAGCCGCACTGGGTCTATTGCGCCAAGACGCGCTACCGGCAGGAAGATGCCGCCTGTGAAGTCGAGCGGGTGGATGCGGAGCGCTGCGAGATCCGCTTCGCCGCACCGCAGTGGGCGGTGACACCGGGGCAGTCGGTCGTCCTCTACGAATCGCGCGTCTGCTTGGGCGGCGGCGTCATTCAGTGAGCGAGTCCGGCGTCGCGGCGGTCGAGCCGGCACGCATGCATCGCGCAGTGCGAGCCGTGCTGTGGAGCGTTGTCGTCGCGGCGCTTGGCTATGTCGCACTCTCCCTGTGGGCGGGTTGGCGCGAAGTGGTGGATGCCATCGTCAGGATCGGCCCGTGGGTGCTGCTCGGCGTATTCGGACTCTCGTTGCTCAACTACCTGTTGCGCTTCTTCCGCTGGGGGCGCTACCTCGCGCTGCTCGGTACGCCGGTACCGTGGCGCATCAACCTCGATGTCTATTTCGCCGGTTTCGCACTGACCACCACGCCCGGCAAGGTGGGCGAGACGCTGCGCTCGGTGCTGCTCAAGCCGCATGGCGTGCCGGCGCCGGAAAGCCTGGCGGCGTTCTTCGCCGAACGTACCAGTGACCTGCTCGCCATTCTCGTGCTCACCGCCTTCGGCCTGTGGACGTATGCGCCGGCACGGCCTGTGGTCGGTGCGGCACTGCTCGTCGTCCTCGTCGTGCTGTTGCTGGTGCAATGGACGGCCTTCATCGCCGCCGTCGATCGCTGGGCGCTGGCGCGCGAAGCCAGATGGGCGGCGCTGCTCTCGAAGCTGTGCGAAATCGTGCTGCATTTCCGCCGCTGCTTTTCGCTTCCGGCGCTCTCGATGGGGCTCATGCTCGGCGTTGTTTCATGGTTCGCAGAGGGGCTGGGGTTGTGGTGGCTGTTGCACGCGCTCGGCTACAGCGTCGATCTGCAGACGGCAGTCTTCGTCTACGCCTTCGCCATGCTGGTCGGGAGCCTTTCCTTCCTTCCCGGCGGGCTGGGGACCAACGAAGCGGCCATGATCACCCTGCTGGTGATGAAAGGTGTGCCTGATGCCGGGGCCGTCACGGCAACGCTGATCTGCCGGCTGGCAACGCTGTGGTTTGCCGTGGTGCTGGGGGCGGGCTTCATGGTCCGGGTACGGCGATGGGCGTGAGGGGCGCGGCGACCGCATGGGGCCGGCTGGATTGGCCGGCCGCGTCGGCAGAGTTGCCGCTCGGCGATCGCCATGCTGCGCTGCCTCCGGTCGAGGGTTCGATGCTCGCCTACGGCAACGGTCGCAGCTATGGCGATGTTGGCCTCAATCCCGGCGGCACGCTGCTGAAGATGCGCGGGCTCGACCGCTTCATCGCCTTCGACGCCGAAAATGGCGTGCTGTCCTGCGAGGCCGGCGTACTGCTCGCCGACATACTTGCCGTCTTCGTGCCGCGCGGCTGGTTCCTCGCCGTGACGCCGGGGACGCGTTTCGTCACCGTCGGCGGGGCCATCGCCAACGACGTGCATGGCAAAAACCACCATGCGGCCGGCAGCTTCGGCGACCATCTGCTGTCGTTCGAGCTGCTGCGCTCCGACGGCGCGCGCTTGATCTGTTCGCGTGAAGGGAATTCCGACTGGTTCGCTGCGACCATCGGCGGCCTCGGCCTGACCGGTGTCATCACGCAGGCGACGATCCGGCTGCGCCGCATACGTGGCACGGCGATGCGTGTGCACAACCGGCGCTACACCGGCCTCGATGAATTTTTTGCGCTCAATGCCGCAGCGGAGCAGGCGCATGAATACGCGGTGGCCTGGATCGACTGCCTGGCGAAAACGCCGCGTGGCGTGTTGATGGCTGCCGATCACGGCGAAGGCGATCTGCCGGCGCCACATGGCGAAAAGCGGGTTCCGGTCACGCCGCCGCTGTCGCTGGTCAACGGCCTGAGCCTGCGTGCCTTCAATGCTGCGTATTACGGCAAACCCTGGCCGGCCGAGGTGCCTCAGCACTATCTGCCGTACTTCTATCCGCTCGATGCCATTCACGACTGGAACCGCATCTACGGCAACCCCGGCTTCTACCAGTATCAGTGCGTGGTGCCGCCGGCCGCCGCACGCGACGCCATCGGCGAGATGCTCGATGCGATCGCGGCCAGCGGCCAGGGCTCCTTCCTCGCGGTATTGAAGAACTTTGGCGATCGACCAACGCCCGGCCTGCTCTCGTTCCCGATGCCGGGGACGACGCTGGCGCTGGATTTCCCGAATCACGGCGCGGCGACTCTGGCCCTGTTCGAGCGGCTCGACGCCATCGTACGTGCCGCAGGCGGCCGCCTCTACGCCGCCAAGGATGCGCGCATGCCGGGGGATTTTTTCCGCGCAGCGTATCCGCAGTGGCAGGATTTTTCTCGCTTCGTCGATCCGAAGTTTTCCTCGGGGTTCTGGCGGCGCGTCATGGAGCAAGCATGAGCAAACGAATTCTCATCATCGGCGCCACTTCGGCCATTGCCGAGGCTGCCGCGCGGCAGTGGGCGGCGCGCGGCGATGCGCTGTTCCTCGTCGGCCGCAAGCGCCAGAAACTCGACGACATCGCCGCTGATCTGAAGGTGCGCGGTGCCGCCAATGCCGGTGTTTTCGAAATGGACGCAACGGATGCGGCGATGCATCCATCGATGCTGGAAGCGGCCGTCACCGCGCTCGGCGGTCTCGATGTGGCGCTGATCGCACACGGCACCTTGCCTGACCAGAAAGCCTGCGAAGCCTCAGTCGCGATGACGCTCGCGGAGATCGACAACAACGGCCTCTCGGTCGTGGCGTTATGCACGCTGCTGGGCAATCATTTCGAGGCGCAGGGCAGCGGCAGCATTGCCGTGATCAGCTCGGTCGCCGGTGACCGCGGTCGCCAGAGCAACTATGTCTATGGTGCCGCCAAGGGTATGGTCACGCGCTACCTGCAGGGGCTGCGCAATCGACTGGCGAAGAAGAACGTGCAGGTGCTGACGATCAAGCCCGGCTTCGTCGATACGCCGATGACCGCGGCGTTCAGCAAGGGGGCGCTATGGGCGCAGCCGGGCGATGTCGCGCGCGGCATAGTCGCTGCCATCGACAAGGGCCGGGACGAGGTCTATCTGCCCGGCTTCTGGCGGCTGATCATGCTCGTCATCCGCCATATCCCGGAATTCGTCTTCAAGAAACTGTCGTTGTAGAAATGAAGAAGCCGCCCGCAGGCGGCTTCAGCAGCGCAGGAGCGGATACGATTACTCGCGCGGCTCGGTATCGGAGAACGAGGCGCGCTGCATCAGTTTTTCGTAGAGGCGGGCCAGGTTCGGGTGCGCTTCCTGCCAGCCGATGTCCGCGAAGCGGAAGTTCAGGTAGCCGAGTGCGCTACCGACGGCGCAGTCGGCCAGCGAGAAATGCGTACCCATGCAGTGTGAGTTGTCGCCCAGTTCCTCGGACATGAATTCCAGGGCCGCGACGATCTTGCCGCGCTGCCGTTCGATCCACTCCTTGTCGCGCAGCTTCGCAGGCCGCTTGCCTTCGAGGAAGGCCGCAGCTGCGGCATCGCAGACACCGTCGGCAAGGGCCTCCCAGCGCTTGACGAGGATGCGCTCGCGGTTCGGGGCAGGCATCAGCTTGTTGTTCGGGGTAACGTTGTCGAGGTACTCGACGATCACGCGCGAATCGAACAGCACCGTCTCGTCATCGAGGATCAGGGCAGGAATCTTGCCCAGCGGGTTAACGTTCGGCACATTGCTGTCCGCGTTCCACGGGGAATCGATTTCGAAGTCGTACTCGATCTTCTTTTCGGCCAGTACGATGCGGGCCTTGCGTACATAGGGACTGGTCAGGGAACCGATCAGTTTCATCTGTTTCTCAAGTCGAGTTGCAAAGCATTGGGGAGTCGAATTATAGCATCGGGCTGCATGGCAATTTGCGGCACTATTTCACGCAGCGGTAAAATAGCGATCTTCTCGCAACAGGATGTCTTCCATGTCTTTCACCATGCTTACAGCGCTATCTCCTCTTGATGGGCGCTATGCGTCGAAAGTTGACGCACTCCGGCCACAATTCTCCGAATACGGCCTGATCCGTCGTCGCCTGCAGGTGGAGATCGAGTGGCTGAAGGCCCTCGCGGCCGAGTCGCATTTCGCCGAGATTCCCGCCTTCTCGCCGGCAACCGTCGCCGCGCTCGATGCGCTGGTTGCCAACTTCGAGCCGCAGCACGCCGCCGAGGTGAAGGAGATCGAGTCCGTCACCAACCATGACGTGAAGGCCCTCGAATACTGGATCAAGAAGCAGCTCGCCGACAACCAGGAAGTGATGCGCGTCTCCGAGTTCATCCACTTCGCGTGCACCTCGGAAGACATCAACAACCTCTCGCACGCGCTGATGCTCAAGGCCGCGCGCGACGAAGTGCTGTTGCCGGGCATCGACAAGGTCATCGCCCGTCTGCGCGAACTGGCGCACCAGCTGGCCGATGTGCCGATGATGTCGCGCACGCACGGCCAGCCAGCGACGCCGTCGACCATGGGCAAGGAAATGGCCAACGTCGTCTATCGCCTGACCCGTGCCCGCCAGCGCATCGCCGCGGTGAGCCTGCTTGGCAAGATCAACGGTGCCGTCGGCAACTACAACGCGCATCTCGCTGCCTACCCGGGCTACGACTGGGAAGGATTCGCGAAGAGGTTCGTCGAATCGCTCGGACTGGAATTCAACCCGTACACGATCCAGATCGAGCCGCACGACGCGATGGCCGAACTGTTCGACGCCTTTGCGCGCACCAATACCATCCTCCTCGACCTCGACCGCGACGTGTGGGGCTACATCTCGCTCGGCTTCTTCAAGCAGAAGGTCAAGGCCGGCGAGATCGGTTCCTCGACCATGCCGCACAAGGTGAACCCGATCGATTTCGAGAACTCGGAAGGCAACCTCGGCCTTGCCAACGCTGTCTTGAAGCATCTCGCCGAGAAGCTGCCGGTCTCGCGCTGGCAGCGCGACCTCACCGACTCGACCGTGCTGCGCAACATGGGTGTCGGCCTTGGCTACGCACTTCTGGGCTACGACTCGCTGCTGCGCGGGCTCGGCAAGCTCGAAGCCAACGCCCAGTGCATGATGGACGACCTGAACGCCAACTGGGAACTGCTCGCCGAGCCCATCCAGACCGTGATGCGCCGCTACGGTATCGCCAACCCGTACGAGAAGCTGAAGGAACTCACCCGCGGCCAGCGCGTCTCGCGCGAAGGCATGCAGGCCTTCGTGCAGGGGCTGGAAATTCCGGAAGCCGCCAAGGCCGAACTGCTCAAGCTGACGCCGTGGGACTACACCGGCAAGGCCGCCGAGCTCGCCAAGCGCATCTGAAAGGACACGACATGTCGCAATTCCAGGCCAACCTGAAGAAGATGCCCGGCATCTCGCACCTCGAAGCACTGAACCTGCTCGACGCGGAGGGTAACGTCGTTGCCACCATTGAGAACAAGGCCGGCAGCCAGGGCTCGCTGTCGCTCTACAACCACCTCGGCCAGACCTACGGCGCCATCACGCCGGAGGCTGCGAAGAAGGGCCTCGAACTCTATGCCGAGCACACCGAGGATGCGCGCCTGCATCCGGGCAAGCATGCGAACATCGACCGCTTGTTTGAAATCGCCGAGAAGAAGCTGACGTTGCGCGTGAAGCACGTTTTCGCGGTCTGACCGCGCGCGCAATTTCGCCACAGCCGCCTCAGGTGTCGCGGGTGTCGCCTGCGGCAGGAGATTGCCGACGGCTTGAGAGCGCAGACTGCATCAGTATGTCTATCTCCTCCTTGAGCACCCGCTTTTTGACCTTCAGCGCTTCGATTTCATCCGGGCTGCCGGACTCAAGGTGGGACTCCATGAGCTTGATCCTCAGATCAAGCGCCTTGTGCTTGTCGACGAGGCCGGCAAAGTAGCGGTCGCCGGCCTTCAATTCGGCAACCAGATCTGCGTGTTCATGGGACATGCTTCCCTCGCGTGGTGAGTTGCATCGGTAAGAGGATGGTCTGCCCGTTGCTGCCTGGTGCTGACACCGAGCCGGATCCGGAATGGCCTGGGGGCGGCGCCGCCGCTGACGACACCGGCCCTTTCGCGGCATCCCGGAACGGCTGCCCGGGATCCCTCCTGAACGGTGTCGATGCGCCTGGCGCCGGCACTTCCCGGCGTGTCGTCAGACCACGCCCTGCGCGAGCATTGCGTCGGCCACTTTCACGAAGCCCGCGATGTTGGCGCCGTCGACGTAACTGATCTTGCCGTTGTTTTTGCGGCCATAGGTGACGCATGCCTCGTGGATGTTGCACATGATTTCGTGCAGCCGGGAGTCAACCTCTTCCCGTTGCCACGACATGCGCATGGAATTCTGGCTCATTTCCAGCCCGGAGGTGGCGACACCGCCGGCGTTGCTCGCCTTGCCCGGGGCGTAGAGGATGTCGCCGTGCTCGAAAAGCATCACCGCTTCCGCGGTTGAAGGCATGTTGGCGCCTTCCGCGACACAGCTCACGCCGTTCTTTATCAGGGTGGCCGCGTCTTTCGCGTCGAGTTCGTTCTGGGTCGCGCAGGGCAGGGCGACATCGACCGGGATCTTCCATGGGCGTTCGCCGGGAAGGAAGGTGGCCTTGACACGCTGTGCGTAGTCGCTGACGCGCCCGTAGAGATGGTTCTTGACCTCCATCAGCTCGGCCAGCTTTTCGGGAGTGAATCCCTCTTCATCGACGACCGTTCCGCTCGAGTCCGAGACCGTAACCACCTTGGCGCCGAGGGCCATGGCTTTTTCGACGGCATACTGCGCCACGTTGCCGGCGCCCGAAACGCTGACGCGCAACTGGTCGAAACTCCGACCCTTTTGCTTCAGCATCTGTTCGGCGAAGTAAACCGTTCCATAACCGGTGGCTTCCGGGCGGATCAGCGACCCCCCGAAGCTGAGTCCTTTACCGGTGAACACGCAGTCGGCGCGGTTGCTGAGCTTCTTCATCATGCCCGCCATGAATCCGACTTCGCGCCCACCGACGCCGATGTCGCCAGCCGGAACGTCGGTGTCGGACCCGACATGGCGGAAAAGCTCGCTCACGAATGCCTGGCAGAAACGCATCACTTCCCCCGGACTCCGGCCCTTCGGATCGAAATCGCTGCCGCCCTTGCCGCCGCCCATGGGGAGGGTGGTCAAAGCATTCTTGAAGGTTTGTTCGAAGCCCAGGAATTTCAGGATCGACAGGTTGACCGAGGGGTGGAAGCGGATGCCTCCCTTGTACGGGCCGATGGCCGATGAGTGCTGGATGCGGTAGCCGCGATTGACATGGACGTCGCCGTGATCGTCAACCCACGAAACCCGGAACATGATGACGCGTTCCGGTTCGATCAGCCGATCCAGCAATCCGTGCTCGGCATACTTCGGGTGCTGTGTGATGTATGGCCACAGGCTTTCGATCACTTCTGTCGCGGCCTGGAGGAATTCCGGTTGGCCGGGGTTGCGAGCGGCTACCTGTTCGAGGAAAGCTTCCGACGTCTTGTATCGCATGAAACGGCTCCTAGCCCGATTGATTGAGGATGGTTGCAGAAAAGTCGTGGGAGATTGGCGCAGGAATTCTATTGATTCCAAATCGGCAACAATTTAACGCACCAACGTGGTGCGTTTTTGCATTGATGTCCCTGTGGAGATATTCTTTGGGTGTTGTTCGGCAGGCTGAAGAAAAATTTTTCAATGTTCTCAATGGTTTTCGGTTACCTTTGTTCATGCCGATGCTTGCCCCCTGCTTCCAGCAGAAATGATAGAGAGGCAAGGCGCGATTGATAAGTCACCATTTTTGAACAAAACTGTTTCCAATGGAGAAACGATGGAGGGGGCCATGCATGACGTCAACGACATGCTTTTCTTTGCGCAGGTCGTCAAGGCGAAAGGGTTTTCCGAGGCGGCACGGCGACTGGACATCTCGAAATCCCGGGTCAGCAAATCAATCACCCGCCTCGAAACCAGCCTGGGCGTCCGTCTGCTGAACAGGAGTACCCGCAGCCTCAGCCTTACCGAGATCGGAGCGGCCTACTTCGAGCACTGCGATCGCATTCTTGAGGAAATGGCCCAGGCGAACATGACCATCTCCCGCCTGCATCAGGAGCCGAGAGGCCGGCTCAAGATCAGCGCGCCGGTCGCCTTCAGCACAATGCATGTCGCTTCGGCGCTACCGGATTTCATGATGCTCTACCCCGACGTGTCGGTGGATCTGACGATCAGCGATCGATTGGTCGACCTCGCCGAGGAGGGGTACGACATCGCCTTGCGCATCACGCCGGAACCCGGGCCCAATCTGGTGGCGAGGCGCCTGGCGCCGATCCGGAGAAAAATCTGCTGCAGTCCGGCCTACATTGCGCGCCAGGGAACGCCGGCGGCGCCGGAGGATCTGGCCCGTCACAACTGTCTCGATTACACGTTCATGAACACCCAGGGGGTCTGGCACCTGAAAGGGACGGAGGGCGATGTCTTCGTGCCGGTTTCCGGCACCTTGCGGATCAACGATGACGAGGCGCTTTCGCAGGCCGTGCTGGGCGGACTCGGGCTGGCGCTCCTGCCAACCTTCATCATCGGCAAGGATCTCCAGGCGGGGCGCCTGGTCGAAGTCCTGCCCGGTTATGTGCCGACGGAACGCTTCATCTACGCGGTACACCTGCCCAATCGGCACTTGCCGGTCAAGATACGGGCGTTCATCGATTTCCTGCTCGACCGCTTTGGCACCGACCCCTATTGGGATCGGTAAAACGGGGGCGGGGTCTGTTCAGCGTCGTGGGCGATTGTTTCTTCTGCGGTGACGGTATGTTTCCCATTGATGCCGCATCGCCGGAACGCCGTCGGGCGGCGTTCCCGAAAACGGGCCACGACGCTGCCGCATGAGCCGCTTCGAATCGTTCCCGATTCCCCTGGCGGGAATCACATGGCCCGCTTGTCGATTACCCGCCGCGCCTTGCCCTCGGGCCTTGGCAGATGCCCCGGATCGAGGATGCTGACGCGCGTCGTGACGCCGAGCCAGCCCTTGATTTCGTGCTGCAGCCCGCGCGCGGTGGCCTGCTTCATCTCGCCGCTGGCGTGCGCGAATTCGGGCTTCACTTCGACCAGCACTTCCATCTGGTCGAGCGGCCCTTCGCGGTAGACCTCGAGCAGGTAGTGGCCGGAGAGCTGCGGCTGCTTGAGGATCAGTTCCTCGATATGGCCGGGGAAAAGGTTGACGCCACGGATGATGAGCATGTCGTCGGAGCGCGCGGCGACCTTGCTCATTCTGCGGAACGAGCGCGCCGTCGGCGGCAGCAGGCGGGCGAGGTCGCGCGTGCGGTAGCGGATGACCGGCAGCGCTTCCTTGGTCAGCGAGGTGAACACGAGTTCGCCAAACTCACCGTCAGGCAATACCTCCCCCGTTTCTGGGTGAATGATCTCCGGGTAGAAATGGTCTTCCCAGATCACGGGGCCGTCCTTGGCTTCGATGCACTCACAGGCAACGCCGGGGCCGATCACTTCCGAGAGGCCATAGAGATCCATCGCGTCGATGCCCAGCCGCGTCTGGATCTCGCTGCGCATGCCTT
>DAORCC010000042.1:0-16376 GCA_035345235.1 Azospira sp.
CGTCCATCGACAGTTGCACCCAGGTCGGCCGGCCGTGGTTGCACTGGTCGGCGCGATCGGTGGCCTCCATCTGGCGCAGCAGCGCGTTCATTTCCGGCAGCGTGAGCTGGCGGTGGGCGCGCACGGCACCGTGGCAGGCCATCGTCGCCAGCAGTTCGTTGCGGCGGGCGGTCATCAGCTGCGTGATGCCGTGCTCGCGCAGTTCGGCGATGAGCGACTTCGCCAGCGCCGCCGGGTCGCCCGACTGCAGCAGGGCCGGTACGGCGCGCACCGCGAGTTGCGTCGGCCCGGACGTGGAGATGTCGAAGCCGAGATCGGCGAGGGCTTCGCGATGTTCCTCGGCGGCGGCGACATCGAGCGCAGCGGCATTGAAGACGGCCGGGATGAGCAGCGCCTGCGTCGCGATGGCGCGGTTGTCCATCGCCGTCTTCAGTTTCTCGTAGAGGATGCGCTCATGGGCGGCGTGCATGTCGACGACGACCATGCCGGCCGCGTTCTGCGCCAGGATGTAGACGCCATGCAGCTGGGCCACCGCATAGCCGAGCAGTGGTGCATCACCGTCGCGGGCAGGTGTTGGTGCGGCCGGCGCCGGGACGTAGGAGGCCGCGGCTGCCGTTGACGGCCGGGCCGCGGCCACGAAGCCGGTGTAGGCCGCGATGGCGGGTTCGCTGACAAGCAGTGATTCCTGACGGGGCGGCGTGAATGCGGGGGGCGGGGTTCGGGTCGGATAGCTGGCGTAGCTTGTCGCCGGCGTTTCCGTTGCTGCCGTGGCGAGACCGCCGAGTGGTGCCGACAGGGCCTTGTTGACGGCGTGGTAGACGAACTGGTGCACGGCGCGCGAATCGCGGAAGCGGACTTCGGTCTTGGCCGGATGTACGTTGACGTCGACCGTCGCCGGGTCGAGTTCGAGGAACACGCAGTAGGCGGGGTAGCGACTGCCGTGCAGCATGTCCTGGTAGGCCTCGCGCAGCGCATGCGCGAGTACCTTGTCGCGCACGAAGCGGCCGTTGACGTAGCAGTACTGGGCATCGCTGCGGGCGCGGGCATGTGCCGGCAGCGCGGCATGGCCGGTGAGGCGTAGCGGCCCGGCGCTGGCCTCGACCGTGCGCGAGTCGGTCAGGAAGTCGTCGCCGAGGATCGCCGCGGCCCGGCGGCGGGCGTCGGCGCGCGGCAGGGTGAGCGAGGCGCGGCCGTTGTGGGTGAGCGTGATCGCCACTTCGGGCCAGGCCAGCGCGATGCGCTTGACGACCTCGGCGCAGTGCGCGAACTCGGTGCCCTCGCTCTTCAGGAATTTCCGGCGCGCCGGCGTGTTGTAGTAGAGGTCGCGCATCTCGACGACCGTGCCGGCAACCAGCGCCGCCGGTTCCGGCATGCTGCCGGGCTCGCCCTGGAGGCGCCAGGCGTGGGCAGCGCCCCGGGCGCGGCTGGTCAGCGTGACGCGGGCGACGGCAGCAATCGAGGCCAGCGCCTCGCCGCGGAACCCCATCGTGCCAACGCGCTCGAGGTCTTCCAGGGAGGCGATCTTCGAGGTGGCGTGGCGGGTCAGCGCCAGCGCCAGTTCCTCCTGCGGAATGCCGCAGCCGTCGTCGGCGATGCGGATCAGTTTGACGCCGCCTTCCTCGAGGGCGATCTGCACTGCCGTGGCGCCGGCATCAAGCGCGTTCTCGAGCAGTTCCTTGAGCACCGAGGCCGGACGCTCTACCACCTCGCCGGCGGCGATCTGGCTGATCAGGAGGTCAGGGAGGAGGTGGATGTGGGGCATCGGGGGCGTCGGCTCGGGCATCGGGCGATTATACCGGGGTAAAATGCCGCCTTTCCTCTTGCCGGTCGTGCCTCATGGATCTCCTGCTGCAGTTCGTCGACATCGTCCTTCACCTCGACAAGCACCTCGCCGTGCTGGTGCAGGACTACGGGCCCTGGATCTACGCGATCCTGTTCGTCATCGTCTTCTCGGAGACGGGCTTCGTCGTGACGCCGTTCCTGCCCGGTGACTCGCTGCTCTTCGTCGCCGGGGCGCTGGCTGCGCTCGGCGGCATGGACATCTTCCTGTTGATGGGGACGCTGATCGCGGCCGCGGTCATGGGCAACCAGGTCAATTACCACATCGGCCGCTTCATCGGTCCGACGGTGTTCCAGTGGGATGACTCGCGCTTCTTCAACAAGGCAGCGCTGAAGAAGACGCATGCCTTCTACGAGAAGCATGGCGGCAAGGCGGTCGTGATCTCGCGCTTCCTGCCACTTTTCCGCACCTTCGTGCCCTTCGTGGCCGGGGTCGGGACGATGGGTTATGCCACCTTCACCCTCTTCAACATCGCTGGCGCCGCACTCTGGGTGGTGTCGCTGTCGCTGGTCGGCTACTGGTTTGGCAACGAGCCCTGGGTCAAGCAGAACCTGTCGGCAGTGATCGTCGGCATCATCGTCGTTTCGCTGATCCCGGTGGTGATCGGCTGGTGGCAGCACCGGCGGGGCGACAACCTGGCCTGAACAGGTATGATGCGGCATGGATTCCTGCCTTCGGCGTCGCCAACTACTGCTGCTCCCGATTGCCCTGCCGCTGGTATTCGCCGTCGGCTGTTCTACCCGAATGGGTGCGGGCGGGAAGAAGGAAACGGTCGTCGATCCGAAGTATCTGGCCAAGGGAGATATCGATCGCGTCATCGACGCGGCGCGGCGCGAAACGGTCGATGGCCTGTTCCGCTTCGCCGAGAAGCTCTACCGGCGGAATCCGCGTGAACTGAAACTGGGGCCGTCGCCGACGATGGAGGCGGCGCTGAAGCGCCTGCGTGGCTCGCAGACGCTGGATTTCCCCGAACTCGAAGGCCGCCGCGAAGGCGCGGCGGCGATGCTCGCCTTTCGCGAGGATTACACCGGCGATCGCGTTCTGGCCCTGATGGCCGGGTTGCTGATGATGGTTTACTCGGCCTTCGAGGACAAGGATGATTTCTACATCCTCGACGACCTCAACGAGCAGAAGCTGTACAACTGTGCGCGCAACCTCGAGATCGCGATGTGGAAGCTGTCTACCGCGAAATATCCCGATGGGACGCTGATGCTGCTCTCCAACGAACTCGATCCGGCCAACCGCAACCTCTCGTTCGAGCGCGAATTCGGCCGTGTCACGGGAGTGCTCGATTTTCTGGCCAAGGTCGTCGCGGACAAGCATGGCCGCCTCATTTCGCGCGTCGCGCAGAACATGGCCACTGCCGTCTTCCTGCCGGTCGGTGCCCTCGGCATCAGATGAAGACTGCTACTAGAGAACAGAAACAAGGAATCCGAAAACGATGAAATCCGTAGTCATCCTCATCTCCGGCCGCGGCAGCAATATGGAAGCCCTGCTCGCTGCCGTCGCGCGCGGCGAACTGCCGGTGCGTGTCGCTGCCGTGATCAGCAACCGCCCTGATGCGAAGGGCCTGGAAACCGCTGCCGCGCAGGGCGTGCCGATCGCTGTCGTCGACCACAAGGCGCATGCCGGGCGCGAGGCCTTCGATGCCGCGCTGGCGGAATGCATCGACGGCTATGCGCCGGATCTGGTGGTGCTGGCGGGCTTCATGCGCATCCTCACCGAGGGCTTCGTACGCCACTACGAGGGGCGCCTGCTCAACATCCACCCGTCGCTGCTGCCCTCCTTCCCCGGGCTGCATACGCATCAGCGGGCGCTCGAGGAGGGCGTGCGCATCCATGGCTGTACGGTGCATTTCGTGACGCCGGCGCTGGACCACGGGCCGGTGGTCGTGCAGGCGGCGGTGCCGGTGCTCGACGGCGATGACGAGGCAACGCTGGCGGCGCGTGTCCTGCAGCAGGAGCACCTCGTCTATCCGCTGGCGGTGCGCTGGTTCGCTGAAGGCCGGCTGACGCTGGAAGGCGGTCGCGTCAGGCTGGCCGCCGAGCGTCCCTTCCCGGCGACGCTGATCTCGCCCTGACGCGGCCATCGATCGCACCGGCACGATGCCCTTCGCCCTGATCGCCGCGGTGCTGGCCTCGCTCGGAATTCACGGCGTGGTCCTCTTCGTCCCCGAGGTCGACCTCTCGCCGCACCCGGAACCGGTGACACTGCAGGCGGAAATCGTGCTCAAGCCGCGTGCCGTGCCCGTGCAACAGCCCGCTGCAGCGCCGCTTCCCGCCCCCGCCCGCAAGCCATTGCCGCCACGCACGAAGGCGGCGCGCCCGACCGATGTGCCTGCCCCGGTGCCTGCCGCCGAGGTCGCGGAAAACCCGACGCCGGCCTTGCCCGGTGCAGCGGTGGCGTCGCCTGCCGAGCCGCCGCCCGCCGAACTGGCGTTGCCGCCCCGGGGGGAGATCGTGTTCACCGTTTTGCGCGGCGATCCGCCGGCGATCATCGGTCGTTCGGTGCAGTCGTGGGAATTGCGCGATAACAGCTATCGCATCACGAGCGTCATGGAAACCGTCGGGCTCGCCGCACTGCTGCGCCCGACGCGGATGGAAAGCGAGAGCCGCGGGCGCATCGTCGCTACCGGGCTGGCGCCGGAGAGCTTCGTTTCCAGGCGACCGGGGAAGGAGGGGGCCGAGCGGATTGACCGCGTCGAGTTCGACTGGACGAGCAGCGTCGCACGCTTCAGTTCGGGCGCCAGCGCGCCGCTGCCGGCAGGTGCCCAGGATCTGCTCTCGTTCAATTTCCAGCTTGGCTGGCTGTCGAAAACCGGTGAGATGGCGATCGCCACGGTCAAGAAACTCGGGCGCTACCGCCTTGAACTGGTCGGCGAGGAGTTGCTGGAAACCCCGGTCGGCCTCTTGCGGACGCTGCATTTCCGTGCGCCCGGCGAAACGACGACGGAAGTCTGGCTGGCTGCCGACCGGCACCTGCTGCCGGTTAAAATTCGCCATATCGACAAGAAAGCCGAGAGCTTCGATCAGCTGGTCGAGGAAATACGGATACCCTGAACGCGTGCGCAGCATGCGCGCCTTGAAACAATTGCCTGACGGATGCCTCACCGATGCGCCTGACTCCCGCCCTCTTTGCCCACGCCGAAGCCGCCATGAAGGCGCTGCTGACCTTTGAATACCCTGCCGATGGGGCGCTGTCGTTCTACTTCCGGCAGCACCGTGAGCTTGGCCACGCCGATCGCGGGTTCGTGGCCGAGGCCTGCTATACGACCCTGCGCCGCCTGCGCAGCCTGTCGGCACGTTGCCCTGACGACCATCCGCGCAAACTGCTGCTGGCTGCGATGTATTGCCTGCGTGGCTGGAACCTGAAGCAGCTGGCGCCGATCCTCAGGGATGGCGACGCCGAGTGGCTCGCCGTCGCGAAAGCGGCAAAGACCGACGAATGGCCGTCCGCGGTGCGCTGCGATTTTCCGGACTGGCTGTTCGAGCGCCTCGCACCACGCTTTCCTGGTGAGATCGAGGCGCTGGCGGCGGCGCTGAACCGTCCGGCGCCGCTTGATCTGCGCGTGAATCCGATGAAGACGACGCGTGAAGCGGTGCTCCGGCAGCTGGCGAGCGACCACATCGCGGCGGAAGCCTGCCGCTATTCGCCGCTCGGGATCCGGCTGGAAGAAAAACCGGCCCTCTCGAAGCACCCGCTGTTCGTCGACGGCAGCATCGAGGTGCAGGATGAGGGCAGCCAGCTGCTCGGCTATCTGGTGGCGCCGAAGCGCGGCGAGATGGTCGCCGATTTCTGCGCCGGCGCCGGCGGCAAGACCCTGCTGCTCGGCGCGCTGATGCGCTCGACCGGGCGGCTTTACGCCTTCGACGTGGCCGAGAAGCGGCTCGCCAACCTGAAGCCGCGGCTGGCACGCTCGGGGCTGTCGAACGTGCATCCGGTGCGCATCGAGTCCGAGAACGACCAGAAGGTGAAGCGGCTGGCCGGCAAGCTCGACCGGGTGCTGGTCGATGCGCCGTGTTCCGGACTTGGCACGCTGCGCCGCAATCCCGATCTCAAGTGGCGCCAGTCGCCGGAGAGCGTCGAGGAGCTGGTGGCCAAGCAGACCGCCATCCTGGCCTCGGCCTCGCGACTGGTGAAGCCGGGCGGACGCCTGGTCTATGCGACCTGCAGCCTGTTGACCGAGGAGAACGATGCCGTCGTCGAGGCGTTCCTGGCCGCGCACCCCGACTTCCGGGCCTTGCCGGCCGGCGAGCAGCTGCAGCGGCAGGACATCGAGCTGCCGCTGACGGGTGATGCGCTGCGCCTGTTGCCGCACCTCCATGGCAGCGACGGCTTCTTTGCGATGGCGATGGAGCGCGCCTGATGGAGGCCAGCTTCCTCCGGCTGCTCAACGAATTCTGGCGCGATCTGCACGATCCTGCCGCCCTCTGGGAGGGTGGCGTTCTGCTCGCCTGCGTCGCGCTGGCCTCCTGGCTGCAGTGGCGCGTACGACAGCGCCACGGGACGACGACGGGCCTGCTGCATGCCGGCGAGATGGGGCTGCGGCGCATCGTCTTTCCGGTCGCCGCGCTGGTCCTGGTGATGGTCGCGCGCGAGCTGCTGCGGCCGTACATGCCTGTGGCCCTGCTCAACCTGGCGGTGCCGCTGTTCCTGTCGCTGGCGCTGGTGCGTGCGATCGTCTTTTCGCTGCGCTATGCATTTCCGCGTGCCACCTGGCTGCGCGCTTCCGAGCGCTACATCAGCTGGATTGTCTGGGGCTGCCTGGCGCTCTACCTGACGGGGCTTTCCGATGGTGCGATCGCGGCGCTCGAATCCGTCCGTTTCACGATCGGCAAGCAGAAGCTCGATCTCTGGCTGATCCTGCATGGCGTCGTGACCGCACTCGGCACATTGCTCGTCGCGCTGTGGTTCGCGGGCTGGCTGGAGCATCGCCTGATGCGTTCGGAGGGCATCGACTCGAATGTCCGTGTTGTGATCACGCGTGCCGGCAAGTCGGTACTCATCGTCGTCGCGCTGCTCGTCAGCCTGGCGCTGGTCGGCATCGACATCACCGCGCTGTCGGTGTTCGGCGGCGCCTTCGCGGTCGGTCTCGGTTTCGGCATGAAGACGATCGCGTCGAATTACGTCGCCGGCTTCATGATCCTGCTAGACCGCTCGATCCGCATCGGCAACATCATCGCCATCGACGCCACGACCAGCGGCGAGGTGACGCGGATCACGACCCGCTACACCGTCGTGCGTACGCTCGCCGGCACCGAGGTGATCGTGCCCAACGAGTATCTCGTCGGCAACATCGTGCGCAACCAGACCTATACCGATACTCAGGTGCGTGTACCGCTGCCGCTGACGGTGGCCTACAGTGCCGATCTGGAACTGGCGATGCGCCTGATGGTCGAGGCCGCCGCGTCGCAGGCGCGTGTGCTGACGAACCCGACGCCGTCGGCGATCGTCGTTGCCTTCGGCGAGAGCGGCATCGATCTCGAGCTGGGTTTCTGGATCCGTGATCCGAGGGAAGGCACGGGCGGCCTGCGCTCGGAGATCAATCTGGCCATCTGGCGCAGCTTCCGCGCCCACGGCATCGAATTTCCGTACCCGCAGCGCGAGGTACGCATCCTCAATGCGCCGGATATCGGCACCGCTGCGGCAGGACGCGGCTGAAGGCCGGCCCTGAAAAGAAAAAACCCGCGCCGGGGGAGGCGCGGGTGGAAGTACCCATCTGTCGGAGGGATGGGTCAGGGGGAGGTAATCTGTCGGACGTCGCCGGGATCAGGGTCAGCGGCGGAATTCCTGGATTCTGACCGGTATCGGCTGCAGGGCCGGAATGCCGAGGCGCATGAAGGATTCGCAGCTGGCCGTCGGCCCGAACAGGTAGCGGCACGCCTGTGCCAGAAACTGTTGGCGGATGTCCTGGCCCTTGCTGTTCATTTCGCGTCTCCGTTCTTCCTGCGTTGTCGTCATCATGGTTCGCATGGTACGGGGCAACGGAGCGCGCGTCTGTTGCGCTTGCGTAAGGCTTTTGTAACGTTTTGTTACGGACAATCTGCGGGCGGTGCCGGTGTGCAAGCCGCCTGCCCTGCACCGGCCAAGGACTGTCCGGGGGTCAGGTACGGCGTGCGGGCTGGGCGGGCCAGCTCAGCGTGAAGCGGGCTCCCCCGAGCGGGGAGGCGTGCGCGGTGGCGGTACCGCCGTGCAGTTCGAGGACGAGGCGGGCGATGGCGAGGCCGAGGCCGTAGCCACCGGTGGTCCGGTCGCGCGAGCGGTCGAGGCGGGTGAAGGCTGTGAATACGTTCTCTCGCTCGGCTTCCGGGATGCCGATGCCGTCGTCGTCGACGTGGATGCGGACGAGGCCGTCGCGCACCTCGGCGCTGACTGCGATGCGCGACTGTGCGTACTTGATCGCGTTGCGCAGCAGGTTGCGCACGGCAAAGGGCATGCTCTTGCGGTCGAGCGCCACGGAAAGGTCGTCCGGCAGGGCGGCGGTGTCGAGGTCGATGGCCAGTTTTCCCCCGAGGATGCGGACGTCCTCGACCTGCTCTGAAAGCCAGGGACCGAACCCGGTCGGCGACAGCTGAAGTTCCGGTTGTTCGCGCTCGAAGCGGGCGTAAGTGAGGCTGGAGTCGATCAGGTTGTCGAGCTCGTCGAGATCAGCCTCCATCATTCGCCAGAGGCGTTCGCGCTCTTCGCGTACGTCGGCTTCGGCGAGCATTTCGAGCGCGAAGCGCATGCGCGCGATCGGCGTCCGCAGTTCGTGCGAGATGGCGCTCGACAGTTCCTTCTGTGTCGCGATCAGGCGCTGCACGCGCTCGGCCATCGCGTTCAATGTCTCGGCGAGCAGTTCGAAGGAAGTGTTGTTGACCGCCGGTGCGCGGGCCGCAAAGTCGCCTTCGCCGAAGGCACGGGCGGTCTGTCGCAGCGCTTCGAGGTCGCGCCAGACCGGTCGTACCCAGAGCCAGACGGCAATGGCGAGGAAGAAGCTGATCAGTCCCCAGGTGAGGATGCGGATGCGCATCTCGAGCGTGAAGAAGCGCCGGTTGTCGGGGTCGCGTTCCGGCGAGAGCGGGCCGATGACCAGTACCTGCGCCGTCGTTTTCAGTCGGTGATAGACGATTTCGCCGTCCGGGCTGACGGCGAGTTCGCCGGCATCGAGCAGGTTCGACTGTGCCGGTGGCAGCAGGATTTCGTCGCGCTCGGCGATGCGGAGACGATAGTTGAAGCGCTCGCCGATGGTCTTGATGCGCTTGCCCCAGTCGCTGCGGCGATGCCGGAAGAGATCGTCCTCGATCATCGCCACGGTGCCCTGCATGAAGCGTGCCGTGTAGTCGTAGGAGATGTCGCGCAGGGCGGTGGTGATGACGAAATCGGCAACGACGGCGATCGCGATGAACGATCCCATCGTCAGCAGGTAGAAGTTGAAGAACAGCCGCGACAGGCGGTAGCGGCCTGTCGGCAGGCTGAAACGTCGCTTCTGCGGGGCGGGTGCCCCGGCGCTACTGCCAGTCATGGCGCGAGAAGAGGTAGCCCTTGCCGCGCACTGTCTTGATCCGTGTCGGATTGTCCGGATCGTCGTTGAGCTTCTTCCGCAGGCGCGAAATGCGGGCATCGATCGAGCGGTCAAGGCCGTCGAAGCCGATGCCGCGCAACTGCTGCAACAGGTCGTCGCGCGAGAGGATGCTGCCGGCGTGGCGGGCAAGCAGCCAGAGCAGGTCGAACTCGGCGGTCGTCAGGTCGATCTGTTCGCCGGCGAGCATGGCGCTGCGTGTCTGCTGGCTGATGCTGAAGTTGCCGAAGGTGAGCGAATCCAGTGTCGTACCCCCTTCGCCTGCGTCGTCGGCAGGGCCGGCCCGGCGCAGGAGCGCCTTGATGCGGGCGAGCAGGACGCGCGGCGGTACTGGCTTGGTGATGTAGTCGTCGGCGCCGAGTTCGAGGCCGAGGATCTGGTCGATGTCCTCGTCGCGAGCGGTCAGCATCAGGATGATGCCTTCGTACTTGGGGCGGACGGCACGGCAGACCGCGAAGCCGTCCTGGCCGGGCAGCATGATGTCGAGTACGACGAGGTCGGGGCGCGATTCGAGGATGCGCGCTTCGGCGGTGTCGCCGCGGCCCTCGATGTCGACCACGAAATCGTTCTTCTTCAGGTACTCGGCCGTCAGTTCGGCGAGGCGTTCGTCGTCTTCGACGAGGAGGATGCGTGGATTCATGGCGCAATCATAACGCCCGCCCGGTGTCAGGGCCAAATGAGGTTGTCCGGAGCCGGCCGCCGGCCTATCGCCCGGTGACCGGGGGGGCGGTCTTGCGGCGCCGTTCGAGGGGGATGGGGCGCTCGGCCCGGAGGCGGATGATGAGGCCTTCGGCGCCGGCCAGCGACACGGCAATGCTCTCGCCCTCGCCGTCCTGGCAGCGGTAGACGCTGGTGTCGCCGAGTGCCTCCGAAGTGAGGATGTCGGCCTGCCTGAGGTGGTCGGCGAGGCCCTCCCGGGTGACACGCTGCCAGCCGAGGCTGCGCTTCATTTTGCAGGCTCCGCGGGCAGGCTGCGCCCGTTCTGCAGCAGCAGCGAGAATTCCTCGGCGGGGACCGGCCGGCTGAACAGGTAACCCTGGAAGTCGTTGCAGCCATACTGCCGCAGCAGGGCGAGTTGGGCCTCGTTCTCGACGCCTTCCGCGGTGACCTGCAGGCCGAGACTGTGCGCCATCGCGATCACGGCGTGAGCGATGGCGGCATCGTCGGCCTCGCGGTCGATGTCGCGCACGAAGGAGCGGTCGATCTTGAGCACGTCGATCGGGAAACGTTTCAGGTAGGCGAGGCTGGAATAGCCGGTACCGAAATCGTCGAGCGCCAGCGTGACCCCGATCTGCTTCAGTTCGCGCAGCATCGCGATGGCATTCTCGACATCGTGCATGACCATGCTTTCGGTCAGTTCGAATTCGAGTGCTTCGGCAGCAATGCCGGTCTCCGCGAGCACGCGCTGCAGCAGCTCGGGCAGGTTCTCCTGGCGGAACTGGCGGGCAGAAATGTTGAGCGAGACCTTGAGTGGCGGCAGTCCGGCTGCCTGCCAGGCTGCGATCTGCTGGCAGGCGAGGCGCAGGACGCGTTCTCCGAGCGGGATGATGAGGCCGGTTTCCTCCGCGAGCGGGATGAACTCGGGCGGGTGGATCATGCCGATGCGCGGATGGTTCCAGCGCGCCAGCGCTTCCGCTCCGACGATGCGGCCGCTCGCCAGCGAGACGATCGGCTGGAAGAAGACAGTGATCTCGTCACGTTCGAGTGCGCGCCGCAGGTTGCCTTCCATGTCCAGCCGGTCGAGCGCCATGTGGCTCATTTCCGGCGCGTAGAAACGGAAGTTGTTGCGGCCGTGTTCCTTGACCCGGTACATCGCGACGTCGGCATTGCGCAGCAGGTTTTCGCCGTGATCGCCGTCGCGCGGGTACATGGCGATGCCGACCGAGGCCGTGACGAATACTTCCTTGCCTTCGATGCTGAGCGGCAGCGTGAGGTTGCGCATGATCTTGGCGGCGACGCTGGCCACGCTGTCGGCATCATCGATTCCGCCGAGCACGACGACGAACTCGTCGCCGCCCAGCCGCGCCACGGTGTCCGTGTCGCGGACGCAATGGGCGAGCCGTGTTGCGACGGCCTTCAGCAGGTTGTCGGCCGGAATGTGGCCGAAGCCGTCATTGATCAGCTTGAAGCGATCGAGGTCGAGCAGCATGACGCCGACCAGTCGCTCGCTGTGCTTCGCCTGCAGGATGGCCTGATCGATGCGGTCGTTGAGCAGGTTGCGGTTGACCAGTCCGGTGAGGGTGTCGTGCGTCGCGTGGTACTCCAGCTGCTGCTCGTAGGTGATGCGCTCGGTGACGTCGTTGATGATGCTGACGAAGTGCGTGGTGACATGGCCGCTCTCGTCGCGCACCGGTGCAATCGACAGCTCGTTCCAGAACAGCTCGCCGTCCTTGCGGTAGTTGCGCAGTACGGCGTAGCCCTCGCGGTGTTCGCGCAGGCAGGCGCGGATTTCGTTGAGGCCCTTCTGCGCCAGGTCGTCGCGCACGAGGAAGCGGCCGCTCTGGCCGATCACTTCCGCCGGGGTGTAGCCGGTGATGCGTTCGAAGGCCGGATTGACATAGACGATGGGGTGGTCGAGCTGGATCGACGAGGTGATCATGACGCCGTTCGAGCTCGATTCCAGCGCACGCGAAAGCTGTCGCAACTGCTCGTCACGCTGCCGTTTCTGGGCGCGTTCGCGCAGGGCCCGCGTGGCAAAACCGAGGCTGCGTCCGAGCGCTTCGAGGAGCTCGCGCTCTTCCGGCATGAATTCACCTGCAGCACGCTTGCCGAGCGCAATGCGCAGTTCGCCATGGCAGCCTTCGGCACAGGCGAGGGGCACGTTCAGCAGCGGCGCGCGGAGATCCTCGATCTCCGACCAGAGCAGTTCCGGCTGGCCGGCGGCGACACGTACCACCAGCGGCGCGTCGCTGCCATCGGCGGGATGCGGCAGCAGCCGGATCGCGGCGACGCCATACCCGCCGGCACCGACCAGCAGGCCACAGGCCTCGCTGATCAGGTGATGCGTATCGGGGGCCTCGGCGACAAGACGGGCAGAGAGGTTGGCCAGCGCAAGCAGGCGCGCGCTGGCGGCTTCAGGGAGACTCAGAGGATGTCCTTTGGTGTTGGGCGTTACAACTTTTGTTATAAGCGAAGTTTATCAACTTGCGCCGCCTTGCGATGCTGCGCTGCAGCAGGCGTGGCGCGCGGTATTACCGTAGAATCGGCCACTTTTCTGAAACATTTAGGCCATTTTCGTGACGCGCATCCCTTTTTTGTGTCGCATTGAACGCGCATTCCGCGTGTCGCAGGAGTCGGCGTCGTGAAGCTGCGACTACCGACTTCGCCGCGCCAGGCTTTCCTGCTGCTGTTCATCGGCGCCGTCGGCCTCGTGGGTGCCGGCCTCGTCATTGGCGAATGGATGCGCCTCAACCCCTGCCCGTTGTGCATCTTCCAGCGGGTGCTCTACCTTGTCGTCGGCCTCTGGGCGCTGTGTGGCGTGCTGGTGCCGCAGGTACGCCGCTTCTGGGGCGTGCTGATCGCGCTGACTTCTGCCGGCGGCATGGCCACCGCGATCTACCAGACCTGGATGCAGATGTATCCGGAAGCGGCGACGGCCTGCGGCTACGGCGAACCCAACCTGATCGAGCGGCTGGTCGACTGGCTGGGCATGCAGTGGCCGTTCATGTTCATGGCCACCGGTTTCTGCACAAGCAAGGAATCGATCCTCGGCCTGACCATGGCCAACTGGTCGATCGGCTGCTTCGCCGCTTTCCTGCTGCTGGGTGTCTGGGTCGGGTTTGGACGGCGCTTCGAGAAACGCCGCTTCCGCTTCCGTTGAGCGTCAAAGGCCGCTGAGGTATTCCGCCAGCGCCCGCATTTCCTCGGGCGCCAGTTTCGCCGCGATTTCCTGCATCTGCGCGTTGTCGTTCGTCCGCCGCCGCTCCTCGAAGAGTGCGAGCTGCGTTTCGATGTAGAGCGCGTGCTGGCCCCCGATGCGCGGCAGCGTTGCCGATCCGGCGCCGCGTTCCCCGTGACATTCGAAGCAGGCCTTCAGTCCCTTGCCGGGAACGCCCTCACGATAGAGCTTCTCGCCGACCGCCCGCATTTCCGGATAGGCCGCGTTGCCCGGCGTCGGCGTCTGCCGGCTGAAGAAGGCCGCCAGTCCGCGCATGTCGGGTTCCTCGAGTTCGCGCACGACCTTGCGCATGTCGGAACTCTCGCGTTCGCCGCGCTTGAAGTTGAGTAACTGCTTGAGCAGGTATTCCGGATGCTGGCCGGCGAGCTTCGGATAGAGCGGGCTCGAACTGGAGCCGGTGGCCCCATGGCACAGGGCGCAGCGGCCGCTGACCAACTCCTGTATGCGTGCGCTGTCGTCTGCCGCTGCCGGCAATGCGAGGAACAGCAGTGCGGCGAGCAGCCGTCGCATTGTCATGCTCAGAGCCAGTGAAAAAATCGTAGCGAGCGTGCCGCAGCGGGGTGCGGCCGGAGCGCAGAAACCGGAATGTACTGGAGTACATGAGGATTTCGAGCACCGCCCAATCCCCGATCCGGAACGCGTAGTAGATTTTTCACAGGCTCTCAGCCCTTGCCGGTGCTGCCGAAGCCACCTTCGCCGCGCTCGCTGGCGGAGAACTCATCGACGACATTGAACGCCACCTGCAGCACGGGCACGACGACGAGTTGTGCGAGGCGGTCGAGCGGGTTCAGCGTGAATGTCTCGCGGCCGCGGTTCCAGGTCGACACCATGATCTCGCCCTGGTAGTCGGAATCGATCAGCCCGACGAGGTTGCCGAGCACGATGCCGTGCTTGTGGCCAAGCCCCGAGCGCGGCAGGATCATCGCGGCCAGTCCGGGATCGGCGAGGTGGATGGCGATGCCGGTCGGGATCAGCATGGTGTCGCCGGGGTGGATCTTCACCGGCGCCTCGATGCAGGCGCGCAGGTCGAGTCCGGCCGAACCGGGCGTGGCGTAGTGGGGGGGCGTGTCGCGCAGGCGCGGGTCGAGGATGCGGACGTCGATTCGATGCATGGCGTTTTCCGTTCGTGTTCAGTTACAGATGGCGGGTGAAAAAGGCGGTCAGCAGGATGGCCGAGAGAATGGCGATGCCGATCGCGAGCCGGCGGGCGAGTTCGAGTTTCTCGTCTTCTGCGGTCTGCCAGTCGGTGACCATGCGACTCAGGCGGCGCAGGGTTTGACGGCCGACGACGCGGCGCGTGCCGGCCCTGACGATTTCCTCGTCGGTCATCCGCGGCGGTCGAGCAGGCGGGCGATGTGGGCGACCAGCGCCCGCGCCAGATCGGTCTTTGGACCGGGTGGCAACGGGGTCTGGCCGGTTTCGTCGAAGAGGACCAGCGTATTGTCCTCGCCGCCAAAGCCGTGCTGGATCAGGTTGCCGGCGATCAGCGGGATCTTCTTCTTCTCGCGCTTCCGCTGCGCGTATTCGGCGAGATTGCGGCTCTCGGCCGCGAAGCCGACGCAGAGTGGCGGGTTCGGCAGCGCCGCGACCTCGGCAAGGATGTCCGGGTTCTCGACGAGGGTGATCGTCGGCGCAGCGCCGTCATCCTTCTTGATCTTGTGCTCGGACGCTGCCTGTGGCCGATAGTCGGCGACGGCGGCAACGCCGATGAAGACATCCTGCCTCGCGGCGCGCTGCATGACTTCACGATGCATGTCGAGTGCCCCGGCGACATCGATGCGCGTCACCCCACGCGGCGTCGGCTGGCTGACCGGGCCGCAGACCAGCGTCACTTCGGCACCCGCCTCGCGCGCTGCGCGGGCGACGGCGAAACCCATCTTGCCGGACGACAGGTTGGTGATGCCGCGCACGGGGTCGATCGCCTCGAAGGTGGGGCCGGCAGTGATCAACACCTGCTTCCCGGCGAGCAGCTTCGGCTGCAGGAAGGCGATCAGGTCTTCCAGAATCTCTTCCGGCTCCAGCATCCGCCCGTCGCCGGTCTCGCCGCAGGCCTGCTCGCCGCAGCCGGGGCCCAGCAGCGTCACGCCGTCGACTGTCAGCGTCGCCACGTTGCGCTGCGTCGCCGGGTTTTCCCACATCTGTCTGTTCATTGCCGGCGCCGCCAGCAGCGGGCAGTCGCGTGCCAGCACCATGGTGGTGAGCAGGTCGTCGGCCAGTCCGTGCGCGATCTTGGCGAGGAAGTCGGCCGAGGCCGGTGCGACCAGGATCAGGTCGGCTTCCCGCGAGAGGTCGATATGCGCCATGTTGTTGGCGACGCGGCCATCCCACTGATCGGTGAACACGGTGCGCCCGGAGAGCGCCTGGAAGGTCACCGGCGTCACGAAATGCGTCGCGCCGGCGGTCATCACGACCTGCACCGTGGCGCCGGCCTTGGTCAGCAGGCGCGTCAGTTCCGCCGCCTTGTAGGCCGCGATGCCGCCGCTGATGCCGAGAACGATGTGCTTGCCCTGCAATTCCATGATCATGAAGTTAGAATGCGATCGATCAATTGTACGTGAGGGAATTGCGCATGGCGATCACCGACTGGCCTGCCGATGAACGGCCGCGCGAGCGCCTGCTGGCACAGGGGGCCGGCGTGCTCTCGGATGCCGAACTGCTGGCGATCTTCCTGCGCGTCGGCATGAAGGGCAAGAGCGCCGTCGATCTCGGGCGCGAGCTGATCACGCGCTTCGGCAGCCTCAACCGGCTGTTTGGCGCTTCGCTCGCCGAGTTCGCGGCGGTACCCGGCATGGGCGAAGCCAAGTATGCGCAGCTGCAGGCCGTGCTCGAGATGGCTAAACGGGCACTGGGCGAGCAGCTGGCCGCGCGCGAGTTGCTCTCCTCGCCACAGGCTGTGCGCGACTACCTGCGCCTGACGCTCGCCGGATTGAAGCACGAGGTCTTCTTCGTGCTCTGGCTCGATGCGCAGAACCGGCTGATTGCCGCCGAAGAACTGTTTCGCGGCACGCTGACGCAGACCAGTGTCTACCCGCGCGAGGTGGTCAAGCGGGCGCTGGCGCACAACGCGGCGGCGGTGA
>DAORCC010000043.1:0-16022 GCA_035345235.1 Azospira sp.
TGGCGGACGGCATGGGCGGCTACAACGCCGGCGAAGTGGCCAGCGGCATGGCGACCACCGTCCTGTCGACCGAACTCGAAGCGGCCTTTCTCGCCCGCTCCCCGGACACGAGGGCGGACGATGGTACGTCCTACGCCCATGTGGCGATCCGCGACCTCGTCACGAAGACGAATTCGGCGATCTTCAATGCTGCAGAAAGCCAGCCGCAGTATGCCGGCATGGGAACGACGCTGGTGCTGGCGCTTTTTCACGACAACAAGGTGACGGCGGCCCACATCGGCGATTCGCGGCTTTATCGTCTGCGCGACGGCGATTTCGCGCAGCTGACCCGGGATCATTCGCTGCTGCAGGAACAGATCGACGC
The DNA here is from genome assembly GCA_035345235.1 of Azospira sp. Classification (GTDB taxonomy): domain Bacteria; phylum Pseudomonadota; class Gammaproteobacteria; order Burkholderiales; family Rhodocyclaceae; genus Proximibacter. Next base: position 365 of record DAORCC010000043.1, read on the forward strand.
CGGCATGATCAGCGTCGAGGACGCCCGCCATTCTCAGAACAAGAATCTGGTGACCCGTGCGCTGGGTGTCGACCCCGAGGTCGAGGCCGAAATCTGCGATTACGAGGTGCTGCCGGGCGACATCTATCTGCTTTGCTCCGACGGCCTCAACGACATGGTCGAGGACGAGGAAACGGCACTGACGCTGCAGGCGCTGGGTGCCAACCTGGAACTGGCGGCAACGCAACTGATCCAGATGGCAAACGACAATGGCGGGCGTGACAACGTGTCTGTCATACTGGTAAAAATTCTGCGCGAGTTTCCGGCGGCCACGAGCTGGTGGCGGAAACTCCTCAACTGGTTCAAGTAAGGGACGGTAAGCATATGGCGAAGATGATTCTCTCCATGGATGGTCTGGTGCTCAAGGAAATTCCCTTGACGAAGGAGCGCATGACCATCGGCCGCAAGGCGCACAACGACATCCAGATCGACAACCTGGCGATTTCCGGCGAACACGCCGCCGTCGTGACGATTCTTAACGATTCCTTTCTCGAGGATCTGAACAGCACGAACGGTACGCTGGTCAATGGTCAGCCGATCAAAAAGCATTTCCTCAAGAACAACGACGTCGTCGAGCTTGGCAAGTACAAGCTCAAGTACATTGCCGAGCAGGCTGCGCCGGTTGCGGATGCAGGCGATTTCGAGAAAACGATGGTGTTGCGACCGAACATGGTTCGACCGGCTCCGGCGCCCGAGGCCGCTGCTCCGGCCACTGCCCCCGCCGTAGCGGCGACTCCCGCTGCTGCGCCGGCTCCGAAAGCGTTCGGCGACACACAGGCCGGCATTCCGGCTCAACCTGCCGCTGCGCCTGCCGTTGCTGCGGGTACCGCGCCGGTCGCGGCGGCGATCCAGATCCTCAACGGTGCCAATGCCGGCCGGGAGCTGGAGTTGACGAAGACGCTGACCACGCTCGGCAAACCCGGCGTGCAGGTGGCCGTCATCGCGAAGCGTCCGCACGGTTTTTTCGTGACGCACGTTGAGGGCGCCCAGTTCCCGATCGTCAACGGCAAGACGCTCGATGCCCAGGCGCACCAGCTCAGTGACCATGATGTGGTCGAGATCGCCGGCATCAAGATGGAGTTCTTCCTGAAGACCTGAGCGATCAGGCCTGACCGGACGGCGCCTGCGTGGAACGCCTGAGAAAACACCTCGTCCAGATCCTGCTTGGACTGGCACTTGGCCTGGTGTTCCTGGGCCATGCTGCACGTGTCTACCAGATACCTCTGGTTAGTGTCCTGGATGCGTTCGTCTACGATGCCCGCCTGCGCCTGACCATGCCCGGTGGGGTCGATGACCGCATCGTCATCCTCGACATCGACGAAAAAAGCTTGGCCGAGGGCGGTCGCTGGCCGTGGAGCCGCGACAAGATGGCGACCCTGCTCGACCGTCTCTTCGACCACTACGGGGTGGCCATCCTCGGCTTTGACGTCGTCTTCGCCGAACCGGACGACAGTTCAGGCCTCAAATCGCTCGACGCGCTGTCACGACGGGACCTGAAGGATGATGCCGGTTTTCAGTCCGCGCTCAAGGCACTGCGCGGGACGCTCGATTACGATCGCCGCTTCGCCGAGTCGATGAAAGGGCGCCCGGTCGTTCTCGGTTATTACTTCACCAACCTCTCCAGTGCCCTGGTCAGTGGCAAGCTCCCGGAACCGGTCTTGCCGCCCGGCACCTTCAAGGGGCGCAATCTGGCGCTGACGACCTGGAATGGCTACGGCGCCAACCTCCCCGATTACCAGGCCAACGCAGCGAGCGGCGGTCACTTCGTGCCGCTGGTGGACTTCGACGGTATCTCCCGGCGCGTGCCGATGCTGGTTGAGTACGACGGGGCGTACTACGAGTCGCTGTCGCTGGCGATGGTGCGTCTATTGCTCGGCATGCCACCCGTCGTGCCGGGTTACGCCGACGATGGCGCCGGTGGGCGCGGCTATGCCGGCCTCGAGTGGCTCGATCTGAACACTCAGCGCGGTACGGTACGCATTCCGGTCGATGAATCTGCCGCGTCGCTGATCCCCTATCGTGGCAAGGAAGGGAGCTTCCGCTATCTCTCGATTGCCGAAGCGCTGAACAAACGCCTTCCGGTCGAAGCCCTCAAGGGCAAGATTGTCATTATCGGCACGACCACGCCAGGCCTCATGGATCTACGGGCGACACCGGTGGCAACCACTTACCCGGGGGTGGAAATCCACGCCAATCTGATCGCCGGCATGCTTGATGGCAGCATTCGCCTGAAGCCCGCCTATGTGCTGGGAGCGGAAGTGCTGATGATCGGCCTCTGCGGCCTGCTTCTGGCGTTGCTGTTGCCGCTTTTCAGCCCGATGAAGGCGACCCTGCTGGCCGGCGGCACTTTCGTTGTCGTGACCGGGCTCAATCTGTTCCTCTGGCAGTCGGGACTGTTGCTGCCGCTGGCGTCGACCCTGTTGATGATCGTGGCGCTGTATGCCCTGTCGATGTCCTGGGGTTACTTCGTCGAGTCGCGCAGCAAGCGCCAGTTCACTGAACTTTTTGGTCAGTACGTCCCTCCCGAGCTGGTCGACGAGATGGCACGCGACCCCGAACGCTACAGCATGGAAGGCCGCAACCAGGAGTTGACGGTGCTCTTTTCCGACGTGCGCAGCTTCACCACCATCTCTGAAGGTCTGGATCCCAAGGAGCTGACGCAGTTGATGAACGAGTACCTGGGCGCGATGACGACAATCGTCCGCAATAACCGCGGTACGCTCGACAAGTACATCGGCGATGCGATCATGGCCTTCTGGGGGGCGCCGGTCGCCGATGCCGAACATGCGCGCAATGCAGTGCGCACGGCGCTCGACATGCAGCGTGAACTGCGCCGGCTCGATGAACCCTTCAAGGCACGCGGCTGGCCGATGCTGCACATCGGCGTCGGTATCAACACCGGCACGATGACCGTCGGCGACATGGGCTCCCCGGTACGCAAGGCCTATACGGTCATGGGCGATGCCGTTAACCTCGGCTCCCGGCTCGAGGGCATCACCAAGCAGTACGGCGTCGGCATCATCGCGGGCGAAACGACCCGGGCGCTGGTCAAGGATGTGGTTTTCCGCGAACTTGACCGCGTGCGCGTCAAGGGCAAGGATGAACCTGTCGCTATTTACGAGCCGCTCGGCTTTTCCGGCGAGGTCGCACCGGAACGTCTGGAGGCGCTCAAGCTCTGGCAACACGCGCTCCGTTACTACCGGGCGCAGGAATGGGATCAGGCGGACGTGCAGATCTACAATCTGCTGCGTCAGGAACCGGATTGCCGTCTCTACCAGCTCTACGCGGAACGTATCGCACACTACCGGCAAGCGCCGCCGGGTGAAGGCTGGGACGGCGTGACGACTTTCGATACCAAGTGAATCGAATGGAACAGAGAGCGAGCGTGCCGATGAAAGCGTGCCAATGAAAGCAAGAATCCTCGGTTGCAGCGGCGGCATCGGCGGGCGCCATCTGCGCACCACGTCGATTCTCGTCAACCACGACGTCCTGATCGATTCGGGAACCGGTGTGGCAGACCTGTCGCTGGCCGAGCTGGCCTTGATCGATCACGTATTCCTGACGCATTCGCATCTCGATCACATTGCAGCTCTGCCGCTGATGATCGATACCGTCGGCGACATGCGTGACAAGCCGCTGGTCGTCCATGCCACCGACGCCGTGTTGCAGATCATCCGGAACCACATCTTCAACTGGGCGGTCTGGCCGGATTTTTCGGAGATTCCGAGCGTCGACACGCCGTTCATGACGTTCCATACGATCCGCCTCGGCCAGAAGATCAAGGTTGGCGATCTGACCGTGACGCCCGTGCCGGCAGAGCATACCGTTCCGGCCGTCGGCTACCACCTCGACTCCGGCGATGCGAGTCTGGTGTTCTCCGGCGACACGACGGTGAACGACCGTTTCTGGCCGGTGGTAAACAAGATCGGCAACCTGCGCCACCTGATCATCGAATGCGCCTTTTCCAATCGCGAGGAAAAACTGGCGCGTCTGTCCAAGCACTTGTGCCCTGACATGCTGGCCGCAGAACTGCTCAAGCTCGAGCGTGACTGCGAAATCCACATCACCCACCTCAAGCCCGGTCAGAGTGAACTGACCATGGGTGAGATCGAAACCTGCATCGGCGACTTCAAGCCCCGCATGCTGCAGAACAACCAGGTTCTGGAGTTCTGACATGCAGATGGTTCCGATTTCCGCTGAACGGCTGCGTGGCTTCGAGCCGCTGGCAGCGCTCTCCGACGAACGGCTGCGTGAACTGGCCCGCTGCTGCCAGACAGAGTCCGTGCCCCGCAACAGTGACCCGTTCCGTCTGCGCGGTCTGGAAGGGCAGGTGGTCTATCTCGTCTCCGGCGAACTGAAGCTGAGTCATGGCAACGGTATGGTCGAGGTCGTCGTCGGCGGTTGCGATTCAGCCCTGCGGCCACTTCCCTCCGATCTTGCCGAGCGCGCCAGCGTGAAGGCGATTACCGATGTCGAGCTGGTCCGCATCGATGATCACATGCTCGACATCATGCTCACCTGGGATCAATTGACCACGCAGGCCGGTGATCACCCGGTGGCGGATCGCTCAGAGCGCACCGACTGGCGGATGATGAGCGGTGCCTTCCGGCTCGAGGCCTTGACGGCGGGGGCGCTGTCGCAGCTGCCGCCGGCCAATATCGACGAGCTTCTGCGCCGCTTCGAGCGCGTCAAGTTCAAGGCGGGGGCGACGGTGTTGCGCGAGGGCGATGAAGGTGACAGCTACTACCTGATCGAATCCGGCCGCTGCGAAGTTACGCGCCGGGTCGGCGGGGCCGATGTCCAGCTGGCTGAACTGAAGGCGGGCGAAGCCTTTGGCGAGGAGGCGCTGGTCGCCGGCAGCAAGCGCAACGCGACGGTTACGATGCGGACGAATGGCGTCCTGCTGCGTCTTGGCAAGAAGGATTTCGACGAGTTGCTGCGCGAGCCACTGCTCAAGCGTCTTGCCCCGGCGGAGGCCGGACGTCGAGTCGCGGCCGGCGCTGTCTGGCTCGATGTGCGTTTTCCGGCCGAGTTCCAGCACGACCGTTTGCCCGGCGCCATCAACATTCCGCTGAACGAGATCCGCAACGCGATCGGGCCACTCGACGCCGACAAGGAATACATCGTCTATTGCCAGAGCGGCCGACGCAGTTCTGCAGCAGCCTTCATCCTCTCGCAGCATGGCTACCGGGCCTCGTGGCTCGAAGGCGGGCTGCGCGCCATGGCAAAACAGTGAACGGAAAACCATGCCAGCCCAAGCCCCACAGGATTTCGCCGGCGACGCCAATGCACGTGTCGTCTTCTTCAAGGAATTGCAGGCCGTTACCACCAGGATCCATGCGACGGCCAACATCGACGAGATCATGCTCGAACTGTCCGGCGATATCTGCCGGCTGTTCAATTGCGATCGCCTGACGATCTACGTCATCGGCGAAGACAAGCAGAGCATCGTCTCCAAGGTCAAGACCGGTCTCAACTCGTTCAAGGATCTGCGCCTGCCGATCGCCGACCAGAGCGTGGCCGGCTACGTGGCGCAGACGAAAAAGGCCGTCAACATCCACGATGTCTACGATGACGTGGAACTGAAGCGCTATAGCCCGCACATGGCTTTCCTGCAGGAAGTCGACAAGCGCACCGGCTATCGTTCCAAGCAGATGCTGGTGACGCCGATCCTCGATGCGCCGTCCGGCGAATTGCTTGGCGTCGTCCAGTTCATCAACAACAAGCAGGATCTGCCGTTCGGGGCGATCGCGGAGGAAGGCGCGCAGAGCCTGGCGCAGACCCTGGCGGTCGCCTTCACGCAGCGCCAGAAGGCGCAGCCGGTGACGCGTACCAAGTACGACGATCTGGTCGCCAGCGCCGTCATTTCGGCCGGGGAGCTCGATCTGGCGCAGCGTTCGGCACGGCGCAAGGGCATTCCGCTCGAGGAAGTGCTGATCAAGGAATTCCAGGTCAAGCCGGCAGCCATCGGCCAGGCACTCGCCAAATTCTTCACTGTGCCCTACGAGCCGTTCAAGCCTGATCGCATCAAGCCGATGGATCTGCTGCGCAACCTGCGCCGAGAGTACGTTGAAGAGAACAACTGGCTACCGGTCGAGGAGTCGGCAGAAGGCATCGTGGTTGTTGCGCCTGATCCCGAGCGGATCAAGGCCTCGCGCATTGCGGCCAACATCTTTCCCAAGGGGAAGATTGTCTATCGCGTGACGACCGACGGCGAATTCAGGAAGTGTGTCGATCAGTTCTTCGGTGCGCTGTCCGACATGGGCAGCGTCGGCGATCTGCTGTCCGATATGGACGAGGGCGAGTCCGGTGATGTCGGGAGTGGCGACGATGTCTCCGCCGCCGCCGACAACGAGCTGGTACGCCTGGTCAACAAGATCATTGTCGAAGCCTACCAGCAGGGCGCGTCCGACATCCATATCGAGCCGCGGCCCGGCAAGGACAAGGTGCAGATCCGTTTCCGCAAGGACGGTTCGCTGCAGAACTACATCGAGGTCCCCGCGTCGTACCGCAGTGCACTGGTGACGCGCCTGAAGATCATGTGTGACCTCGATATCTCGGAGAAGCGCCGGCCGCAGGACGGCAAGATCAAGTTCAAGAAATTCGGGCCGCTCGATATCGAACTGCGCGTCGCCACGATTCCGACGGCCGGCGGCGTCGAGGACGTGGTGATGCGTATCCTCGCGGCGGGCGAGCCGCTGCCGCTGGATGCAATGGGGTTCTCGCCCTACAACCACGAAAACCTGATCAAGTGCATCTCGAAGCCCTACGGCCTCTTTTTCGTTTGTGGTCCGACGGGTTCCGGTAAGACGACGACGCTGCACTCGGTACTCGGTTACCTCAACAAGCCGGATACCAAGATCTGGACCGCCGAAGACCCGGTTGAAATCACGCAGAAAGGTCTACGGCAGGTGCAGGTCAACAAGAAGGCCGGACTCGATTTCGCGACCGTGATGAAGGCCTTCCTGCGCGCTGACCCTGACATCATCATGGTTGGTGAAATGCGCGATCCGGAAACGACCGGCATCGGCATCGAGGCCTCGCTGACAGGTCACCTCGTCTTCGCGACGCTGCATACGAACTCGGCACCCGAATCGATCATCCGCCTGCTCGATATGGGGATGGATCCGTTCAACTTCGCCGACGCCCTGCTCGGCATCCTCGCGCAGCGGCTTGCGAAGCGCCTGTGCAAGGAATGCAAGGTGGCCTACCAGCCCTCGCCGGACGAAATCAAGAAGTTGCTGCACGAATATTCCGAGGAACTTCTTCATACCGAGACATGGTCAAAAGACCCGAAGGCGGCGATGGAGGGTGTCTACAAGGAATGGACACAACGCTACGCCAAAGACGGCAAGTTCACGCTCTACAGGGCCAAGGGTTGTCCGGCCTGTAACGACACCGGCTATAAGGGGCGCGTCGGCTTGCATGAACTGCTGGTGGGTACCGATCCGGTGAAGAAGCTGATCCAGGAAAAGGCGCGTGTCGCCGAGATCCTCGCCGAGGCCCTCAATGAGGGCATGCGCACGCTGAAGATGGATGGCGTAGAGAAGGTGTTGCAGGGCATCACCGACATGGCGCAGGTGCGGGCCGTCTGCATCAAGTAAGGAGCGGCATCATGGAAACGATGCAGGACCTGTTCCGGCGACTCGAGCAGCTCAACAGCATCGGCGCCGCGTTGTCGCATGAGCGCAATATCGCACGGTTGCTGGAGAACATCCTGCTCGCCGCGAAAGCGATCACTCATGCTGATGGCGGCACCCTCTACCGGGTGAGCGAAGACCAGCAGTCGCTCCATTTCGAGATCGTGCGCACGGATTCGCTGAAGATCGCCTTCGGCGGCACGACCGGCGAGCCGATTTCGGCGAAGTTCCCCGATCTGCCGCTGCATCGTCCCGATGGCGAGCCAAACAATTCCCTGGTCGCGGCCTACAGCGCGCTGCACGCGGAGACGGTCAATATCGCCGACGCCTACACGGCCGAGGGGTTCGATTTTTCCGGAACACGCAAGTTCGACCAGAACACCGGCTATCGGTCGCAGTCCTTCCTCACCGTACCGATGAAGAACCACGAGAACGAGGTGATCGGGGTTCTTCAGCTGATCAACGCCAAGGACGGGAACGGCAAGGTGCGCCCCTTCTCGGACAGCGATCAGCGTCTGGCTGAATCTCTGGCTTCGCAGGCAGCTGTGGCGCTGACCAACCGCCTGCTGATCACGCAACTCGAAACGCTGTTTGAAGCCTTCATCGGCATGATCAACCTCGCGATTGACGAAAAATCGCCCTATACCGGCGGTCACTGCCAGCGCGTGCCGGCCCTGACGATGATGCTGGCCGAAGCGGTCAACGACACGACGGAAGGCCCGCTCGCCGACTTCACGATGAGCGACAAGGATCGCTACGAACTGAAGATCGCCGGCCTGCTGCATGACTGCGGCAAGGTGACGACGCCGGTGCATGTGGTCGACAAGGCGACGAAGCTGCAGACGATCTACGACCGCATCCACACCGTCGATACCCGCTTCGAGGTGGTCAAGCGCGATGCGGAAATCGAGGCGCTGAAAGCCATTTTGGCAGGGGAGCAAAAGGCGGATGTGGAGGTGGCGCTGACCGCAAAATTGCGTCAGATCGATGCCGATCGCGATTTCCTGCGGCGCAGCAACGTCGGTGGCGAGGCCATGCAGCCGGAAGACCAGGAACGCGTGCGCCGTATTTCCCGCGAGTACCGCTGGTGCGATCCCGAAGGTCCGCCGGGCAAGCTGGTCGACTTCCTCTCGGCCGACGAACTCGAGAACCTCACCATCCGCGCCGGCACGCTGACGCAGGGCGAACGCGAGATCATCAACTATCACATCGTCGCCACGATCAAGATGCTTGAAGCCCTGCCGTGGCCGAAACACCTCAAGAACGTGCCGGAGTACGCCGGCGGCCATCACGAACGCATGGACGGCAAGGGCTACCCGAAGGGCCTTAAGCGTGACGACATGTCCGTCCAGGCGCGGGTAATGGGCATCGCCGACATCTTCGAGGCGCTCACCGCGCGGGATCGCCCCTACAAGCACGGCATGAAGCTCTCCGAGGCGATGCGCATCCTGGAGAATTTCCGCAACAACGGGCATATCGACCCCGATCTGTTCGAGGTTTTCGTGCAGCAGAAGGTTTATCTGAAGTATGCGCAGGAGTTTCTGGATCCGGCGCAGATCGATGCGGTCGGCAGCTGATGGCCGACAAATGTCGTCGGGGTGACGAAAAATGTCACTGGCAGCCCCGCTTCCCGCGAAAAAACCGTGCTTTCGCAGGGGGTATGGTCTGGCATGCTTTTTGTGTATAGTGAGTCAACGGTTTCCAGCCGTTATTAACAGGAGGAAATTATGAAGAAGTCCATGCAGAAGGGTTTTACCCTGATCGAACTGATGATCGTCGTTGCGATCATCGGTATCCTGGCCGCCATCGCCATTCCGCAGTTCACCGAGTACACCAAGAAGGGTGAGGACAAGGCTGCGCAGTCTGACGTCAAGAATCTGCTGACTGCGGCGATCGCCAACTCGACGCCCTAATTGTCGCCCCATACACAGGAGAATCGATATGAAGAAGATTATTATTGCGCTGTTCGGGCTGGCAGTTGCGGGTTCCAGTTTTGCTGCGGCCACTCAGGTTTGTTCCGGTACGGGTGGTAATGGCACCCTTATCGCCGGCAATGCTGCCAACTTCGTGCGTATTGATGTGCTGCCGAAGTGCTCGAACAACGTCCTGCTGAAGTATGACCAGACGGCGAACGGCTTTGCCGCCGCCGGCTCATCGTCGAAGGGCAAGCAAATCTTTACCGGTAACACCGGTGGCGGTTCGGTTGGCTCTGCAGGTGTTTGCGCGAACTCGGTCTGCCAAGCTGGGCAGCTTGACACTCCGCTCCAGACAGCGCTGGACGCTGCAACCTAAGAACGCCGCCTACTTGGCTGGTGAAGCGCGCTTCGGCGCGCTTCTTCATTTCTATGTGGCAATTCTGTCTTTCCGCGTGGCGATCTGGTTTTCGTAGCCGGAGTGTTCACGCCATCCTCGTCCTGGGTATCCTGCTCGTCGGCGTCGCTTACCTGTCGGCGTCATTTTCGCCGCGCCAGCCGAAGACGGTAGCACTCGACGTCGGTCTTTCCGGCCTACGCTTTAGTCTCGTCCTTTTTGCGCTGTTCTGGGTGCAGGAACTGGTCGGGCGCGAGATCGAGCGCCGTACCGTCATGTACGCCTTGAGCTACCCCGTGTCGCGTGCCTCCTATGTTCTCGGGCGCTACCTCGGCGTCCTTGGCCTTCTGGGGCTGGCTGCGCTGCTGCTTGGCATGTTGCTCTGGCTGACGGTGCTGACAGTTGGCGGGACCTACGAACAGAGCTTTCGCGTTGGGCTCGGTATGTCGTACTGGAGTACCATTTTCGGCTTGTGGGTCGATGCGGCGCTGGTGGCCTCGTTCGCCATGTGGATCGCCACTGTCTCCACGGTCACCATGCTTCCTGTGGCACTCGGCGCAGCCTTTGCAGTCGCAGGCAAGAGTCTCGGTGCGGTCATCCAGTATCTCGAAGGCGGGGCCGATGGCGACGTCGAGTTTCATGCCCGCTTCAGCCCCGTGGTCCAGTTCGTGCAATGGTTCCTTCCGGACATGTCTCGCCTCGATTGGCGCGACTGGCCGATGTACGCTCTTTTCCCTGGTGCCCCGACGATCGGGCTTGGCTTGGCGATGGCGCTCGCCTATGCGGCAATGATGCTGACCCTGGCCGTATGGACATTCTCGCGGCGTGATTTTTCGTAGAGGGCGACGTGCGCTGCCGCGTTGATTTTTTTGCACCCCTGATATTGATCGTCAGCGTGACCCTCTTCCTGCTGGCGGTCAATGAACTGCGCCCTCATGTGCGCAAGCAGGTCGCCTCCGAAATCGAGGTCGCCTTGCCCCTGTTTGTGCAGGTGTTCATGGCGGGAGGTGACCGCTTTCTTGCGGCCAATCTGGGCAACGTGCGGGCGCTCATCGCTGATACCGCACGAATGCAGCCCGATCAGTACAAGGTGCTTGCGAAGGTGCAGGTCGACGCTTCTTGGCTGAATCCGGCACACGAAGACAACTATTTTATTGCTGCGGCGATTCTGCCCTGGAACGGGCAGGTGGACCCCGCACAGACGATCTTGCAGCGTGCAAGCATTGCCCGGCCTTTCGACTATCAGCCGTCCTTTCTGTACGCCTTCAATCTTCTGCAGTTCAAAGGGGACGCTGCCGCTGCGTCGGCTTGGCTGCGAAACGCAGCGGCGAAGTTGCCTGACGATGACGAGCGCCTGCTCATGGAGAATTTCGCGGCAAGATGGCTGGACCGCACCGAGGATCTGGAAGTGGCCGCCGCAGTGGTTGAATCGATGGCGAAACAGGCCAAGCGCAAGGATTTTCGGGTTTATCTGCTGCAGCGAGCGCAACGCTTGCGGGATCTGCTCGAACTCCGAAAGGCGGCCGCTGCTTTTCGGACGCGCACCGGTGAAGTGCCACGATCTCTGGGGCAACTGGTTTCCGGTGGTTTCATCGTCGCCCTGCCGGTCGACCCGTTCGGTTTCGGCTATGCTCTCGATGCCGAAGGAATTCCCGTGTTCAACGTTAAGCCTCCCAGATGACACCTGCAATCCATGTCGAAAATTTGAGCAAGATTTATCCGCGTACATGGCGATCGGCGCCGGTGAGCGCGGTTGATGACATCTCCCTCTCCATTGGTGTGGGTGAGGCTTTTGGATTCATCGGGCCAAACGGTGCCGGCAAAAGTACGACGATCAAGATTCTCACTGGCGTGCTTAGGGCGAGTGCCGGTCGCGCGGAGCTTTTTGGCCACGATGTTGCGTTGCCGATCGCCAGGGCAGGTCTTGGCTATGTGCCGGAAAATCCGTCGGTCTATGATTTTCTGACTCCGCTCGAAATCCTGACGATGGGGATGCGCCTGCACGGCGTGAAGGTGGGAAATGAGCGCCGGCACTGCATGGTTTGGCTTGAGCGCTTTGGCCTCTCGGCGGTTGCGAACAAGCCGATTCGCGCATTCTCGAAGGGGATGACCCAGCGCGTGGCCTTGGCGCACGCGCTGGCAATCATGCCGCGACTGCTGATACTCGACGAGCCCTTGTCCGGTCTCGATCCTGTCGGCCGCAAGGACGTGGTGGATATCTTGGGAGAATACCGGTCGGGTGGCGGTACTCTGTTTTTTTCCTCACACGTTCTGCATGATGTTGAGTCCATTGCCGATCGATTCGGCCTCATTCATCGGGGAAAATTGCTGACAATCCGCTCTCCGCAAGAGGTTGTTGCAGACCAGGCTGACCGCTACGTGCTCAGATACCGAGGAAATGCCGCGAACGACGGCGAGGCGCCGGTTAGGGCCGGATTGCATGTACTGGAAGTCAGTGCGCCTGAGTTGCCTCAGGTGATAGCGAAAATTCAGGCGGATGGTGCGATATTGCAGGATGTTCGCCCCAAGGCTTCGCTCGAGGCCGTGTTCTTCAAGGCGATTGCTTCCGGAAACGAAGGCGCACCGTGATCTCTCAAGGATGGGCATGGGCTAGGCTGCGGAACGTACTGCTGCTGCTTCTCCTTTTCTCTTTCTGCCTTTATCTGCCGACCCTGTCGCATTACGCATTTGCGGATGACGAAATCTACCTGGCGTACACAAACAAATTGCTTCGCAGTGCTCCATGGTGCGAGCTTTACCGACTGCTTGTCGAGCGTGCAAACCCGTGGGAGTTCCTGCCGGTAAGGGATTTGAGCTACTGGCTCGATTTTCGCGTGTTCGGGGATGACCTGTCCGGTTTCCACCTGTCCAATTTGATCTGGTACGTGGCCTGCTGTTGTGCCGTTTGGTGGCTTTTCCGGGAGCTGATTCTTTATTGCCGCTCAGGACCAAGGCAGCATGCCAGTGTGATCGCGCTGGCCGGGGCGGTGCTGTTTGCCCTGCATCCTGCCCACGTCGAAAGCGTCGCCTGGATTGCGTCCCGCAAAGATCTGATGGCTGGTACCTTCGGCTTCCTTTCCCTTGCCTGCACGGTCCATGGCATCCAATGCAATGAAAAGGCATTCGTCCTGGTGCTTGCGGCGGGGTTTTTTCCTTCTGGCCTGTTTCAGCAAGGCGGTTGCGATCCCCATTTCGTTGCTGACAATTGCCATCCTCCATTCAGGATGCGAGGCCGTGTCGGCAAGAGAGCGAATGGTTCGGTTCGGTGCTACGCTGCTTGTCGCGATGCTGGCAGTCTTTGCCTTGGTCATCCACTTCAGTGTGGCGCGAGACACCGGCATCGGATTGGACAATACACCAGGTATTCCGGGAGTTCTCGATAGAGCCTCCCGGATACAGGCAGCATTGATCGGCATCCTGCTGTTCCCTTACCCGCTCCAGTTCTATTACGACGTCTTTGCCTACGGTTCCTGGCACTGGTGGGTGAGTAGCCTCGCCTTGATGGCGGGCGGTATCGCTATTGTCGTCTTTATTCGCCAAAGGAGTCTATGGGGCTTTGGCATGTTGCTTGCGATCATACCGACGACGATGTACCTACAATTATCACCGTTTACGACGTGGTCACTGGCAAGTGAACGTTTCGTCTTCGCTTCTGTTGCCGGGCTTGCGCTTATGGTTACAGATCTGTTCCTCAAGTTTGGTAGCCCCCGATCCATTCTAACGACCATGCTGCTGGTTGCTACGATCTCTGCATATCTCGTTTGGGAGCGGGTTCAGGAATGGGAGTATGGTTATCAGATGCTTGGCAGGGAGTATGCGCGACGCCCCCTGTTTCATAATGCCATCCGCGACCAGATCACTTTTGTTCTGCTTCCGAGCAAACGATATGCGGAGGCGGAGGCGTTGGCTAGACAAGTACAACGTCCTTATGCAGTGGAAGTACTGCTCGCCCTAGTCGATGCAGAGCGGGCGTATCGCGATTTCAGCGATGCCTCTGTCGGCGGAATCAGATCCGATAATCCGGTGCTGCAACAGAAATTCTGTGAAGCAGTGGCGGCGATGCAATTGGTTACTCGCGAAGGATATGCGGCCATGACTACCGAGACCGATGTCTCCTACAACAACATTTTGCGCACACTGGATAGATTCGAACGCCGGCGATTCGCTGATGCAAAGTCAATCTGTGCGGCTACGATTGGTGCATCATCAACTGCACCAGATTGATACTGCCGACACTATCGTGTCGGGAAGTACCAGGAAATCCCGATCCGGTAGTCTAGCGACATCAGATGTATGACTGCGAGTCCAAAGAGAAATGCAATGACTCCCGATCGCAGGAGAGGTATCTCAAGGTTATCGGATTCGGGCGCTCGGCTAACGAGCAACCCAAAACCCAGCATCAAATAGACGAGATGCTCCAGATGGAACAAGGTAGCATCGAACATTCCCGTTACTAGCAGGTAAACGATACTGGCCAACGCAAGCGCGTTGCTTCCGTGCAGGCGCAACGTCGCCGGTTGCAGGGTGGCTTTGAAAAAAAGACCGATGAGTAAGCAAAGTCCAATCAGACCCCAGTCGCAAATTAGCTGAACAATCGCGTTGTGCGGATGAATCTGTGGGCGCGCGCTGATCTGCACACCTTGGACAACCTGCAGGCGCGCAAATCCGTTGCCGCCCAGCCCTGTCCACAGGTTTCCCCCGTCACTTAACGCAGACAATGTCGCCTGCCATAAGCTCAGCCGCATTGAACCCGCCGCTGTCGCCGAGGATGCGCTTCCAGTGAGCTCCTCCATCGTTCGCGCGACGGTGCCGGGTGTCCATTGATTGACCGGAAACGCGGGCGGGGGGATTTGGGACAGCGCTATTGCGACGGTGGTGTCGATCAGCAATGTCTTCAGCCATGTGCGGTCCAGCAGGACGAAAACTGCGATACAGCACAGCCAGGCGAGGATGGACGCTCTCGTTCCTGACCAGAAGACGAGCGCCAGGCCGAGTATGCGGACTATGCGGAAGAATGCGGCAATCGTAGTGCTGCTCGCCGTTTTCGTGAACAGGATGAGCGAGAGGAATCCGATGCTCAGGCCGAGATGGCGGATGTGTCCGAAGATCGGCGGATAGTGCCAGTTGTCGAACCATTCGGCCATGACGAACATGGTCGCCAGAAGATTGATGATGCAGAGCGCTGCACCGATCTGAATGAATTCGAAGGCTCGAGGGTAGGCGCGGAACGCCTGTGCGAAAAGCAGGCTGGCAATCGGAAGGATCAGCCAGTGAGAATCCTTGGCTAGTGCCGGCAGGAACTCACCGGATCGGGCATCGACATAAATGACCCAGGCGCTGAACAGCACATAGAGAAGCAGGGAACTGCGCGTGACGTGGATGCGGAACTGCGTTGCCAGAAAAACGGTGACGGTCGCGAGTGCGAAGAACAACGGGCTGGCCAGGCCGTTGAACAGCGTACGGGTGTGGCTTGCCCAAGCGAACCAGAGCAGTCCGAACATCCCGGAAATGACGAGCCCCTGGCGAATGCCGGGCCATGTCACATTTGCTTTCAGCATGCCTGGTCCGGAATGGGGGCTAGGATTGGCTCTGCTTGCGACTGATTGGCCGAGTCAGAGATCGTAGTCCCGCAACTTCTCTACGTCCGGAATGTGAATCTTTCTCCCCTC
>DAORCC010000044.1:0-15514 GCA_035345235.1 Azospira sp.
GCATGACCTGGTAGATGCCCACGCGGCCCTTGTAGCCGGAACCCTTGCAACGGTCGCAGCCTCCGGGGCCATAGAGTTTCCAGGTGCCGTCGATGTCCTCTTCGGTATAGCCTGCGTTGAGCAGTGCCTCGGTCGGTGTGTCGAGTGGCACCTTGCAATTGCAGAGGCGGCGCGCAAGACGCTGGGCGGTAATCAACAGAACGCTGGAGGCGATGTTGAAGAGCGGAACACCCATGTTCATCAGACGTGTCAGCGTCTGCGGCGCGTCGTTCGTGTGCAGCGTGGACAGCACCATGTGACCGGTCTGCGCCGCCTTGACGGCGATTTCCGCCGTTTCCAGGTCGCGGATTTCACCAACCATGATGATGTCGGGATCCTGGCGCAGAAAGGATTTGAGGGCTGCCGAGAAGGTCAGTCCGGCCCTGTCGTCGACGTTGACCTGATTGATCCCGGGCAGCGGAATTTCCGCAGGATCTTCCGCCGTGGAGATGTTGATGCCAGGCTTGTTGAGAATGTTGAGACAGGTGTACAGCGACACGGTCTTTCCGGAGCCGGTCGGACCCGTGACGAGAACCATGCCATAGGGGCGGTTGATGGCCTCGATCAACGCCTCTTTCTGATCAGGATCGTAACCCAGGGCTTCGATGCCCAGCGTTGCGCTGGCGGGATCGAGGATGCGGAGCACGATTTTTTCGCCATGCAGCGTCGGCAGCGTGCTGACCCGGAAATCGATGGCCCGGTTCTTCGACAGCACCAGCTTCATCCGGCCGTCCTGCGGAACACGCTTTTCGGCAATGTTCAGTCGCGAGATGACCTTGATCCGCGATGCGATCTTGTCCTTGATCACCAGTGGCGGCGTGGCGACTTCACGCAGCGTGCCATCGACGCGGAACCGAATGCGGTAGAACTTCTCGTAGGGCTCGAAGTGGATATCCGAGGCGCCGTCGTTGATCGCGTCCAGGAGCATCTTCTGGATGAATTTGACGACCGGGGCGTCATCGATGTCGGCCGCTTGTCCGTCGTCGGTGACCTGCGCCGATTCCTCCTCGGTGAACTCGAGGTTGATGTCCTCGCCACCGAGGTTCTTGAGAGACTCTTCTGCCGATTCCGAGAGCTTCGTCACGAGCGGCAGCAGTTTGGGCTCTTCGACGACCACCGGGTCGACCGCCATGCTCGTCTGGAAGCGGATCTCGTCGAGCGCCCTCAGATTGGTCGGGTCTGCCGTGGCAATGGCCAGCCGGTTGCCGCGCTTGTGCAGCGGGATGACCTTGTGCGTACCGATCAGTTTGCGATCGATCGCATTCGCCGGAATGTGGGCGTCATCGAAGGTGGACAGATCGAAGAGCGGGTAGCCGAAGGTCTCGGAGGCGAATGTCGCAATCTGCAGGGCTGTCATCTTCTTCGAGCTGGCTGCCTGCTCGATGAACGAAATCCCGCTTGCCGCGGCCTGGGCGAGCAAAGCCTCGGCCTCGGCCTCCTTGAGGCGTCCGGCCTGTACGAGGGCGCGGGCGAGGCCGCTGAGCGGTGCCTGCTGCGGATTGGCTGCCATGGGCGCTGATGGTCTGTTAGGAACGTATGCCGTAGAGATGCCCGATGATGCTACGGAGCGCCCCGGTTTGTAAAGCGACGGGGGCGCTCAGGCCCGCCCGAGAACGATTTCGAGAACGAAGCGGCTACCGATGTAGGCGAGCAGGAGGACCATGAATCCCGCCATGGTCCAGCGCAGGGCCGTTTTCCCTCGCCAGCCCCATGCGTGGCGGCCGACCAGCAGTGCCGCAAAAATGCCCCACGAAATGAAGGCAAACAAGGTCTTGTGATCGAAGGTGAGGGGCTTCCCGAAGATTTCCTCGGAGTAGAAGGAGCCCGAGATGAGCGCGACGGTGAGCAAGGAAAACGCAACGACGATCATCCGGAAGAGCAGTGCCTCCATCGTCAGCAGCGGCGGCAGGCTGGCCAGGCTCTTTGTCAGTGCCCGCTGGTGAAGCTTGCGCTCGGCGTAGCCCATGAATACGGCGTGCAGGGCGGACAGTGTAAACAGGCTGTAGGCCAGCATGGCGGCCATGAAGTGCAGGCGGAAGCCCCAGCTGTCTGCATGGGCCACGGCCCGGACGTGAGGGAAGATGACCGGGAGCGCTGCACAGGCCGCCGCAAGAGGCAGGACCATCGGTTGCAGACCATCCATCTTGGCGTGGAAGCTTTCGAGCCAATAGATGAGGACGGCGAGCCAGAGCATCAGTGATAGCGCGAGCCCGAACGAGAAACGCATCGCGCCGGCACCGAAGAGGTCGGCGTAGATGCCTGCGCCGTGAACCAGCAGCGCCCCGCCGATCGTCCAGCGCTCCCAGGCTTGCATCGGTTGGGCTGCGTGCGGTTTGTCCGTTTCGGCCCAGCGGGTGCGCCAGAAATGGTATCCGAGCGCGGCATAGACGACGGCCGCGAGGATGTTGGGCAGAAGGTGCAGTAAAATGCTCGGCATCGTTGAAGTTTACACCATGCAGGAATCCCCATGCTCGACAACCTGACCCAGCGCCTTGCGCGCGTCATGAAGACTCTCAAGGGCGAGGCGCGCCTGACCGAATCCAACATCGCCGATGCGCTGCGAGAGGTCCGCCTGGCGCTGCTTGAGGCCGATGTCGCCTTGCCGGTGGTGAAGGAGCTGATTGCGGCCGTCAAGGAAAAGGCCGTCGGCGAGGAGGTGATCGGCTCGCTGACCCCGGGGCAGGCGCTGGTCGGCGTGGTACACGGCGAACTTACCCGCATCATGGGCGAGTCGAATGTCGGGCTGAATCTGGCGACGCAGCCGCCTGCCGTGATCCTGATGGCCGGTTTGCAGGGGGCCGGCAAGACGACGACAGTCGGCAAGCTGGCAAAGCTGCTCAGGGACACCCAGAAAAAGAAGGTGTTGGTCGTCAGCTGTGACGTTTACCGTCCCGCGGCGATCGAACAGTTGAAGACGGTGGCCGGGCAGGTTGGCGCCGATTTCTTCCCCTCCACGACCACCGAGAAGCCGGTTGATATTGCGCGTGCAGCCATCGACTGGGCGAAACGGCATTACCACGATGTGCTGCTGATCGATACGGCCGGCCGGCTGGCGGTCGATGAGGCGATGATGAAGGAAATCGCCGAGTTGCATGCGGCGATCGATCCGATCGAAACGCTGTTCGTGGTCGATGCGATGCTCGGCCAGGATGCCGTGAACACGGCAAAGGCTTTCAACGATGCCCTGCCGCTGACCGGGGTGGTGCTGACCAAGCTTGATGGCGACGCCCGTGGCGGCGCTGCGCTGTCGGTCCGCCACGTGACAGGCAAACCGCTCAAGTTCGCCGGTATCGGGGAGAAACTTTCCGGGCTGGAACCGTTCCATCCGGAGCGGATGGCGTCCCGGATCCTCGGCATGGGCGACGTCCTGTCACTGATCGAAGAGGCCAGGAAAGGCGTCGATGAGGAAAAGGCGCTGGAGTTCGCAAAGAAGCTGAAATCCGGCAAGGGCTTCGATCTCAACGATTTCCGGGACCAGATCGGCCAGATGCGCAAGATGGGCGGCATGGCCTCGCTGATGGACAAGCTGCCCGCCCAGTTCGCCCAGGCCGCTGGTCAGGTGGCGCCGGGCACCGAGGACAAGGTCATCCGCCGTATCGAAGGCATCATCAATGCCATGACACCGCTCGAGCGAAGCAAGCCGGAGCTCATCAAGGCCAGCCGCAAACGCCGTATCGCGACCGGTTCGGGCGTTCAGGTGCAGGAAGTGAACCGTCTGCTCAACCAGTTCGAGCAGACGCAGAAGATGATGAAGCAGTTCTCCAAGGGCGGTCTGGGCAAGCTGATGCGCGGCATGAAAGGCATGATGCCCGGCGGCGGCTTCATGCGCTGATTTCCCCCTGGAGGGGTTAGCCCGGCTTCGCGGCGTAGCTCCACTGGTTGTGCCAGGCGGCACGCACCATGTTCGGGTATTCCGGGCGGCCGAGGCTGCCGTTGTAGCGGCCGAGTGCCCGGTAGAGATCGCCTTTTTCGATGTCCAGGTAGTGCCGCAGGATCGTGCAGCCGTAGCGCAGGTTGGTGCGCATGTTGAAGAGGTTGTCGTCCGGCCGGCCGATCAGCTTCACCCAGAATGGCATCACCTGCATGTAGCCGCGGGCGCCGGCGCTCGATACGGCATACTTGCGGAAGCCGCTTTCCACCTGCATCAGTCCCAGTACCAGTTGCGGGTCCAGTCCGGCGCGCTTGGCTTCGTAATGCACTGCGCGCAGCAGTTCCAGACGGTATTCCTGGTTTGGAATCCGTTTTTGCAGGCGGGCCGACATTGCCTCCAGCCAGTCGGCGGCCTCGATCGGATTGGCGAACGATGTGGCCGGCGGGCGCTTGTCGGAAACCGCCTTCTGCAACGACGCCTGTACGCTGGCCGACAGCGGTTCATATTTCTGGGCGCCCGCCTGCGCCGGGGTCGAGGCGAGTGCCAGCAGAGTGAGGAGGGCGCCGATCAGGCGCACAACTTCTCCCTGAGGAAGGCGAGGACATCGCCGGCAGGAATCATCTGCGCGTCGGCATCACGGCGCCCCTTGTACTCAAGCTGACCTTCCTTCAGCCCTCGCTCACCGACGACGATCCGGTGCGGGATGCCGATCAGTTCCATGTCGGCAAACATGACGCCCGGGCGTTCGTTACGGTCATCCAGTACGACATCGATACCCGCCGCCTTCAGATCAGCGAGCAGCTTGTCGGCGGCAGCGCGGACGGCATCGCTCTTGTGGTAACCCATCGGCACGATGCAGGCCTCGAAGGGGGCAATTGCCGCCGGGAAAACAATGCCCCGTTCGTCGTTGCCCTGTTCGATCGCCGCGCCTACGATGCGACTGACACCGATCCCGTAACACCCCATCTCCATGACCTGTTCCTTGCCCTGTTCATCAAGGAAGGTGCACTGCATCGCTTCCGAATATTTTGTGCGCAGCTGGAAAATGTGGCCGACTTCGATGCCGCGGCACAGGTCGAGCGAGCCCTTGCCGTCCGGCGAGGGATCGCCGACAACGACATTGCGGATGTCTGCCACCAGCGACGGTTCCGGCAGGTCGCGGCCCCAATTGACACCGGTCAGGTGGAAGCCTTCGGCATTGGCGCCGCAGACGAAATCGCTCATGGCAGCAACTGTGCGGTCAGCAATGATGCGCACCTTGCTGGCGTCGATGCCGACTGGTCCGATGTAGCCGGGCTTGCAGCCAAGGGCCGCCACGATTTCGGCATCGGTCGCGAAACGGAACGGATCGAGCCCGGGTAGCTTGCCGACCTTGATTTCATTGAGGTTGTGGTCGCCGCGCAGGAGGAGGAGTACGAACTGGTCATCGTGCATGACGGCAATGGCCTTGACCGATTTCTCCAGCGGTAGCTTGAGCAAGTCGGCGACATCCTCGCAGCGGGTCCGGTTCGGCGTCGCGACCTTGCTCATCGCGGCGGTTGGGGCGCCGCGTGGCGCTGTGGGGGGCTTGGCTTCAGCGAGCTCGACGTTGGCGGCGTAGTCGGAATCCGGGCAAAAGGCGATGGCGTCCTCTCCCGAGTCGGCAAGAACGTGGAATTCGTGCGAGCCGGTGCCCCCGATGGAGCCGGTGTCGGCGGCGACCGCCCTGAACTGCAGCCCGAGCCGCGTGAAGATGCGGCCATAGGTGTCGTACATGTTCTTGTATTCGCGCTCGAGATCGGCAAACGAGGTGTGGAACGAGTAGCCATCCTT
This sequence comes from Azospira sp., assembly GCA_035345235.1. Lineage (GTDB taxonomy): Bacteria > Pseudomonadota > Gammaproteobacteria > Burkholderiales > Rhodocyclaceae > Proximibacter. The sequence goes on from DAORCC010000044.1 coordinate 5,723, forward strand.
CATGAGGAATTCCCTTCCGCGCATGACGCCGAAACGCGGGCGAATCTCGTCACGGAACTTGGTCTGGACCTGATAGAGGTGCAGAGGCAGTTGACGGTAGCTCTTCACATCCTTGCGGACGACGTCCGTAATCACCTCCTCGTGGGTCGGCCCGATGACGAAGTCGCGTTGGTGGCGATCCTTGAAACGAAGCAGCTCGGGACCGTATTTTTCCCAACGCCCGGTTTCTTCCCAAAGCTCGGCAGGGACGACTGCGGGCATGAGCAGTTCGATGGCGCCGGCGCGGTTCATTTCTTCGCGCACGATGTTTTCCACTTTCTTCAGTGTGCGCAGTCCGATCGGCATCCAGGTATAGATGCCACCGGCCAGTCGCTTGATCAGGCCGGCACGCAGCATCAACTTGTGGCTGATGATTTCGGCGTCCGAGGGGGCTTCCTTGAGTGTGGACAGGAAAAACTGCGAAGTGCGCATGATCAGGGTCTCGCTGCTAAAGGTTCGAAGTGCGCGATTTTACTAGAGCGCTGTCGCCCGTGCGCAGTTCGTTGAGATGCCGTTCGATCCTGTCTCGGTGTGCTTTCCAAGGGGAGGGAAAACGTGGAAAATTGCTGCAACTGACAAATTGGTGGAGTTCATATGCTCGATCGTGAAGGCTATCGCCCGAACGTCGGCATCATTCTTTGCAACGCAAAGAACGAGGTTTTCTGGGGCAAGCGCATCAGGGAACATTCCTGGCAGTTTCCGCAAGGTGGCATCAAGCGGGGCGAAACCCCGGAAGAGGCCATGTTTCGGGAACTGTACGAGGAAGTCGGCTTGCTTCCGGAGCACGTTCGCATTCTCGGGCGCACCCGGGACTGGTTGCGTTACGAAGTGCCGGTGCAATGGATAAAGCGCGAATGGCGCGGCAGCTACAAGGGGCAGAAGCAGATCTGGTTCCTGTTGCGGCTCGTCGGGCGCGATAGCGACGTTTCGCTGCGGGCAAGCAATCACCCGGAATTCGATGCCTGGCGCTGGAACAGCTACTGGGTGCCGCTCGACGTCGTCATCGAGTTCAAGCGTGGGGTCTATGAACAGGCGTTGAGCGAGTTGGCGCGTTTCATTGACGCTGACCGTAAACGGACCCCGCGGCGCGTTCGTGCGCCGTTTTCAATCCATGTCGACGGCGGCGATACGGATGCCGGGGAGCGCTGAACCGATGCACTTGATATCGTGGCGTATCTCTGCCATCAGCGCCTTGTGCATGCTAGCGCTCGGTTCGTCCCCGCTAGCGGCGAAGGGCCCTGCAGACTATGAGCTCCTGCTCGAAAAGAAGAGTGAGGGCACAAATTTTGATGATCGTCCATGGGTCGAGATCGAGGCGATCTTGCCCGCTGCACCGCAGCAGGCGAATCTTCTGCCGATCGACGTGAATCAGCTATCGGACAATCGTTTTTTCGTCGATGAAGCATCCGTGCATTACGGCAGCGATGATGTCATCCGCTATACGATGGTCATCGTCAGCCCGAGCGGGGCGCGTAACGTGACGTTTGAGGGCATGCGGTGCGAGACCGGAGAACGTCGGCTCTATGCCTTTGGTCGTGCTGACGGTAGCTGGTCCAGGGCCAAAAACAGTTCCTGGCAGCGTATCGAAGGAGCCAAGCTGAACCGGCAGCACGCTGCGCTCTATCGAGATTATTTCTGCACCACCGGGAGTTCTGTCAGCGATACCGAGGGTGCGCGCCGCGTGTTGCATGACGGTAATCCGGGCGCCATCGCGCGCTGAAATGATCATGCTGGATCGTTTCATAACCGAATTCGACAAATCGCTGCGGACCGTTTTTGCCCCCGCTGTGAGCGCCCGCCCTGTCCCCGGAAGTGGTTTTTCCGAGGCCGTGCTTGACGATGCCGAACGCCGGCATGCGGCCGCATTGATGCGCATTAACCACGTCGGTGAGGTGTGTGCCCAGGCCCTCTATCAGGGGCAGGCGCTATCTTCCGCGAATCCGGCACTACGTGCCGAACTGGAGCAGGCCGCCAACGAGGAAACCGAGCACCTGGCGTGGACCGAAGCCCGGATCACCGCTTTGGGTGGGCGAAAAAGCCTGCTCAATCCGTTCTGGTATTTGGGGGCGCTGATGCTTGGCGTTGCGGCCGGTCGGCTGGGCGATCGCTGGAACCTGGGCTTTCTCGCTGAAACCGAGCGGCAAGTCGAGGCACATCTCGACGATCACCTGTCGCGATTGCCTGTCGGCGATAAAAAATCTCAAGCCGTCCTGGAGCAGATGCGTACCGACGAGGCGGCGCATGCTGCGACGGCTGTGCGGCTGGGGGCTGCCGAATTGCCGGTGCCGGTCAAAATGGCCATGAAAGCAGCCTCGCGCCTGATGACGTCGGCGGCTTATCGCATCTGAGCTATTACGCCGGCCTTATGCCGATTCGATGATCTCGAACCGGTGCGTAATTTCCGCCGTCTTTGCCAGCATGATCGAGGCGGAGCAGTACTTTTCCTTGGACAACTCGATCGCCCGACTGACGACCTCGGGCCGCAGGTTGCGCCCGGAGATTCGAAAATCAAAGTGAATCCGGGTGAAAACCTTGGGATCAGTTTGTGCTCGCTCTGCCTGAATGGCGATTTCGCAGCCCGTAATGTCATGCCGTCCTTTGCGCAGAATGGCCACGATGTCAAACGCGGTGCACCCGCCGGTGCCGGCCAGAAGCAATTCCATCGGGCGTGCTCCCAGGTTTTTGCCGCCGGCTTCTGGCGCGCCATCCATTACGATTTGATGCTTGCTTCCAGTCTCGGCGGTGAAGGACACGCCTTCTCCTGCCCAAGTGATTTTGCACTCCATCATCCACTCACGCGAAATGAAAAGGCCGGATTCTAGCGGCTGTGGTCCAGTTGGAGCACCTGTTGAATTGTGCGTTGCAGCAAAAATATGAGCCGCTTAGGGATTTGTGCGAGCAAACTAAATTCACTCATATGCAACTAATTGAACGAATAGTTAATAACTAAATGATAATAAATAATAAGATTTCTCATAAGCGTATAGTATTTAACTATTAAACAATGATTGATGCAGCGCATCAATTTCCCTTGCGTTTTTATCGTGGCGTGTGCATAATTCACTCAGTTTGATGTTCTGGCCACGGGTTTTTGGTTTGAATATCTCCAGATGTCTCCTCCACCCTCCTCCTTTGGTGTGGATTTAGCGCGACTCCTTGCGAGTCGCGTTTTTTTTGTTTCGAACAATGTTCGTTTGACAGCTGCTGAAGTCTTCGCATAGAATGCGCGGCTTTCCGTTAATCAAGGCTCGAATAAGAGGGCGCCAATGAAGACATTTTCCGCCAAGCCACATGAGGTGACGCGCGAGTGGTTTGTGGTTGATGCCACAGACAAGGTGCTCGGCCGTCTCGCTACCGAAATTGCCCACCGTCTGCGTGGCAAGCACAAGGCGATCTACACGCCGCACGTTGATACCGGCGATTTCATCGTCGTGGTCAACGTCGACAAGGTCAAGGTCACCGGCAACAAGGCCGAAGACAAGAAATATTTCCGTCACTCGGGTTATCCGGGCGGCATCTACGAAACCAACTTCGCGAAGCTGCAGCAGCGCTTCCCGGCGCGCGTTCTGGAAAAGGCCGTCAAGGGCATGCTGCCCAAGGGCCCGCTCGGCTACGCCATGCTGAAGAAGATGAAGTGCTACGCAGGTGGCACGCATCCGCACAGCGCCCAGCAGCCGAAAGTTCTGGAAATCTGAAAGGTCAAGTGATGGCTGAAAACTATTTCTACGGCACCGGTCGTCGCAAGAGCGCCGTTGCCCGTGTCTTCATGAAGCGTGGCAATGGTGCCATCGTCGTCAATGGCAAGCCGGTTGACACCTTCTTCTCGCGTGAGACCGGTCGTATGGTCGTGCGCCAGCCGCTTGAACTGGTCGAGCACCTGAACACTTTCGACATCATGGTAAACGTTGATGGCGGCGGTGAGTCGGGTCAGGCCGGTGCCGTGCGTCACGGCATTACCCGCGCGCTGATCGAATACGATGCTGCGCTCAAGCCCGCCCTTTCGAAGGCTGGTTTCGTGACCCGCGATGCTCGTGAAGTCGAGCGTAAGAAGGTCGGTCTGCACAAGGCCCGCCGTCGCAAGCAGTTCTCGAAGCGTTAATCGGGTTCTGCCTGTCCAGACAAGGCCGCCTTCGGGCGGCTTTTGTTTTTCCTGCGGGCGGCGTTTATCATGGCGGCCTGCAAGATGGAGATTAGCAAATGATCAAGGTTGGTATTGTTGGCGGCACCGGGTATACCGGCGTCGAACTGCTGCGTCTGCTGGCGCAGCATCCCGATGTCGAACTTAAGGTGATTACATCCCGGGGGGATGCGGGCACGGCTGTGTCCGACATGTTTCCGAGTCTGCGCGGCCGGGTCGGCCTGAAGTTCGAAGACCCTGCGAAGGCTGACCTGAAGTCCTGCGACATCGTCTTCTTTGCCACGCCGAACGGCATTGCAATGCAGCAGGCGCCAACGCTTCTCGAGTCAGGGGTTCGTGTCGTCGATCTCGCTGCCGATTTCCGGATTCGCGATATCGCCGAATGGGAAAAATGGTACGGGATGCAGCATGCCTGTCCCGAATGGGTCGCGAAGGCGGTGTATGGCTTGCCGGAAATGAATCGCGCTGCAATCCGCGATGCACGGCTGGTCGCGAACCCGGGATGCTATCCGACCGCTGTTCAGCTGGGCTTCAAGCCTCTGGTTGAGGCCGGGCTGGTCGAAATCGATCACCTGGTTGCCGACGCGAAATCAGGTGTTTCCGGCGCCGGCCGTAAAGCTGAAACCCACATCCTCTTCTCGGAGGCCTCCGATAACTTCAAGGCTTATGGGGTGCCGGGGCATCGCCACTTGCCGGAAATCAGGCAAGGACTTGCCGGTATGGCAAAGCGGCCGGTCGGCCTTACCTTCGTGCCGCACCTGACGCCGTTGATCCGTGGCATCCATGCGACGCTGTACGCGCGTATCGAGAAAGAGACGGATTTCCAGTCGCTGTTCGAGCAGCACTACGCAAATGAACCCTTTGTCGACGTGTTGCCTGCCAAGTCGCATCCTGAAACGCGCTCGGTACGTTCCGCAAATGTCTGTCGCATCGCCGTGCATCGCCCACAGGGAGGCGATACTCTCGTCGTCCTCTCGGTTATCGACAATCTCGTGAAGGGGGCTGCAGGGCAGGCGGTTCAAAACATGAACATCATGTTCGGCTGCGACGAAAAGACAGGGCTATGGCAGCTTCCGGTGCTGCCGTAAAACTTCGTCGGCTGCGCCAGCGGTTTGGCATCAGCGCGCCCAAGGTTGCAGTCAGGACCCACATCCCGTGGTATTGGCGCGGTCTGGCGATTGTTGCGATGCTGTCGGTGTCGCTCGCTCTCGCACGATGGATCTATGACGCAGGCCGAAGTATTGCCGGTTTTGATAGCTCCAGCACGACGCAAAAGATAGATGGTTTGAAGGCGAAGCTCGCGTCACTGGAATCCGATCTCGCCGATGCCAAAGCTGCAGCCAGCGCGGCCGAGAGTAATCTCAGAATCGACAGATCGGCACAACAGCAGCTGGCGCAGCAGGTCCGTCATCTCGAGTCCGAAAATCTTGCGCTCAAGCAGGACCTGGCCTTCTTTGAGGGTCTGTTGCCCGACACCGTGAGTGGCGAAGCCGGCGTCCGCATCAATCGCTTCCGTGTGGAGCGCGATCCGAATGATGGCCGATATCGCTATCGGATGCTCGTCGTGCACAACGGCGCCAAGCAGCAGCGTGAATTTCGTGGTGAACTGCAGTTTTCCCTGAAAGTACAGCAAGCGGGGAAAGATGCTATCATCACCGTCCCCCCCGAAGGCTCACAGGATAGAGACCGGTTCCGCTTGGAAGTTAAGCACTTTCAGCGCGCCGAGGGCGTTCTCCTGGTGCCGGCCGGGGCGGTTCTGAAGAGCGTCGAGGCTCGCATCCTGCAAGATGGGGTGGTGCGAACCAGGCAGTCAATCAACCTCTGAACGGAGGATCGGCGATGTTTGGCAAGAAGCAACAAGGCAGCAAGCCGCAAAGCAGAATAGACAGCCTGATCGGCTCCGGAACTCGCATTGAAGGCAATGTCACATTCAGTGGCGGTTTGCGGGTGGATGGTGAGATCAAGGGGAATGTCTGCGCCGAAAAGGGCGCGGACAGCACATTGGTGATTAGCGAGCAGGCGCGGATCGAAGGGCAGATCGATGTTGCCCACGTCGTCATTAACGGCACCGTTGTCGGTCCGGTATGCGCTACGGAATCGCTGGAACTCCAGCCCAATGCGAGAGTCACAGGGGATGTTGAATACCATCAGCTGGAAATGCAGCAAGGTGCGGTGGTTCAGGGCCGTCTTATCCACCAGACGAATGCTCGTACCGTAGAACTGAAACTCGCGTCCAGCGCCAACTGATATCGGGGTAACCCCCCAAGAATATTATTGCCAGGAGCCATCATGAACGCAGTGACTGAAATGCCGACCCCCTTCATCTTTACCGATTCCGCCGCCAGCAAGGTGCGTGAACTGATCGAGGAGGAAGGTAATCCGGAACTCAAGTTGCGGGTATTCGTAACGGGAGGTGGCTGCTCCGGGTTCCAGTACGGATTTACCTTTGACGAGGCTGCGGCGGATGACGATACGGTCATCGAAAAGAATGGCGTTACCTTGCTGGTGGATCCGATGAGTTATCAGTATCTTGTCGGCGCTGAAATCGATTATTCCGAGGGGCTAGAGGGGGCGCAGTTCGTGATCAAGAATCCGAATGCTTCCTCAACCTGCGGCTGCGGCTCGTCTTTTTCGGCCTGAGCCTGCGCTTAATGCAAGAAAGGGCAGCCATAGGGCTGCCCTTTTCGCTTAGTAGTCTGGATTCGATCGTGGTCAATCGATCGCTGAGGCGACCGAAAATTCCTTTGCCAGCTGAATCTGTCCCACCATTGGCATTACTGCCGACTTGAACCGTGCAATTTGAGAGGGCTCCAGTGGCACGGTGGTAGGCAAAGTAACGGCTAGCGGATTGACCTGTTGGTCACGAATGCGGAACTCGTAGTGAAGGTGTGGTCCCGATGCGAGGCCGGTCTGGCCAACAAAACCAATGGTCTCTCCTTGGGCGACACGGGTTCCCTTGCGAATTCCTGGGGCGAAACCATTCAGGTGACCGTAGGCCGTTGAATAGGTCCCTTGGTGGCGCAGTACGACCAGATTGCCGTACCCCCCCTGTTTCCCGGCGAATTCGACCGTCCCGTCCGCAACCGAGCGCACTCTTGTACCTACCGGGGCACCATAATCGACACCCTTGTGAGCACGCCAGGTCTGGAGCACGGGGTGAAAGCGGTTGCTCGTGAAGCCCGATGTGACACGAGAAAACTCTAGCGGGGAACGGAGGAAGGCCTTGCGCAAACTTTTTCCGTCGGCAGTGTAGTAGCCCCCCTTGCCGTCTTCGGTCGTGTGCCAGAAGGCCTGATAAGTCTTTCGGTCGTTCGTGAATTCGGCGGCAACGATGCGCCCGCTGCGAACTGGCTGCCCCTGCTGGAAGAGCATTTCGTAGACGATGCTGAAACGGTCCCCCTTGCGCAAATCCCTGTGGAAATCGATGTCCCCAGCAAAAATTTCCGCCAACTGCGTTGCAATCGTATCGGGAATGCCGGCCGTATCCGTGGCGCCAAACAGGGAATATCGGATTTCCCCGGATCGCATGATGGTCCGTGTTTCCAGCGAAACCAGCTGCTCCGAGGCGGAGAGCTTGCTTCCCTGTCGCTCCACGACGATCAGGCTGTCCTTGCCAGTGACAGGAAAGTAGAGGGCCTGCAGCTCGCCGGCCTCGCTGATGCGTGCAGTTACCGGCTTGCCGGGGCGCAGCTGGCGGGCAATGATCTGGGTGGTGGCGTTTGTCCGAATGAATTCGAAAGCTTCACGGTCACTGATGCCGAGGCGGCTGGTCAAGCCCGCCAGCGTGTCGCCGCGCTGAATTCGCTCCTCCCGCAGGAAGGTTTGCTCCTCGAAAGGCAGTACGCTCGTGGTCGGTGCTGCGAGGCGCTCAACGATTGTTTTTAGTTGAACTGGGGCGGTGTCGTCGCTCGGGGCGACCGCGAAAGCGGTGACGACGCCCAGCGCCGATACGGCAGCAAACCCCGCCGCGGCGCGGCGGTGGCGCGAAAGTCGTTCAATCACGAGGTGCGATTGCGCTAGAATGCGGCTCTTTTCAGTCGTCACTGGTCTGCAGCAATAAAAATATCGCAGCAGTGTAACAAATTCCAGGCCGGGCAAGTACCGGTTCGTTTTGCGGGGCAATCATGGATGTGCGGGCAGATAGTCTTGAACTGATCAAGCGCGGAGCAGATGAGCTTCTGATCGAGGCCGAACTGGTTGAGAAGCTCAAAACCGGTCGGCCTCTGAGAATAAAGGCGGGTTTCGACCCTACAGCGCCTGATCTGCACTTGGGGCATACCGTTCTCATCAACAAACTGCGCCACTTCCAGGATCTGGGTCATCATGTGATGTTCCTCATCGGCGATTTCACCGGCATGATCGGTGATCCGACCGGCAAGAACGCAACACGGCCCCCTCTGTCGCGCGAGCAGATTCTGGAAAACGCCAGAACGTATCAGGAGCAGGTATTCAAGATACTCGATCCTGAAAAAACGGAGATCTGCTTCAATTCCACTTGGTTCGAGCCCATTGGTGCGGCAGGGATGATCAAACTGGCTGCGCTGCATACGGTTGCACGGATGCTTGAGCGCGATGATTTTTCCAAGCGCTATGCCAATGGCCAGCCTATCGCCATTCACGAATTTCTTTATCCACTGTGCCAGGGCTACGATTCGGTTGCCATGCGAGCAGACGTGGAACTTGGTGGAACCGACCAGAAATTCAACCTGCTCGTTGGGCGCGAGTTGCAAAAGCACTATGGACAGGCGCCGCAATGCGTTCTGATGATGCCGCTTCTCGAAGGGCTGGATGGGGTAAGCAAGATGTCCAAGTCCCTTGGCAATTACGTTGGCATCAATGAGCCGCCGCGTGAAATCTTCGGCAAGCTCATGTCGATCTCCGACGTGCTGATGTGGCGCTACTACGATCTCCTCTCGTTCTGTGGCAACGCCGAAATCGTGCGTCTGAAGCAGGAGGTCGCTGACGGGCGCAATCCCCGTGATGTGAAAGTGCGGTTCGCACAGGAGATCGTTGCTCGCTTCCACGGACAGGGGGCTGCGGTCGATGCACTAGCAGATTTTGAAGCGCGGTTCCGTCAGGGGGCTCTCCCTGACGATATCTCCGATGTGGGCATCGTGGTTGATGGGCGTTCCATCAGCCTGGTGCAGGTGCTCAAGCAGGCTGGACTAACCGCTAGTACCTCCGAAGCCATGCGTATGATCGAGCAGGGCGGGGTCAAGATCGATGGTGTCAAGATTGAGGACAAGGGCTTGCTGTTGGAGCAGAAAACCCCGTTCGTAGTGCAGGTGGGGAAGCGGAAATTCGCTCGCGTAACGCTATCGTGAAAATTTTTTTCAAGAAGTGTTGACGGGCGCTTCCAGTCCTGTACAATGCGCATCTTTCGTTGCTTCGGCAGCGGCCAAATCGTAATTTAATCAATGGGTTACGGTTTGTTTTGCAGACAAGTCGGCTTTTTGAAGAATTTTTTAAAAAGTGTTGACGGAAAAATTAAAGTCTGTAGAATGCGCAGCTTCGCCGCAGACGCGAAACGGCAAATCAACGGCAAGTGCCTGATTTGCAAGCTCTTTAAAAACCAGACAACCGATAGGTGTGGGTACTTGGTTTGGTTGTGAAGT
>DAORCC010000045.1:0-2464 GCA_035345235.1 Azospira sp.
AGTTCGGGTCGATCGCGGAAATGTTCGAGCGCTTCCGGATTGGCGAGCGCCTCGACGTTCTTTACCGCTCGTCCATGGACCACATTGCGCACGGCAAGTTCGACAATCTTGCCGCTCTTCGTGCGCGGGATGTCGGCGACCTGCAGGACCCGGGCCGGCACGTGGCGCGGCGTGGTGTTGTCACGGATCTGCTTCTTCACGCGATCGACAAGCGTCTCATCCAGCGTCTCGCCCTCGCGCAGCTTGACGAACAGGACGACACGAACGTCGCCGATGACGCCCGGTGGCCAGTCCTGCCCGATCACGAGCGACTCGACGACTTCCGGCAGTTTCTCGACCTGGCGGTAGATCTCGGCGGTACCGATACGCACGCCCCCGGGGTTGAGCGTGGCATCCGAACGGCCGTAGATGATCATGCCGCCGTGCGCCGTGAGTTCGGCAAAATCGCCGTGGCACCAGAGATTGTCGAAGCGCTCGAAATAGGCAGCGCGGTACTTGCTGCCATCGCTGTCATTCCAGAATTCGACCGGCATGACCGGGAAGGGCTTCGTGCACACCAGCTCGCCCTTCTCGCCGCGTACCGGCCGCCCCTCGTCGTCGAAGACCTCGACCGCCATGCCGAGGCCCCGGCACTGGATCTCGCCGCGATAGACCGGCAGCACCGGATTGCCGAGTACGAAGCAGGAGAGAATGTCGGTGCCGCCGGAGATCGACGCGAGCAGCATGTCGCCCTTGATCTCGCGGTACACATAGTCGAAGCCTTCGGGCGCCAGCGGGCTGCCGGTCGAGAACATGGCGCGCACGCTGGCCAGCCGGTGCGAGCGGATCGGCGACAGTTCGGCCTTGGCCACGGCATCGATGAACTTGGCCGAGGTGCCGAAGTGGGTCATGCCCTCGGCGTCGGCGTAATCGAAGAGGATGCTGCCGTTCTTCCCGTCAGCGCCGGCGACGAAGGGCGAACCGTCGTAGAGCAGCAGCGCTGCGCCCGAGGCGAGGCCGGAGACCAGCCAGTTCCACATCATCCAGCCGCAGGTGGTGAAGTAGAACACCCGGTCGCCGGGCTTCACGTCGCTGTGCAGTTGATGCTCCTTGAGGTGCTGCAGTAGTGCGCCGCCATGGCAGTGCACGATGCACTTCGGCACGCCGGTGGTGCCCGACGAATACATCACGAACAGCGGATGGTCGAAGGGCAGGCGCAGGATTTCGACCTCACCCGCCGCATGAGGCGCCACGAAGTCGGCCCAGCGCAGACCGTTGCGGATCGGCGAAACGTCGGCACTGTCCGACAGATAGCCGACGACGACGGTCTTCTCGACTGACGGCAGCAACGCGACGGCCTCGGCGTTCTTGGCCATGCAGTCGACCGCCTTGCCGTTGTACCAGTAGCCGTCGACGCAGACGAGGACCTTTGGCGCGATCTGGCCGAAGCGGTCGACGACGCCCTGCACGCCGAAATCCGGCGAGGCGGATGACCAGACGGCGCCAAGCGCGGTCGTCGCCAGCATCGCAATGATGGTCTCCGGCATGTTCGGCAGATAGCCTGCAACGCGGTCGCCCTCGGTGACGCCGGCCGCTTTCAGTGCCTGCTGGAAGCGGGACACTTCGTCATAAAGCCGGGCACGGCTCAGGCGCCGCTTGACCTTGCCCTCCCCCCAGAAGACCAGCGCATCGCTCTCATCACGCTGCCGGAGCAGGTTTTCCGCATAGTTGAGCTTTGCCTGCGGGAACCAGACGGCACCGGGCATGCGATCGCCGTGCTCGAGTACGGTGTCGCCACGTTCGCCAACCGCCGCACAGAAATCCCAGATCAAAGGCCAGAACGCCTCGGGCTGGTCGATCGACCACTGCCATAGGGCCTCATAACTATCGAAGCCGGCGCGGCGCATGAAGGCCGCCATGTTGGTCGCGGCAATTTTCTCGGGACTCGGTGTCCACAGCAGGCTATCGTTCATACTCTCCTCCGTTGTTATTTTGCGCGCGCTGTTCAGCTCACCAGCGCTCTCAGATCGTCGGGAATCGGCACCGACTTTCCGGTCGCCGTATCCATCCAGACGATTTTGGCAGAACCCTGAGCGTAGACTGTCTCGTCGCCGACAATCCGCATTTCGTATGACGTAACAACGCTGCTGCGACCCAGTTCGCCGGCGAAGGTGCGCACCTCGACGGTACCCGGGTAGGTCATCGGAATCATGAAGGTGCAGGCCGCATTGATGATGACCGGCGCATGACCTTCGGGAGCCACCTTGTAACCCAGCCCTTCGAGCCACTCGCAGCGGGCCTGCTCCATGTAGCGGAAGTAGATCGTGTTGTTCACGTGCCCGTAGGCATCCATGTCGCCCCAGCGGATGGGGATGGTCGTGGTGTGGATCAGCTTGTGGTGTTTTTCCATTTTCTTTAATTCGCCCTTGATCAGTTGGGAAATTTTGCTATGATTCGCACCATACGTTACCGTATTGTTTTGCAG
>DAORCC010000045.1:2564-15498 GCA_035345235.1 Azospira sp.
CTGTTCCCGAACTGGAAGGAGGACGGCGCCCCGCTCAATGCGGCCGTCACCGAGGATCGCTTTCTCGTCCTTTCGGAAAGCGGCGCGAAGCAGGTCCCGAACATGCTGCTGCCGGGTTGCTTCCAGAACCACGGCAACTACGTCATCTCGCTCGGCAACGTCTGCCGCTGGCTGGGCCAGCAGGCCGAGGCGATGGGTGTCGAGGTCTATGCCGGCTTCGCCGGCGCCGAGGTGCTGTTCGACGAGAACGGTGCCGTAAAGGGCGTCGCCACCGGCGACATGGGCCGCCTCCGCGACGGCAGCGAAGGCCCGGCCTTCCAGCTCGGCATGGAACTGCACGCCAAATACACCTTCTTCGCCGAAGGCTGCCGCGGCCATCTCGGCAAGCAGTTGCAGACGCATTTCGATCTCAACGCCGGCCGCGACGCGCAAACGTACGGCATCGGCCTCAAGGAGCTGTGGGAGATCACGCCGGAAATGCACCAGGAAGGTCTGGTCATCCACACCGGCGGCTGGCCGCTCGATCCGGACACCTACGGCGGCGGCTTCCTCTACCACCTCGAGAACAACCAGATCACCATCGGCTACGTCGTCGGCCTCGGGTACGAGAACCCCTACCTCTCGCCGTACGAGGAGTTCCAGCGCTTCAAGACGCACCCGGAAATCCGCAAGTTCCTCGAGGGCGGCAAGCGCATCGCCTACGGCGCCCGCGCCATCGCCGCCGGCGGCCTGCAGTCGCTGCCGAAGCTCACCTTCCCCGGCGGCGTGCTGGTCGGCGACGATGCCGGCTTCCTCAACGCCAGCCGCATCAAGGGTTCGCACTGCGCGATCAAGTCGGGTTCGCTGGCCGCCGAGGCCTGCTTCGAGGCACTGATGGCGGAGCGCGAGCGCGACGAACTCACGGCCTTCCCGCAGAAATTCGAGCAGAGCTGGCTCTACGACGAGCTCTACCGCGCGCGAAATTTCAAGCCGTGGATGGCCAAGGGCATGCAGCTCGGCGGCCTGATGTTCGGCATCGACCAGATTCTCTTCCGCGGCAAGGCACCGTGGACGCTGCACCACAGTGGCCCGGACCACGCCAAGCTGAAGCCGGCCTCGCAGTTCCAGCCGATCAATTACCCGAAGCCGGATGGCATCGTTTCGTTCGACCGCCTCTCGTCCGTATTCCTCTCCAGCACCAACCATGAGGAAGACCAGCCCTGCCACCTGACGCTGAAGGATGCGTCGGTGCCGATCCGCATTAATCTCGCCGAGTACGATGCCCCCGAGCAGCGCTACTGCCCGGCCGGCGTCTATGAGATCGTCCGTGACGAAGCAGGGCAAAACCCTCGCCTGCAGATCAACGCGCAGAACTGCGTGCACTGCAAGACCTGCGACATCAAGGACCCGACGCAGAACATCAACTGGGTTGTGCCGCAGGGCGGCGAAGGGCCGACCTACCCGAACATGTAGCCTTGGCCGGCCGCAAAACAGAACGCCGTCCGCGGGTGGCGTTTTTCATGGCACCTGCCGCAATCAGGCTTCGAGCGCCAACGCGATGGAATAGATTTCGTCGCCGGAGGCGGTCACGAAGTCGGCGATCGTCTGCCGGTCGAGGCCAAGCGCAGCGCCCTCCTGTGCCCGTGCAGTCTCCCGCAGTTCCGGGTCCTCGAACGGATTCGCCGATGGCGCCAGCCAGCAGGCGAGGAAAAGGACGTCCGAGAGTGATTGCGGCGGCATGCTGCCGCCGAACACGCCGCGCTGCGCAACCGCATCGACGATCGTCGGCGGCAAGCCCAGCGCTTCCAGGAGCCGACGGCCAGCGGTCCGGTCGAGTTCGTCGAGTGCGACGACCAGGGTGGCCTGGTCCTTGAGCAGTTCCGGATGATGCTCGGCCGCAACGCCCAGCAGGTAGAAGCGGCCGAGGTCGTGCACGATCCCCGCCAGCATGGCCTCGTCCGCCGGCAAGGACGACAGGCGGCGGCCAACGACGTACGCCAGTGCCGCGACATGGACGCAGCGCTCCCAGAGCCGATTGACGAGCTGCCGGCACGGCGCCATGCGCTGCGAGTGCCGGACCTGGTCGAGCGTCAGCGCCATCGCCAGAGAGCGGATGGGTGCCAGTCCGACACGCATCACCGCCTGCTTGACGTCAGTGATCGCCCGTCCGGAGGGATTCAGCGCTACCGAATTGGCCATGCGCACGACCTTGGCCGAGAGCAGCGGCTCGGCAGTCACGATGCGTGCGACATCATCCAGTGCCACGTCCGGGTTATCGACCGCCTTCATCACACGGAGACTGGCGTCCGCGCTGGTGGCGAAGCTCAGATCGTCCGGCGAAATCCGCTCGACGTGCGGCGCTAGCAGATCGACGATGGCTTGGCTGGCGGCACTCATGACGGTTGCTCCCCCGATTCGGCAAGGCCGAGAGTTGAATGGCTGAATGGGCTGACTGATGCGTCCGATTCTAACGGATTTGCCCGGACTCCACTGCTGCAGCGCAGTAGGTGAGAAATTCCGTGACAGGTAACGCTTCACCCTGCCTTGAAATCGCTTCATTCATGCTAGATTATTGATTCTCGGCGAAAAATCACTTGAAACGCCGTTCCAGAATCGTTCATTGCCGCTTTCTCTGCCTTCTCGGCCAACCCTTGCGGAGTGTGCCATCGGATGACGGAACCGCCAGCCACGGAAGCATTGTCGCCGACCGGCCAGCCACCGGCGGTCGGATGGCGCGCGCGGCTGACCCGTTTCTTCGACAGCGGCCACGATTTCGGCGACGACGAGCGCGCACTCTGCTACAAGCACCGCTTCATCAATACCGTCTTTTTCGTCACCGGAATTCTGGTGACCGGGTTCGGGCTCTGGCGACTGGCCATCGGCCAGACTTTCATCGGCAGCATCGACATCGCATTCGGCATCACGGTATTCGTGCTGATGCAATCCCTGCGGCGGGTGGAAAAAACCAGGGTCGATTCCTATGCGACCCTGATCCTCACGCTCTGCCTCGTTCTTTTTACAACAGTCTATATCCTGATCGTCGATGCGGTCCGCAGCGGCCCCTTCCTGCTGATCACTGCCTGTGCCTTTTTCCTCAAGGGCCGCCGCATCGGCATCCGCTGGAGCATCGTCTGCATGGTCACGATGGTGCTCGTCGAGCTGCTGCCGGCTCCGTACGCGAAGGGCATCTACGGCACACTGACCAGCATCCTCGACATCGTCGCGCTGATCCTGCTGCTATCGCTCTACGAGCACCAGAAGCAACAGGACAGCGAGGCACTCGCCCGCAACGAGGAGAAATTCCGCACCATCTTCAATTCATCGAACGATGCAATCTTCCTCATCGAGGATGGACGCTTCTCGCAATGGAACGCAGCAGCGCTTGCAACGTTTCGCTGCCCGGACGACTGTTTCGAGGATCGGCGGCTGCACGATCTTCTGGCCACCGAAAACCCGCCGGAACTGCGCGAGGCACTTCACGCGGGAGAAAACAGGGCGCTCGACACGCGCTCGGCAGCGCTGGAGCTGCTGCTCCGGCGTCACGACGGAAGCGAGTTCTTCGCCAATCTCCGCCTGACACCCGTGACCATCAGCGGCAAGCGGATGATCCAGGCGATCATCCGCGACATCGATGCCCGCAAGCGTACCGAAGTCGAACTGGCGGGCTACCGCGAGGAACTCGAACAGCGCGTTCGCGAGCGCACGCAACGCCTGGAGGAAAGCGAACTGCGCTTCTCACGCCTGCTCGAACTGACCGAGGAAGGCATCTTCATCCACGAGAACGGGATCATCATCGATGTCACCAATGCTTTCTGCCGACTGACCGGCTACGTCAAGCATGAGCTGATCGGCCGCGATTTCCTCGTCCTGCTGGTGCCGCCGGAAGCAAGGCCGACAGTGCAGGAATACATCGCTTCTGCCGGTACACACAAGTACGAGTTGACGGTGGTGCGCGCCGACGGCCAGCGTATCGACGTCGAGTCCTTCGGCCGCGCGGTAGCCGTTGGCGGGAGGCCCTTGCGGGCGGGCGTCTGGCGCGACGTCACGACACGCAAGGAAACCGAGCGCAATCTTGAAAAGGCCCGGCAAACGGCCGAGCAGGCGACCCGCGCGAAGAGCGCCTTCATCGCCAACATGAGCCACGAGATCCGGACACCGCTCAACGCGATCATCGGCATCACCCATCAACTCCAGCGCGACAGCAGCGATCAGGGACAGCGTGAGCGACTTGCACGCGTGGATGGCGCCGCACATCACCTGCTGATGATCCTCTCCGACATTCTCGACATATCGAAGATCGAGGCCGGCAAACTGACTCTGGAACAGCAGCCCTTCTCGTTCCGCCAATTGATCGACCGGGTCAGCGATCTGGTTCGGGACAACGCTGCCCACAAGGGACTCGATTTTCGCGTGCTGACCGATGAACGCCTGCCGCAGGTCGTCGTCGGTGATGCCATGCGCCTGTCGCAGGTACTGCTCAACCTCGCCAGCAACTCGGTGAAATTTACCGAAACCGGTAATGTCACCCTCTGGATTTCCGTCATCACCGGCGGACCGGGGACCGCAACCCTTCGCTTCCGGATCAGCGACACCGGTATCGGCATGACGGCGGAGCAGTGCTCACGCCTGTTCCGCGACTTCGAGCAGGCCGAAAGTTCGACAACGCGACGCTATGGTGGAACCGGCCTTGGCCTGTCGATCAGCCGACGCCTCGTGGAACTCATGGGTGGCCAGATCCAGGTTCGCAGTGAGCCGGGCGCAGGCAGCGATTTCTGGTTCGAGCTGACCCTGCCGATCAGCACCGCCTCACTCGCCGAGATCGAGCGCAGCGCGGAGAAAACGAGCGCTGCACAGGTCCGCAGCCGACATTCCGGTGCCCGCATCCTGCTGGTCGAGGATACGCCGATCAATCAGGAGGTTGCGCTCGACCTGCTGGAAGAGGCCGGTCTCGATGCGAGCATCGCCGAGAACGGTCGCATCGCCGTCGAACGTGTGCGCGACGAAACCTTCGATCTGGTGCTGATGGATCTGCAGATGCCGATCATGGACGGACTCTCCACAACGCGGGAGATCCGCGCCCTCCCCGGCTGCGCCCACCTTCCCATCATTGCGATGACGGCCAACGCCTACGCCGAAGATCGCGCCCAGTGCCTGCAGGCTGGCATGAACGATTACCTGGCCAAGCCGATCGAGGCACCCGTCCTGTTTGCGGCACTCGACCGCTGGCTGCCGGATACCGCGCCCGTTGCCGGTCAGCTACCGACGATGCCGGAGGAAACACTTCCGCGATCAGGGACAGCGGCAGACGCACCCGACAACGACGTTTCGGTCGACGCCATCGCCCGTCTTTCGACCGAGCATGGCTTTGCCGACATTACCGAAGTAACGCTCGCGCAATACAAGCCGGAACGCTATATCAAGCTCCTGAAACAACTCTTCACGGAACATGGCGAGGACGGCAGCCTGATTCTCACGCTGCTTGATCGCAACACCGAAGACGCCTCGCAGGAGGCCCGTCGCGTCGCCCATACGCTGAAAGGCGTCGCTGCCACCTTCGGCCTGACCGAACTCTCCGCACTGGCAGGACGTCTGCAAGAGCACATGGGCACGGGAACCAACCCTGCGGTTCTTGCTGCGGATGCAAAGGCGCTACAGGCGATGTTGAAGCATCTCGCGATGACTGCCGCGGAGACGATCGACCGCTGATCACCCTTGCACGTCGGGCCATCCCTGACCGATCGATGCCGCGCGACTACTGGACGGTCGCCGCGGCCGGCGCAAAACTCGCCAGCTCCGTCCGGTCGGTCTTGATGAACTTGCCGAAGCGATTCTTTTCGCGGTGCTCGAACACGACGAAACGGTTCACCCTGTCGGGACAGACCCAGTACACAGATTCGAGCGCAATGCCGCGCTGCATGATCCAGCCGGCCGACTCGATACGGAAGCACTCGAACGTGCCGGCTCCGACCGTCACCGACTCCACGCCAACCACACGGCACTCGCGCTCGATCACGTCTTCCTTCCCATCGGGAAAATAGAGGGAGTAGCGGGCGTTCCAGCGCTTGCCGACGCTGTATTCAGCAACGAAGAGCTGCGCACCGCTCCAGCGGTATCCACGCGCATTCTTGCGCAAATTGCCGAAGCAATCGGTGATGACCTGCCCGTTGTTGTAAAGGACTTCGTTCTCGGAGACCGCCGTCACGCGCTGCTTGTACTGCGCCGTCTGCATCTGGGTCAGCAGATCGACAATGCGGTATTCGTAGAGATCACCGACACGGAACTCCCCGATCGCCCGCGTTCCCTTCGTAAACGGGTTATGCGTGGCATCCGCCAGGCGGATCCGCTTCTCACCCTGCCGTGCGAGCATGCGGTCGAGTTTCGCCTGGGCAAACTCGGAGAAATGCCCGCTCGGATAATGCTCCAGGTAGGCGAGTACCGGTCCGGGATCGCTTGCATCTTCAGCAGGTTTCCAGAGTTTCTGCTCGTCCTCGAACAGCTTGAGCAGTTCCTCTTCCGAGCGTTTCCTGAGGTTTGCCGGCGGCTTGAAATAGAAGTCCTCCTCGAGAGAGGTGCTCTCCCATGGAATCTGTTGTCCCGCCGAGCTTCGGCGCACCGACAGGCGGACGCGCTTGAAGACATCCTCGATCTTCGCATCGGGCGCACGCATCTCGCGGAGGATGTTCTCGGTATAAAGCCCGTGCTTCCCGCTGCCGTCAGCAGCGACGTTGCCCGGGGCCGTCGCATAGGCGAGGAAGGTACCGGCCGGCGCATCCATCTGGCTGAGACCTCTGCCGGTCTTGTGATCGGACCCGAAAGGATTGTCGCGGCAGGCGTCGAGAACGACGATGTTCATCGGGTTACCGGCCCGCGAAAGGCCGCCAAAGAGTGAACTCAGGTCGACCGTACTGCGTGTGACATCCGCAGCCGAAACGAGTCGCGCATCCACGGGGACCAGGTAGTTCCTCCAGTCCAGCTGGAGGCCATGCCCGGCAAAGTAGAAGAGGCCCACCGCTTTCTGCTTCGCCAGCTGGACACAGAAAGCGGTAATCGCCTTCTGCATCGCCTCGCGCGACGCATCCGTCTGTAGCTCGACGGCAAAGCCGGATTGCCGGAGTTCGCGAGCAATCGCATTGGCATCGTTGATCGGGTTCTGCAGCGGCGAATCGGCATATGCACAGTTGCCGACCACCAGTGCCACACGCGGCAGCGCATGGATGGATGTCTCCGCCAGCGCATCAGCCGCCAACCATGGTGACAAGGACAGAGCGGAAAGCCCCGCCAGCGCCCGCCTGCGGGCCGGATCCGGAAGTCGGTTCAACGGGGGGCCGGCAATGTCGCTTTCCATAGTCTGACCATTGGCGCGAGGGATGACCGGTTCATTCTAGCAGCCGAACCGGCGGCTTGCCTCGCACGCGAAACTGCAGACGAAAAAAAGCCCCGATCAAAGACCGGGGCTTCGTCAAGGCAGTGCTGCCTGCGTCAGAACATCGACTCTTCGAGTGCCAGCGCACCGGCTGCGCCGTTCATCACCGTGCTGGCGAGGCCGGCAGCACGGCTCATCTGGTGGTCGGCGAAGAAGCGCGTCGTGATGATCTTGGCCGGGTAGAACGGATCGGCGTCGCCACCGTCGATCCTGGCCTGGGCGACCAGCGCGGCACGCGCCATCTGCCAGCCGCCGGCGACGATGCCGAACAGCCACAGGAAGGGGACGGCGCCGACGGACGTGGCGCGCACGTCCTTGGCGTAGTTCTCGACGATCCAGTTGGCGGCCTTCTCGAGCTCGTCGATGCCAGCCGTGAAGCGGGCGCGGATGGCGACGAAGTTCTCGCCCGGCTGCTTCGCCAGATCGGCATCGAGCTTGCGCATCATGGCGATCACCGCCTTGATCGTGGCGCCGCCTTCGCGGGCCATCTTGCGGCCGATCAGGTCGTTGGCCTGGATGCCGGTGGTGCCTTCGTAGATGGTCGAGATGCGCACGTCGCGCAGGTGCTGCGCAGCGCCGGTTTCCTCGATGAAGCCCATGCCGCCGTGGACCTGCACGCCGGTCGTCGCAACCTCGACGCCGACTTCGGTGCTCCAGCCCTTGACCACCGGGATCATCAGGTCGACGAAGGCCTGGTTCTGCTTCTTCACTTCCGGGTCCGGATGATGAACGGCGGCATCGTGGGCGGCACCGACGACATAGGCCAGCGCCCGTGTCGCCTCCACCTGCGAACGCATGCTCATCAGCATGCGGCGCACGTCCGGATGGTTGATGATGGCGACCTTGCCACCGCCACGGACGCCGATGTCGGTCCCCTGGATGCGGTCCCTGGCGTAGGTCACGGCACGCTGGTAGGCACGCTCGCCATCGGCGACGCCTTCGAGGCCGACGCCGTAACGGGCAGCGTTCATCATGATGAACATGTACTCGAGGCCGCGGTTTTCCTGGCCGACGAGGTAGCCGATCGCGCCACCGTGGTCACCGTAGGCCATCACGGCCGTCGGGCTGGCGTGGATGCCGAGCTTGTGCTCGATCGACACGCACCAGGCATCGTTGCGGGCACCGAGCGAGCCGTCGGCATTGACCATGAACTTCGGCACGACGAAGAGCGAGATGCCCTTGACACCTTCCGGTGCGGTCGGCGTACGGGCGAGCACCAGATGGACGATGTTCTCGGCCATGTCGTGGTCGCCGTAGGTGATGAAGATCTTCTGGCCGAAGATCTTGTAGGTGCCGTCGCCCTGCGGCTCTGCCTTGCTGCGCACGGCGGCGAGGTCGGAGCCGGCGCCCGGCTCGGTCAGGTTCATCGTGCCCGTCCACACGCCGGACACCATCTTTTCGAGATAAGTTGACTTCAGTTCATCCGAACCGGCGAGCACCAGCGCCTCGATGGCGCCCGTGGTCAGCAACGGGCACAGCGAGAAGGCATGGTTGGCGGATTTCCACATCTCGGTGACGCAGGCGTTCACGACCTTCGGCAGACCCTGGCCACCGAATTCCGGTTCGCAGGCCAGCGCCGACCAGCCGTTCTCCACGAACTGCTGATAAGCCTCCTTGAAGCCCTTCGGCATCGTGACCTGCTTGTCGTGCCAGCGGGCGCCTTCCTGGTCGCCCGGCACGTTCAGCGGCGAGAGCACGCCTTCGGCAAACTTGGCCGCCTCTTCGAGGACGGCATCGACCAGATCCGGGGTCGCTTCCTCGCAGCCCGGCAGCTGCGAGACCTGCTCGAGCCCTGCCAGCTCCTTGAGCACGAACTGCATGTCGCGGATCGGTGCAATGTACTGACTCATCTTCTGTTCTCCTTGTGGTTGCGCTACTTGGTTTGATTGCTCGGGTTACACGGGTTAATGGTTCGTGGCGGCTGCCTCGCGGTCCGCCATGAGATCGATCAGCAGCAGGATTTCCTGCACGACGGGCAGCGTAAAGCCGCCGCGTTCGCCGGCGCGGTTGTCGCGCAGCAACTGGCGCAGGTAGTCGCTGCACTCGGGCTTCCCCCAGAGGGCGACGATGCGGTCGCGCACATGGGGCAGCGCTTCCAGCGTCACGACGCGGACAACGTTCTCGCGTTTCGGCGGCGGCGGCCGACCGTCCCACTGCTGGATCTCGACGTTGAAATGCTGGTTGAGGCGCTCGGCCATCGCCGCAAACTCGTCGGGCATGTCGCCCTGACGGTAGATGTCGAGCAGCTTGATCCAGGGTTGCAGCGCCTCCCGCGGATTGGCCTCGATGTATTCGCGCAGCGTTTCGGCGGCGCCCTGGACGCGGCCGAAGGAGAGCATGATCTCGGCAAGTTCCAGCACCGGATTGACGTCGCCGGGGTCCGGCTCGGTCGGCAGGATCATCACTGTCGCCTGCGGCGCCGACGAAATCGCGTCGACGACATTGAGCACCGGCGTGTCACGCCGTGCGGGCGACGCTGACGGTAGCGGATGTTCCATGACGACCGTTTCAGCATGCTCCAGCGGCACCTCGACCGGACGCTGCTGCTTGCGGCGGTGACGCAGGTAGACCGCAGCGAGCAGCAGAATCCCGCCGCCAACGGAGTACGGCAGCCAGTCGTGACCGCCACCGGGTTCCGGCGGCGCCGGGCGCAGATGCCTGGGGGGCGGCGCCACGTCGAGGACCACCGGCGCAGGCGCTGGTGCGACGACAGCTTGCGGAGCCGGCACTTGTACGGCGGGTGGTGCTGGCGGCGTAACGACCGGTGCCGGTAAGGGTTCCGCTACCGGTTGGGAAAGGGTCGGGAGCGTGGCCGCCACATCCGGCTGCAGGCGCAGCGGCGGCGTCTGCGTTCCGGTGCCGGTGGTGGTGACGCCAGCGGCAGCCGCATTTTCAATCGCCCGTACGTTCCCGCCGCCCAGTGCGACCAGCTGTTCATTGAGCAGGGAGAGCAGGCGGTATTCAAGGCGCAGCGACTGTCGCGTCAGCTCGTCGGCCACAGGACCGGGCGACAGTGTCGTCGAAAGGCGCATCCACGACAGCGACGGCACGGCGGAGATGGAGAGGACTGCGGTTCGCGCGGGTAATGGCGCATCGGCCACGATCTTCCGTTTCGAAGGCGCGGCGGGACGTTCTACGGTCCCCAGCAGGCGCCAGTCGGGCATCCTGAGCACACTCCCCGGCACCAGCGGCGTACTGCCACCCGCATCGATGGCGAGCGCGGGGTTCTCGGCCGCCAGGGCCGTGATGAAGCGTTGTTGCGTAGCCGGCTGCGACGGGAAGAGCAGTCGTGCCAGCGAGGCCGGCGACTCGCCGGCCACGGCGACCCACTCGCCGCTGGCCAGGACCGGCGGCGGTACGCCTTCGCCGGCCCAGAGCAGCGACGGCAGCAGCAGGCCAGACAGCAGCAGTTTCCTGATGCTACAGCGCGGGGTCGGCAAGGCGTAATGCATCGGCGGGCTCAATCGCGCAGGTAGCGCGCATCCTCGAACGAGGACATCCACGCCGGCCGATAGACGACGAACAGCGTGACGACCATCCCCGACAGCCAGGCCTCGGAGAAGCCGAGCAGGAGTACATAAGGAAGATACTCTTCAAGCACGTAGTCGAGCGCATAGACGCCGGTCGCGGCGAGCAGCAGGGACGAGGCGGCACCGACGGCCGAAATCGCCAGCGCACCGCCGAAGAAGCCATTGGCGAATATGTAGACGAAGAGCTGCGGCGGCAGGAAGCGTTCGACGAAACGCTGCACGGCATACGCGACGGAGACCCCGACGCCGGCCATCAGCAGTGCGTTGAGGGCATAACCGTGCCAGCCGCCATCGCCATTGAGGGTGACACCGGCGAGCACGGCGCAGAGGCCAAGGAAGGCCAGCCACGGACCGCAGGCAAGGACGAACACGGAGGCACCGAGGAGGTGCAGAGAAAGGCCGGGGCGCACGCCGGCCTTGACGCTCCAGAGCAGCATCAGCATGACGATGAGGCCGAGCCAGACGTTGCCCTGGATGGCATCCGCGAGGCGCCGCAGTGGCGCCCGGCGCAGCGACAGCAGCAGGACGGGGATGAACAGCAGCCAGGCGGCCACTGTCCATTCGTCAGCGAGCAGTCCGTCCGGCAGGTTCATCCCGGCTCCCGGCG
This sequence comes from Azospira sp., assembly GCA_035345235.1. Classification (GTDB taxonomy): domain Bacteria; phylum Pseudomonadota; class Gammaproteobacteria; order Burkholderiales; family Rhodocyclaceae; genus Proximibacter. The sequence continues at coordinate 14,104 of DAORCC010000045.1, forward strand.
CTTCGTACGAAGCGCCCTGCTCAGACCGCCGCGGTCAGCTGCGGAACGACCTCGAACAGGTCGGCCACGAGGCCGTAGTCGGCGACCTGGAAGATCGGCGCTTCCGGATCCTTGTTGATCGCGACGATCACCTTCGAATCCTTCATCCCGGCCAGGTGCTGGATGGCACCCGAGATGCCGACCGCCACGTAGAGCTGCGGTGCGACGATCTTGCCGGTCTGGCCGACCTGGTAATCGTTCGGCACGAAGCCGGCGTCGACTGCGGCACGCGAGGCGCCCAGCGCAGCGCCGAGCTTGTCGGCGAGCGGCTCGAGCAGCTTGGTGTAGTTCTCGCCGTTGCCGATGCCACGACCACCGGAAACGATGATCTTGGCGGCAGTGAGTTCCGGACGCGCCGACTTGGTCAGCTCGCGGCCGACCAGCTTGCTGTTGCCCGCATCGGCCGCGGCGCCGATGGCTTCGACGGTGGCGCTGCCGCCCTCGCCTGCCGGTTCAAAGGCGGTGGTACGGACCGTGATGACCTTGACGGCATCAGCCGACTGCACGGTCGCCAGCACGTTGCCGGCGTAGATCGGGCGGACGAAGCTGTCTGCGGACTCGACGCCGACGATGTCGGAAATCTGCGCCACATCGAGGAGCGCGGCGACGCGCGGCAGGAAGTTCTTGCCGCCGGTGGTGGCCGGGGCGACGATGTGGCTGTAGCCGGCGGCGTTGGCAACGACCAATGCGGCGATGTTCTCGGCCGTCTGGTCTGCGTAATGGGCGGCATCGGCAACCTTCACCTTGGCGACGCCGGCGATCTTGGCAGCGGCTTCCGCGGCGGCACCGCAACCGGCACCGACGACCAGCACGTGGATATCGCCACCGATCTTCGCGGCTGCCGTGACGGCGTTCAGCGTGGCGGACTTGAGGGAGGCGTTGTCGTGTTCGGCAATGACGAGGATGGCCATGATCAGATCACCTTTGCTTCGTTCTTGAGTTTGGCGACGAGGTCGGCCACATCCGCAACCTTGACGCCGGCCTGGCGCTTGGCCGGCTCGGCGACCTTCAGCGTCTTCAGGCGCGGGGCGACGTCGACACCCAGCGCATCCGGCTTCACCGTATCGAGCGGCTTCTTCTTGGCCTTCATGATGTTCGGCAGCGTCGCATAGCGCGGTTCGTTGAGGCGCAGGTCGGTCGTGACGATGGCCGGCAGCGAGATCTCGAGCGTTTCCAGGCCACCATCGACTTCACGGGTCACAGTCGCCTTGTCACCGGCAATCGCCACCTTCGAGGCGAAGGTCGCCTGCGGCCAGCCGAGCAGCGCAGCCAGCATCTGGCCGGTCTGGTTGGCATCGTCATCGATCGCCTGCTTGCCGAGGATGACCAGCTTCGGCTGTTCCTTGTCGACCAGCG
>DAORCC010000046.1:0-15376 GCA_035345235.1 Azospira sp.
TCTGCCGTGGTGCCGCCGGTCTTGTTGGCATGCTCGACGTGCGACTCGATGGCGTGGGTGATCTCGCCCAGGGTCATCGCGCCAGCCATGCGGGCGCTGCCCTTCAACGTGTGGAACAGGCGGTGCAGGGCGCGGGCGGCTTCGGCATCCGCCGGGTTGATTCGCCACGCGCGCAGGTTTTCCGTGATCGCGACGGTCAGTTCGGCCGCTTCTTCGAGGAAGATCGGTAGCAGCTGTTCGTCGAGTTCATCCTTGACCGCTGGCAGGTCAGCGAGAATCGAGGTGCCAGGGCTGGGGGCGGCTGCAGGCAGCTCCGCCGCCGATGCCGCCGACAACGCTTCGGGGGTCGCGATCAGTTCGGGCTCGACCACCGGCGGCACGCTTTCGATCCCCTGGATGTCCTCGACCACCGGTTGCGCTGGCAGCGGATAGATTTCGGCCAGTTCGGCGATGAGATGGGGCGCTGCTTGCGGCGGTTCCTGCATGCCGACATCGGCAATCATTTCGTCGAGCGCGGCAATGGTCTGGCGCAGGATCTCGATGGCCGCGAGATTGTCCGCCTGGTCCGTGATGTCGCGGCGCAGCAGCGCGTGCTCGAGCGCGACGCCGAGCTGGTTCAGGTCGCCGAGCCCGACCGTGCCGGAGATGCCAGCCAGCGTATGCGCGGCGCGCGCCATCTGGTGTGCGGTCGGCTGCGTAGGATCGTTGTCGAGGACGGCGAATTCGGCCTGCAGCGTCGCGAGATGGCCGCGCGCCTCCTCCATGAATATTTCGTAGAGCGTCGGCGAAATGTTCAGCTTTGACGCGACGGCGGTTTCCTCGCCAGCGGCTTCTGCGGTCTGGGCATCGCTGGCGTCGAAATCGACGATGGCAGGCAGTTCGACCGCCGAATCCGGGAGCGCTTCCGGCGTTTCTTCCGTGGCCCGGATGGCAGCCGTTTCCTCGGTTGCCGCGATGGTTTCGGTGACGACCGGCGCAGCCGTTTCGACGGCCGGTTCGGGCACCTCGTCCGCGAGATCGAGCGGTGCGAATTCAAGCGCACCGAGCGCCTCTTCCGGGCTGACAGGGGCCGGCTCCGGAGTGGTGAACTGGCGCAGGACTACGGTTGCTGCGTTGTCGAAGGCTTCGGTTCCCGGCTGCGGCAGCGTGTCCGCGTTCGCGGGTGTGGCCTCGTCCTGTGCCACCGGCGGCAGTTCTATTTCTTCGGCCACTTCCTCGGGTGCGGCGGCGGGTTCGCTGCTGCCGAAATTGCCGAGGACGACGGTGGCCGAGGCGCCCGCAAACATCTGGTCTTCGAGATCGCTGGCAGGTTCGTCGAGTGCCAGCGGCGGCAGGTCGACCACTTCTTCCACGACCATCGGTGCCGGCGGCGTCTTGTCGCCGCCGAAGTGCCCCAGAACGACGGTGGCTGATGCCCCTTCGAACATTTCCTCCTCGGCGTCGCTCGGTGCCGGCGTCTGCGCCTCGTCGAGCGTGAGGGGGGCCATGTCCAGCACTTCCACCGTCTCGGCGGGCGGGGAGGCTTCCGGCTCGTCACGGCCAAAGTTTCCAAGGACGAGCGTGGCAGTGGCTTCGTCGAACGACTCCTCCTGCGCTGCTTCAACCGGGGGCGGTGCGGGGACTACGGCCGGGGCGGCAACTGCCGGCACTTCACCGCCAATGCGCAGCGATTCGGCGAGGGCAACCAGTGCGCTGGCGTCGGGCAGCGGTACGCTGCGGTCTTCGAGATGTTCGACCCAGGCGGCGAAGACGCGCTGGCCGCTTTCGATCATGTCGAAAACCTGTGGGGTCGGCGTCTGTTCCTGGCGCAGCCAGAGGTTCAGGACCTGCTCGATGGCCCAGGCAACTTCACCGAGATCGCGCAGGCCGACCATGCGGCCAGAACCCTTGAGCGTGTGGAACGAGCGCCTGATGTTGGTCATCACTTCGGCGTTGTGCGGCTGGCCGTGGAGCAGGGCGACATTGCTGCCGATCGCCTCCAGTACTTCCTTGGCTTCCTCGATGAAGATCGCGAGCAGCTCGGCGTCGAGCTCTTCCTCGTCGGCCTGAGCCAGCTGCAGGGTTTCGGCGGACGGCGTCGGTGCTTCAGCGGCCTGCGGCTTGATGACAGCCATCGCTTCCTCGATGGCGGGCGCGGTGGCACCGGCGTCGAGGGCCGTGAGAACAGCCTTGGCCTGCTGCCCGAGCGTGCTGTCGGCAACGAGGTCGGCATCCTGCTTCAGTGTTTCCAGGTTCTGCTTGAGGTCCTGACGGATCCTTTCGTCGGTCGGCTGTTCCTTGAGGGCATTGAGCAGTGCCTGGGTTTCCTTCTTGGCCTGTTCCAGTTCCTGTTCGACCGAGCTGCCGGCGCTTTCCTCCGGTGCCTCCTCAACCGGTTCCGCCTTCATCGAGCGCAGGAATTCGGCGAAGTCGGTGGCGCCGTTCTGCATGGCGTCGATGAAGAAGCCAAGTGCCGAGAGACGATCTGCGACCTGTTCGAAATCGGCTTCGTTCGGTGTGTAGGTGTCGGCCGCGAAGCGCTGGATCTCGGCTTCGCATTCCTTCAGGGTTGCGACTGCGGCATCCTGACCCATGATCATCAGCGCACCGACGATCTGGTGCATCGGCGCACTCAGCGTTGCGAGTTCGCTACGCCGCTGGGCATCCCGGAAGAAACCGTCCAGAACCTGCTCGATCTGTGCGAGGTTGCTCTGGATTTCCTTGGCGACCTGGCCGACCAGCAGCTTTTCCTGCGCCTGCCGCGACATTTCGTCGAGCAGCGGCACCTCGGACCCCGGTTCGGGCGGATTGTCGGCGAGGAAGCCGTGGAGGCGGGCGACCATGACGTCGACCTGGTGGGCGAAGTCGTTGCCGAGCTTGGTAAAGTTTTCCTGGGCGTTCTGGGCCAGCAGGATCGCGGTAGCGATTTCCATCGCCAACGCCTCGCTGTGGCGGGCAGGTTGTTCCGCGAGCCAGTTGGCGGCATTGGCAATCGCCTGGCCGAGCCGGCGGTAGTCGGTATGGCCGAGCTGTTCGACGGCCTGATGCAATGCGCCCGCCTGGTCGCGGAAAGACTGCAGGGCCGGTGCCGAACCGGCGCAGAATTTGTTCCAGGCGTCTTCCGTTGCGCTGATCGTCTCACGCAGACGCCGCCGCTGCTGCTCCTGCGGGGCTGCCGTCTGCGCGGCAGGCAGGGCGTTCGCCAGCTGATAGGTGTTCTTGACCTGTCGTACGAGATCGCTGTTGCTGTCTGCCTGAGCGACGTAATACAGCGCGTCGCGCATCAGGCGCTCGGCGACGTTCTTCGAGCCTTCGAGCAGGCGGCGGATCTGCAGGTCGATGCGCGCACAGAGTTGCTTGACATCGACTTCTGCCGGCAGCGTGCCGTCCGACAGCGCCGTCAGCATGCCGGTGGCGACCCACCAGAAAGCACGGGCGGACGCGAGTTCCTGCGTGGCCTCGACCTGGCGGGTGGCCGCCAGCATTTCGGCAACGCCGCTGCGGTCGACCGGGTTGCGCAGCCACGCCAGCAGGCCCCGCTGGAAGCGGGCACGCTGCGTGCGCAGCAGTTGCTGCAGTTCACCGCGCGAGAGCGACGGTGCCGCAGCCCGGCGCGGCGGGCGCAGGGAGAGATCGGGGAAGAAAAGATCGGTTGCGGAAATGCGCTTCTGCCCGCGCAGGCTCTGGATGCGTCCGTAGACAGGCATCAGGCGCAACGGCTGGTTCGGCTCGCCGTTAACGAGGTCGTCGAGATAGTGACGAATGGCGCCCAGCGCTTCCTTGATCAGGCCCGTGGCATTGGCATCGGCCGTGATCTTCTGCTGTTCAAGGTCGTCGAGCACTGCCTCGAGGGCGTCGGTGAACTGGGTGACGCCGTCGAGACCGACGATCGCCAGTGCGCCACGTACCTGGTGAAGATGCGTGCGGCAGAATTTCAGCTGGGTTGCATCACCGTTGTCGGCGAATTGTCCCAGCGCTTCTCCGGCGCGCTCGAGGGCAAGATCGATCTCGCTTTTGACCCAGGTCAGCGGGCCGACGTCGAATTCCGTCGCGGCGTTCATGCGGATTTATCTCTCCGAGCGGGATCAGGCGACCTTGAAGCCGGCGACCGAGCCCTTCAGTTCGGTTGCCAGGGCGGCGAGTTCGCCGACCGCCTCTGCCGTGCGTTGCGTACCGACGGTGGCCTGTTCCGTCACGCGCAGGATGTCCTGCATCTTGCTGGCCACGCCTGTCGCGGACTGGGCTTGCTGCTGCGTGTCGGTCGAGATGTTCTCGATGAGGCCGGCGAGCATCTGCGACACGTCGCCGATCTCGGCAAGCGCCTGACCGGCAGCGTCGGAAAGCTTGGCTCCTTCAACCACACCCTGCGTCGATTGTTCCATGGCGGACACGGCATCCTGCGTGTCGGTCTGAATGGTCTTCACGATCGCCGCGATCTGCTTCGTGGCTTCCGCGGAACGTTCGGCCAGTCGCTGCACTTCCTCGGCAACCACCGTGAAGCCGCGGCCTGCGTCGCCGGCGGAGGCCGCCTGGATGGCGGCGTTCAGCGCCAGCACGTTGGTCTGTTCGGTAATGTCCGAGATCAGTTCCACGATTTCACCGATCTCCTGTGAGCTTTCGCCGAGACGCTTGATCCGCTTCGAGGTTTCCTGGATCTGCTCGCGAATTTCGTTCATGCCCTTGATCGAGTCCTGCACGGCCACGGCGCCCTTTTCGGCAGCGGCCAGCGACTGGCGCGCAACCTGAGCGGACTGGTTGGCGTTGCTCGACACCTGGGTCATCGACTTGGCCATGTCCAGCGCCGACTGGCCGGCGTCCTGAATTTCCTGCGACTGCTTCTCGGCAGCGGCGAGCAGTTCGGCCGAAGTCTGCTGGGCGATCTCGGTGGCGCTGGTCACGCGGCCGGCGGCGTCGTTGATGCGGCCGACCAGCACGCGCAGTTCTTCAATCGTGTAGTTGATCGAGTCAGCGATGGCGCCCGTGATGTCTTCCGACACGGTCGCAGTGACGGTCAGGTCACCGTCGGCGAGGTCGCCGAGTTCGTTCATCAGCCGCAGAATGGCGTCCTGGTTGGTCCGGTTGAGACGCTCCGTTTCCTGCCGGCTTTCTTCAGCTTCGTGGGCACGGCGGGCCGAGTCATCGAGGTAGACCTTGGCCATCAGGCCGAGGATGGCCAACGCGAGCGCGCCGAGAATGATCAGGAAGACGACATAGGAGGCCCGCTCGGCCAACTCTCCCTGGTAGGCCTCCGCGAGTTTGTCGGTCGATGCCAGCAGGGTTTCCGATTCACGGAAGATGTTGGATCCAGCCTGTTTTGCCAGCACCAGGCGCTGCATCGAGCCGAGGATGCCTCCGACCGCCGCCTGATATTCCTTGAAGTTGGTTTCGAGTTCGGCCAGCTTTGCCTTGGTGTCGGCATCCGTCGTGGCGCCGATGCGCAGCGTTTCGCTACCCTTGGTCAGTGCGCCGAGGAGGTCGCGGAAAGTGTTGGTGTCCTTGCCCAGCAGGAAGGCAACTTCCGGATCGATGGCGTCACCGACGAGCAGTGCAGAGGCGTTCTTTGCGACGCGCTGCGTCAGCATCACCAACTGGTTCGCCGCAACGATCTCGCGCGTGCCGGCGCCGGTCTGCAGCTTCAGCGCGGCGACCTGTTCCGAGAGTTCGAGGAGTTGCGGGTTCTTGTCGTTGATGGTGGCAACGTCCTTGCCCAGGGAAATCAGGTTCTTTTCCATCTCCATGAGCTGGCCGGCGTTCTTGTCCGTCTTGTTCCACTCTTCTGTCAGCGACTTCAACTGTTCCTGCACGCCGTCCGGAGAGGGCGGTACGCTGGCTTCGCCGATCTGACCGCCGCTGGTCAGCCGCTCGATCAGTTGCGAGAAGCGTTCGCGCGAATCCTTGAGCTGCTTGAAGGCGGTCGCGTTACCCTGCAGCGCGAGGCTGGATGCCTTGGCCAGTCGCTGCGAAAGCATGCGCATTTCACCGGAGGCTGCGACGTAGGCGGTACCGTAGTTCGATTCGCGGTTGTCGTGATAGATCAGCGCACCGAGCAGGATGATCACGAACAGCAGGGCGCCGCCGAGAATCTGCAGTTGCTTGTTGACCGAGTACTGATTCAGGAAGGCCAGGGCCTGCCCCGGCTTCTTTGTGGCGCCACCGCTCTCCATGACCGTTGGTGCCGAGATGGTCTGGTCTTCCGGGCCGGGAGTCTTGTTGCCGCCGAGGCCGGGCAGTTTGAAGTTGAACGCCATGAATCGTCTCCGTGTATTTCTGGTTTGGTTGTTCGTAAGCTCAGCAGGAGATCGGGCGCGTCAGGCGCCGATTTCCATGAATGCAGGGTCCGCCAGCATGGCGCGGACGTTCAGTCTTTTCCATTCGCGACCGCTGTCGTCGACGACGCGACCGCTTTCCCATGGGTGCGGGTCATTCGCGGCGGTAGTGGCGGTGAATTGATCCGGGTTTTTCAGGCCCAGCATCCTTGTCACCAGCAGCGCAGCGTTGCTGCCGTGACGGGCGCCGACCAGCAGGAGTCGCGAGGCTGGATTGAGGGGGGTGGGGTCTCCGCCGCGCAGGGCCGAAAAATCGGCGACCGAATACAGGTTGCCACGGATGTTGGCGATGCCGGAGAACCATGGCTTTGTCAGCGGCACTGGTGTCAGCGGCGGCAACGGCACGATCTCGCCGGCTTCGGAGAGATCGAGCAGCCAGTAATCGTTTCCGGTCTGCACGCCGAGCAGGGCCGGATTGGCCTTGCCCTGCGCAGCACTGGTCAGGCGCGCCGCCAGGTGCTCCTGGAATTCCCTGAGGCTGATCTTCTTGGCCATGCGTGCGAGCGGATCAGAGCGCGGCGATCTTGCCGAGCAGTTCTTCCGGGTTGACCGGCTTCACCAGGTAATCCTGTGCGCCCTGGCGCAGCCCCCAGATCTTGTCCGTCTCCTGGCCTTTCGAGGTGCACATCAGGACCGGAATGTTCTTGGTGTCGTCGTCGCGGGTCAGGGTGCGCGTGGCCTGATAGCCGTTGAGGCCGGGCATGACGACATCCATGATGATCAGGTCCGGTTTTTCGGCCTTGGCCTTGGTGACACCCTCTTCACCGCTTTCGGCGGTGACGACCTGAAAACCGTTCTTGGTCAGCAGGTCGACCATGAAAGCGCGCTCGGTGGGCGAATCGTCGACGACGAGGATTTTCTTGACGGGCATGCTGTGTTACTCCGTGATTGCTATGGCGCGAGTTGCCTATTGGACCTGCTGCGGCGCGAAGCTCGCGACCGCCTGCAGCAGGCTGTCTTTCGTGAAAGGCTTGGTCAGGTACTGGTCGGAACCGACCATCCGGCCGCGGGCGCGGTCGAAAAGGCCGTCCTTCGAGGAAAGCATGATCACCGGGGTGCCCCGGAAACGGGGGTTCTTCTTGATCAGGGCGCAGGTCTGGTAGCCGTCGAGGCGCGGCATCATGATGTCGCAGAAGATGATGTCCGGCTGATGATCGGCGATTTTCGACAGGGCGTCGAAGCCGTCCTCGGCAAGCAGCACCTGGCAGCCGGCCTGCACCAGAAAGATTTCCGCGCTACGCCGGATGGTGTTGCTGTCGTCAATCACCATGACCTTGACGCCGCGCAGGTTAGCAGCTTCAGCCAATTCCTTCCTCCATGAACGCCGGCATTGCTTGTTTGTAACTGCAAACCTGATGATTTCGGACCGGCACCGAACCTAGTTTTCGGGTAACTATACCGTAACTCATAGGAATTGCGACTATTTGCACCCGTTTGCGCGGGATTCCATTTCCGGGGGGCGGCCGGATTGGTGTGCGATTCGGTTAGAATCCGCTCTCACTGTTCTCCTCTATTCCCGAATCCCTCGCCTGCTGCAAAAGGAGCGTCGCCTTCCGCGGCCAGAATGCATGACCCAGAACAGCCAGAATAGTCCGTCCGTACCCACTGCCCAGGTTCCGCCGCCGATCGTGCTGGTCTTTGCCGCCAGCGACCCGTCCGGGGGCGCCGGCATCCAGGCCGATATCATGACCTTGTCGTCGATGGGCTGCCACCCGCTGTCGGTGATTACCGCAATTACCGTTCAGGATACGCTCGGCGTGGAGGCGGTCCTGCCGCTCGATGCCGACTGGGTCGAGGACCAGGCCCGGGCGGTCCTGGAGGACATGCCGGTCGCCGCCTTCAAGGTCGGCCTGGTCGGCAGCGTCGAGAACGTGTCGATCATCGCCGAGATTGTCTCCGACTATCCGGACATCCCGCTCGTCTTCGATCCCGTGCTGGCCTCGGGACGTGGCGACGAGCTTGCCAACGACGAGGTACTGCAGGCGATCCGCGAGATGCTGTTGCCGCAGACTACCGTACTGACGCCGAACAGCATGGAGGCGCGCCGTCTTGCCGAGGAGGACGAGGACGATGAGTCGCCGGACCTCGCGACATGTGCGCAACGGCTGATCGCGGAGGGCTGCGAATATGTGCTGGTGACGGGTACGCACGAGAACACTGCCAAGGTCATCAATACCCTGCACGGCGAGAACGGCCAGATCCGCAGCGACCGCTGGGAGCGCCTGCCCGGCAGTTACCATGGCTCCGGGTGCACGCTGGCTTCGGCAATCGCTGCCAATCTTGCGAATGGCCTCGATATCGCCGATGCCGTGCGTGATGCGCAGGACTACACCTGGCAGTCCCTGGCCAACGGCTTCCGGCCTGGCATGGGACAACACATTCCGGATCGCTTTTTCTGGGCGCGTGCCGGTGAACCGGATGCCGATACCCCGGACTGATTTGCTTGCCGCCTTGCGCGGGCTCTACGCGATAACGCCGGACGAGCCGGACGAATCGCGCCTGCTCGGGATGGCCGCATCCGCGCTGGCCGGGGGTGCGCGGGCGCTGCAATTCCGCGACAAGACGACCGCCGCCGGGCGTCGCCAGCGCCTGGCGAGCGCCATGCAGGGCCTGTGCCGGCAATACGGCGCCTGCTTCATCGTCAATGACGATCTGGCGCTTGCCCTGCAGGTCGATGCCGATGGCGTGCACCTTGGTGGTGCGGACGGCGATCTTGCTGCCGCCCGCCGGGCGCTGCCACCTGGCCGCGTACTCGGCGCTTCCTGCTATGCGGATGTCGATCGCGCCCGCGCCGCCGTCGCGGCGGGCGCCGATTATGTGGCTTTTGGCGCCGTCTGTCCGTCACCGACCAAACCCGGTGCGGTGCGTGCGCCGCTCGACATCTTTTCCCGCTGGCACGCTGAATCAACCGTGCCGGCCTGCGCCATCGGCGGCATCACCCTTGATACTGCGCCCGCCATCATCGCTGCCGGCGCCGATCTGCTCGCCGTCATCACCGATCTTTTTGCCGCCCCCGACCTGCCGGCCATCGCAGCCCGCGCGGCGGCCTATCAACACCTGTTCGAGGAAACACGACATGACTTCACGTAACCAGCAACTCTTCGAAGCCGCCCAGCGGCACATCCCCGGCGGCGTGAACTCGCCGGTGCGCGCCTTCCGCTCGGTTGGCGGCGCCCCCTGCTTCTTCAGGGAAGGCAAGGGGCCACATGTCTGGGACGCCGACGGCAAGCGCTATACCGACTATGTCGGCTCGTGGGGGCCGCTGATCCTCGGCCATGCGCATCCGGAGGTCGTCAAGGCGGTGCAGGAATCGGCCGTACGCGGCCTTTCCTTCGGTGCGCCGACCGAAGCCGAGGTCGAGATTGCCGACCTGCTGTGCGAGCTGCTGCCGAGCATGGAAATGGTGCGTCTCGTCTCCTCGGGGACCGAGGCGACGATGAGCGCCATCCGCCTGGCGCGTGGCTACACCGGCCGCGACGTGCTGATCAAGTTCGAGGGCTGCTATCACGGCCATTCCGATTCGCTGCTGGTCAAGGCCGGCTCCGGCCTGCTGACCTTCGGCAACCCGTCTTCGGGCGGCGTGCCGGCCGACCTCGCGCAGCACACGATGGTGCTCGACTACAACGATCCGCAGCAGCTGGCCGAGGCCTTCGCCAAGCACCCGGATCGCATCGCCGCGGTGATCGTCGAGCCGGTGGTCGGCAACATGAACCTGATCGCGCCGACGCCGGAGTTCCTCAAAGCCATGCGCGAGCTGTGCACGCAGTACGGTGCGGTGCTGATCTTCGACGAGGTGATGACCGGTTTTCGCGTCGGCCCGCAGTGTGCGCAGGGTTACTACGGCATCACGCCGGACATGACGACCTTGGGCAAGGTGATCGGTGGCGGCATGCCGGTCGGTGCCTTTGGCGGCAAGCGCGAGATCATGGAAAAGATTGCGCCGCTTGGGCCCGTCTATCAGGCCGGTACGCTGTCGGGCAACCCGGTGGCGGTAGCGGCCGGGCTGGCGACACTGAAGCTGGTGCAGCAGCCCGGTTTCTACGAGGCGCTGACGAAGAAGACGCTGCGCCTGACCGACGGCCTCACTGCCGCGGCGAAGAAGCACGGCGTCGATTTCGTCGCGCAGGCGGTTGGCGGCATGTTCGGCCTTTATTTCGCCAAGGCCTGTCCGGCGACCTACGCGGCAGTGCTGGAATGCGACAAGGAAGCGTTCAACCGCTTCTTCCATGCCATGCTCGACGCCGGCCACTACTTCGCGCCGTCCGCCTTCGAAGCGGGATTCGTCTCGGCCGCGCACAGCGACACCGATATCGATGCGACGATCGCGGCGGCCGACGCGTACTTCGCCAAGGCATGAGCCAGTCCGTCGCCTGGCTGGTGCTGTTCGTCGCCGGAGTGTGCGAGATCGGCTGGGCGGTCGGGCTGAAATATACCGAAGGCTTCTCGCGGCTATGGCCGTCGGTCGGCACCGTCGCCGCCATGATTGCCTCGGTGGTGCTGCTCGGCCTGGCGCTGAAGGCACTACCGCTGGGGACCGCCTACGCGGTGTGGACCGGCATCGGTGCCGTCGGCACCGCGATTCTGGGCATCTACCTGTTCAACGAGCCGCGCGATGCGTTGCGGCTCGCCTGCATTACGCTGATCGTGGCCGGCATTGTCGGCCTGAAGCTGGTGACGCCCGCCAGCGACTGATCAGAGCAGGAACAGCGTCGCCAGGCCGAGGAAGATCAGGAAGCCGCCCGAATCGGTGAGCGCGGTGATCATCACCGAGCCGCCGATCGCCGGATCGCCGCCCAGCTTCAGGCGCATGATCGGAATGGCGACACCGGCAGTGGCCGCCAACAGCAGGTTCAGTGTCATCGCTGCCGTCATGACCAGGCCGAGCGACGCGCTGTCGTAGAGCCACCACGAAATGCCGCCGAGCAGGCCGCCCCAGAGCAGGCCGTTGATCAGCGCCACGCCGATCTCTTTCCTGAGCAGGCGGTTCAGTGCATCCGGCTGCACCTGACCCATCGCTATCGCACGCACAATCATCGTGATCGTCTGGTTGCCCGAGTTGCCGCCGATACCGGCAACGATCGGCATCAGTGCGGCGAGGGCAACCAGCTTCTCGATCGAGCCCTCGAAGGCACCGATCACGCGCGAGGCGATGAAGGCCGTGACGAGATTGATCGCTAGCCAGGCCCAGCGGTTCTTCACCGAGTCGATCACCGGTGCGAAGATGTCCTCCTCCTCACGCAGACCGGCCTGCGCAAGCTGCTCGCTCTCGGCCTCTTCGCGGATCAGGTCGACCACCGCATTGACGGTGACGCGGCCGACCAGCTTGTGATCGGGGTCGACGACCGGAGCAGACACAAGGTCGTAGCGCTCGAAGGCCTGGGCGGCTTCGTCAGCGAAATCGTCCGGCTGCAGCTCGACACATTCGGTTTGCATCAGCGTGACGACTTCGACATCGAGATCGTTCACCAGCAACACGTTGAGCGGCAGCACGCCCTTCAGGCGGTCGTCACGGTCGACGACGAAAAGCTGGTCGGTGTGGTCGGGCAGTTCATCGAAGCGGCGCAGATAGCGCAGCACCACCTCAAGCGTCACGTCCTCGCGCACCGTGACCATGTCGAAATCCATGATCGCACCAACGGTATCCTCGGGGTAGGACATCGCTGCCCGCAGCTGCTCGCGCTCTTCCGCTGACAGGGAACGGAAGACGTCCTCGATCACCTCCTGCGGCAGGTCGGGTGCGAGGTCGGCCAGTTCGTCGGTATCGAGGCTCTCGGCAGCGGCCTTCAGCTCCGCCGGCGCCATCGACTCGATCAGCGATTCGCGGACCGCATCGGAGACCTCGAGCAGGATGTCGCCGTCGCGGTCGGCGCGGACGAGATCCCAGACCAGCAGTCGATCGTCGAGCGGCAGCGCCTCCAGGAGGTAGGCGATGTCGGCCGGGTGCATCTTGTCCAGGCGCGCATGCAACTGACCGAGGTGCTGCTTGTGCACCAGATCCTCGACCAGGTCGTGACGCGGCATTTCCTGGCGGTGGACGAGGTCCTCCACCAGGCGATGCTTCGCAAGCAGCTCCTGCACCGCTTCGAGGTGGGCCTGCAGTTCGTCCGCGTCGGCGTGTTCGAGCTCGTCGTTCATTCAGACTCCAGTCCGGCATCCCCGCACCAGTGACGGGCATGCCGGTATTGCGGACACGATTGTCCGCCGGTCAAGTTGAATGGTCGCTCGGGAAGAAGTCGGGAATATTTCCCGTAGGCGCACCATCCTGCTGAATCGGCAGGATGGCAGCCAGAAGGCCGTTATCCTGCCATGGTGCCGGCTTTGGCCGGCGAGTTGCTACTAGGGCAACTGTCCACGGGAATAACTCCGGAAATGAGATGCGGCGGAGTTTACAACGAATCGTGCCGATTGTCGCGATGCAGCAATCAGCGCCTCTGGGGTGTCCCTCAACCAACGTTGCTGCCGGTCGGTATTCAGGGAATCCGCGCCGATGGCATGCGGGCGAGGATGACCTCGCTCTTGCGGACGAGGCCGGGCGCATTGCGGTTGCGGTCGTAGAAGCGCGGACTCGGCACCATCGCCGCCAACCGCGCTGCCTGCTCGGCAGAAAGCTGGCTGGCCGAAATGCCATAGTAGTGGCGGGCAGCGGCCTCGGCGCCGAAGATGCCGTTGCCCCATTCGATGACATTGAGGTAAACCTCGAAGATGCGCCGTTTGCTCCAGGCCGTTTCAATCATCACGGCGATGACCGCTTCCTCGCCCTTGCGGAACAGTGAGCGTTCGGGGGAGAGAAACAGATTCTTGGCGAGTTGCTGCGTGATCGTCGAGCCGCCGGCGACGGCCTTGCCCTTCTTCTCGTTCTTCTCCATCGCCTTCTGGATGCCGTCCCAGTCGAAGCCCTGGTGCATCATGAACTTGCCATCCTCGGACGCGATCAGCGCGCGCTTCAGATGCGGGGATATCCGTTCGTAGGGCAGCCATTCCCTGCTCAGCTGCGCCTGTGGTTTGCGGGTACGCAGTTCGTCGAGACGGATTTCCATGAAGCGGGTCATGCCCGGGTTGGCATTGCCCCAATAGAGTACCCAGCCGAGCAGCCACATTTGGTAGCAGACAAAGACTGCCAGCAATGCGAGCAGGCTACGCCGCAGCCAGACGACCGCCTGCTTCACGGTTGGCGTAGCGCTTCGAGCACCGGTTGCGTCACCGGGCGCACGCCGCGCCAGACGGCGAAGGCCTCGGCGGCCTGCTCAACCAGCATGCCCAGTCCGTCGGCGAGACGGGTGACGCCGGCAGCGCGTGCCGCGGCGAGAAAGGCGGTGTCGCCCCTGCCGTACATCATGTCGTAGGCGAGCGCCCCCGGCGCGTAGCAGCCGGCGGGTAGCGGCGGCACCTCGCCGCCGAGACTTGCCGAGGTGGCATTGATGACGAGATCGAAGTGACATCCGGCAAGCGCGGTCAAACCGCAGCCCTCCACCGGCCCGTCGGCGGCGAAGTGTTCGGCCAGCGCTTCGGCCTTTGCCGCGGTGCGGTTGGCGAGGACGAGCAGGGCCGGCTTTTCGGCCAACAGGGGGCCGAGCGCGCCGCGTGCCGCACCGCCGGCGCCGAGCAGCAGCACGCGGCGGCCGGCGATGACGGCGCCGAGGTTGGTGGTCAGATCCCGCACCAGCCCCGCGCCGTCGGTGTTGTCGCCGGTGATGCCGTCGCTGGCGAAGATCAGCGTATTGACGGCGCCGGCCTGCAGGGCCCGCGGCGTATGCCGGTCACAGAGCCGGAAGGCCTCTTCCTTGAAGGGCACGGTAACATTGGCACCGCGACCGCCGTGTACGATGAAGTCGCGCACGGCCGCGGCAAAGCCGTCGATCGGTGCGAGTCGTGCCTCGTAGAAGATGTCCTCGCCGGTCTGCTGCGCAAAGCGGGTGTGGATGGCCGGTGACTTGCTGTGGCCGATCGGGTTGCCGAAGACGCAGTAGCGGTCGGTCATGCTGTTCAGCGGGTTTCCAGCGCGTCGCTGCGCGTGAAGGTCCAGGTGCGCGTGATCTCGATGATGTCGGTATCGCGCCGGATATCGGCCGGGAAGGCGGCATAGGGCGAGGCCATCTGCACGATGCGGCGGGCGGCGTCGTCGAGCACCTTGTGACCGGAGCTGCGGTTGATTTCGATCTTCTGCACGTTGCCGTCGGCCAGGATGCTGACCGACAGCACGAGGCTGCCGTAGAGCTTGCCCTTGGCTGCTTCGGGATAGTTCAGCGTGCCTACGCGCTCTACCTTGAGGCGCCAGTCCTCGACGTATTGCGCGAAGCGGTACTCGTCGGCACGGACGCCGATGTTCTTCTTGCGCGGCCGCTTGTTGTATTCATCGACGTTTTTCGAGATCTCGGCTTCCCAGCGCGCCATCGCCAGTGCCGAGGAGGCAAGTTCGCGTCCCGAGAGCGTCGGCGAGGGTTCGGGCTGCGCTTCGCGCTGGTTCGACGATGCCGTCTTCGTCTTGCTCTTCGTCTGGGAGAGCAGCTTCTGCTGCTGCGCCTCCAGTTCCTGCACGCGCCGCTGGCGCTGCTCCAGCTCCGCACCAGCCTGCTGCTGCGCGGAGGGCGGCAAAGGCGTCTTCGCGCGCCGGTTCTCGTCGACGTTGCCGCCGCCGTCGAGGCGGTTCTGCGCCAGCGCCTGGGCATCCGATGGCTTGCGCGCTGACTTGCTGTTGACCAGGATGATCTCGAGCGCCTTGTCCTTCATCATCCGGCTGGCGTCGGGGAACTGGAAGTTCAGCGTCAGCAGGATGCCGTGCAGCAGGATCGAAATTCCGATGGCGAACCACAGCCGCCGGTTCGGCGAGATGAGGTCGAGGGGCATCGGTACGGCCACGGCCATCAGTCGATCGCTTCCGTTTCTTCCGCGGCATCAGCCGCGTCGGCAGCAGCCAGCGTTTCCAGATAGCGGCAACCGATGTCCAGCGTCAGTTCGTCCATGTGCTCGACGGTCAGGCGGACACGTTGTCCCGGCGTCAGTTCGGGCAGCGAGGGGACGCGCAGCAGCAGCGGCAGGTGATCGAGCTTGACCAGGCTTTCGCGGCGAACGGT
>DAORCC010000047.1:0-15042 GCA_035345235.1 Azospira sp.
CGCTCGACGGCATCCCGTTCCACCCGTACTACACGGTCAAGGACATCGTCGGCGTTGTCGTCTTCCTGATGGCTTTCTCGGCGATCATGTTCTTCGCACCGGAAGGTGGCGGCTACTTCCTGGAGACGCCGAACTTCTATCCGGCCGATCCGCTGAAGACCCCGCCGCACATTGCACCGGTCTGGTACTTCACGCCGTTCTACTCGATCCTGCGCGCCGTCGTGTGGCCGATCTTTGGCATCGACGCCAAGTTCTGGGGCGTGGTCGCGATGGGCGCCTCGGTGGTCATCTTCGCCTTCCTGCCGTGGCTGGACCGCAGCCCGGTCAAGTCGATCCGCTACCGCGGTCCGATCTACAAGACCTTCCTGACGCTGTTCGTGATCTCCTTCTTCATCCTGGGCTACCTCGGCACGCAGTCGCCGTCGTACTGGGGCGAGAAGATCTCGCAGCTGTGCAGCCTGATCTACTTCGGCTTCTTCCTGCTGATGCCGTGGTACTCCAAGGTCGACAAGTACCGTCCGGCACCGGATCGGGTTACGGGTTAAGGGGAAGAACAACATGAAAAAGATTCTCGTCGCAATGCTCTTCGCTCCGCTGATGGCTTTCGCCAGCGGTGCGGCGCTGCACCTCGACAAGTGGCCGGGTTCGGTTGCCGACAAGCCGGCGCTGCAAAATGGTGCCAAGCTGTTCGTGAACTACTGCCTGAACTGCCATGGTGCCTCGTATCTCCGTTACAACAAGCTGACCGAAATCGGCCTGACGGAGCAGCAGATCAAGGACAATCTGATGTTCACTGCCGAGAAGATCGGTGAGCCGATGCGCGTCGCTGCGCGCACCGACGAACAGAAGAAGTGGTTCGGTGCCGCGCCTCCCGATCTGACCATCATCGCCCGCGCCCGCGGTTCGGCCGATGGTTCCGGTGCCGACTGGCTCTATACCTACCTGCGCCAGTTCTACCGTGACGACAACCGCCCGACCGGCTGGAACAACGTTGTGTTCGAGAACGTCGGCATGCCGCACATCCTGTGGGAGCTGCAGGGCCAGCAGGTGATGAACAAGGATCACAAGCTTGAACTTGCCGTCCCCGGCAAGCTGTCGCCGAAGGACTACGACAAGGCCGTCTCCGACCTCGTCGGCTTCATGGTCTGGATGGGCGAGCCGATGCAGGAACAGCGCAAGTCGCTGGGCTGGATCGTCCTTGCCTTCCTCGCCGTGCTCTTCGTCTTCGCCTACAAGCTGAAGAAGGAATACTGGAAAGACATCCACTAAGCGTCCTGTCCAGATCACGGCATCGCCGGTGCGGAACCTCCCGCACCGATGCGATGCCGATTCGTTTTTTGAGGGTACCCAAACATGATGAACCTCTACTCCGGAACCACCTGCCCGTTCAGCCACCGTTGCCGCATCGTCCTGTATGAAAAGGGCATGGATTTCCAGGTGATCGACGTCGACTTGTTCAACAAGCCGGAAGACATTGCCGTCATCAATCCGTACAACCGCGTGCCGGTGCTCGTCGAGCGCGACCTCATCCTGTACGAGCCGAACATCATCAACGAGTACATCGATGAGCGCTTCCCGCATCCGCAGCTGATGCCCGGTGACCCGGTCATGCGTGCCAAGGCTCGTCAGCTGCTCTCCGGCATGGAGCGTGAAATTTTTGCCCATATCGAAGCGCTCGAAAAGAACGCCAAGACCGCCGACAAGGCGCGCCAGGTGATCCGTGAGCGCCTGATCGAACTGGCCCCGATCTTCACCAAGCAGAAGCACATGCTTGGCGACGAGTTTTCGATGCTCGACGTTGCCATTGCGCCGCTGCTGTGGCGTCTCGATCACTACGGCATTGATCTCGGCAAGCAGGCTGCACCGCTGATGAAATACGCCGAGCGGATCTTCTCGCGCCAGGGCTTCATTGACGCGCTGACCCCGCCCGAAAAGGTCATGCGTCGCTGACCTGTACTCACTGGATCCGGGCCCGCTGCTTGCGGGCCTGCTCCAGGAATCTCCCTCAATGACACTCCCCTCTACCAAGCCCTATCTCATCCGCGCCATCTACGAATGGTGCAGTGACAACGGCTTCACACCTTATCTTGCCGTCAAGGTGGGTCGGGATACGCGTGTCCCGATGGAGTTCGTCAAGGACGGACAGATTGTCCTCAATGTCAGTGCCGACGCCACCAACCGGCTGATGCTCGGCAATGAATTCATTGAGTTCCAGGCACGTTTTGGCGGCATTGCCCGCGACATATCCGTGCCGCTAGGTAGCGTCGTTGCCATCTACGCCCGCGAAAACGGCGGAGGCATGGCCTTCGAGTCGGACGATGAAGCAAGCGGTGGCGAGGGCGCCAACACTCCCTCGGCGGCAAGCCCGGAACCGCCACCCGAGCCGGAACCGCCGCAACCTGCCGGCGGCCGCCCCAAGCTGCAGCGCATCAAGTAGTTCCGCGTACGCACCGCGCTGGTGTGTCCGCTGCTTCCCCTTCGCACCAAGCTGATGCGTCGTCTCCCGGGTTGATCCCGCGAGATCGCATAACTCTTTGATTTTTAAATGTGGCATGTCTGTTGCTCGAAGTGGTGCAGGAGCGAACAACATGAACACCGAAACGAAATCTACCTGCTGCTACTGCGGTACTGGATGCGGCGTCGTCATCGACAGCGACGGCCTGCGCATCACCGGCGTTCGCGGCGACAAGCAACACCCGGCCAACTTCGGTCGCCTCTGCGCCAAGGGCGCCTCACTCGCCGACTCGGCCCGCCTCGACTATCGTTTGTTGCATCCGCAGTTGCGCACCGAACGCGCTGCGCCGCGCCGGCAAGTCTCCTGGGAACTTGCGCTCGACCATGCCGTGCAGCGCTTCGCCGACACCATTCGCGCCCACGGCCCCGATTCCGTTGCCTTCTACCTGGCGGGCCAGTTGCTGACCGAGGACTATTACGTCTTCAACAAGCTGGCCAAAGGCCTGATCGGTACCAACAACCTCGACACCAACTCGCGTCTTTGCATGTCCTCGGCCGTCGCCGGCTACAAGCAGACGCTCGGTGCCGATGCGCCACCGTGCAGCTATGAAGACATCGATCACGCCGAGTGCATCCTCATCGCCGGTTCGAATACTGCGGTAGCGCACCCCATCGTCTATCGCCGTATCGAGGATGCCAAGGCCGCCAATCCGAACCTGCGCATCATCGTCGTCGATCCGCGCCGCAGCGAAACCTGCGCCATCGCAGATCTGCATCTGCCGCTCAAGCCGGGCAGTGACATCGCGCTCTACAACGCCATGCTGCAGGTGATGCTGAAGGAAGGCCTGGTCGACCGCGACTACATTGCAGCACACACCGAAGGCTTCGAAGCACTGGAGAAACTCTCCGAACGCTACACGCCAGCGATGGCCGCCGAGCTGACCGGTCTTGATCCCGAGTCCATCATCCTCGCCGCGCGCTGGTTCGGCAGCGCAAGGAGCGCGCTGTCGCTCTATTGCCAGGGCCTGAACCAGAGCTGGCACGGCACGCACAACAATGCCGCGATCATTCACCTGCATCTCGCTACCGGCAAGATTGGCCAGCCTGGCAGCGGCCCCTTCTCGCTGACCGGGCAACCCAACGCCATGGGGGGGCGCGAGGTCGGCGGTCTTTCAAACCTCATGTCGGCCCATCGCGACCTCGGCAACCCGGAACACCGGGCAGAGATGGCGCGCTTCTGGGGCGTGCCCTACGTTCCGCCAAAGCCTGGAAAGCCGGCGGTCGAGCTCTTCCGCGCGCTGAAGAGCGGCGAGATCAAGGCCGTCTGGATCGCCTGCACCAACCCAGCGCAGTCGATGCCCGATGTGGCCGAAGTGCGCGCCGCGCTCGAAACCGCCGAGTTCGTCGTGCTGCAGGAAGCCTACGGCAACACTGACACCGCGCAGTACGCCGATCTGCTGCTGCCGGCGACGTCGTGGGGCGAAAAGGAGGGCACCGTCACCAACTCCGAGCGCCGCATCTCCCGCGTGCGCGCTGCGGTGCCACCGCCGGGCGAGGCGCGCCATGACTGGCAGATCGCCCTCGATTTCGCACGCCGCCTTGGTCTCGCGCTGCACGGAGAGGCGCAGGGGCGTCCGCTCACCGAAAAGCTCTTTCCCTACACGACGCCGGAAAGCATTCACGCCGAACATCGTGCCTCGACGCGTGGCCGTGATCTTGACATCACCGGGCTCAGCTACGCGCTGCTCGAAAGCGCAGGACCGCAGCAGTGGCCGTATCCCGAAGGTATGGCCGAGGGCCGGGTACGCCTCTACGCCGACGGTGTCTTCCCGACCCCTTCCGGCCGGGCACGCTTCGTTGCCGTCGACCACAAGCCGACCGCCGAGCTGACCGACCCCGCACGCCCGATCAGCCTGCTCACCGGCCGCCTGCTCGAACAGTGGCATGGCATGAGCCGCACCGGCACCGTGCCGCGCCTGTTCAACGGCGAGGACGAGCCGATCCTGAAGATGCATGCCTGCGACCTCCGTCACCGGGGCCTCGAGCCGGGGGAGCTTGCGAAGGTCAGCAATGGCCGCGGCGAGATTGTCGTGCGCGTCGACAGCGACGGCAGCATGCCGCGCGGCCGTGCCTGGCTGCCCATGCATTGGGGCGAGCAGTTCATGAATGGCTACGGCGCCAACGCCCTGATGCCGTCGGCAACGGATCCGTATTCCTTCCAGCCCGAACTGAAGCACACCGCCGTCGCCGTAGAGAAGGCCGAACTGCCGTGGTCGCTCGCGGTTGTCCGGGTCTGCGGCGAAGGTCTGGATGCCCTGGCGCTTCTCGCGCAGGCCCGCACGCTGCTCAAGCGTTTTCCCTATGCGACGGTCGGCCTGCGTGGAGGTGTCGAACCGCTGGTCGTGCTTCGTGCCGCTGCCTCTGCAGCGCCGCCATCCGCATTGCTCGCTGAAATCGATGCGATCTTCGAGATGGCCGGGGACGAAGGCGCCATCGTCTATGTCGATCCCAAACGCGGCATCGACAAGCGGGCCATCACCCGCGATGGCCATCTGCGCGGCGTGCGCCTCGCTGGCGAAACGCTGGCGATGGCCTGGCTGAAGGATGCCATGGCCGAAGACGCCATCGATGCCACACTGATCCGCTTCGCGCTCGCCCCGATCGCACAGCTGCCCAGGCAGGCACCGGCACGCTCGCCGGTCGTCTGCAAGTGTGCCGGCGTGACCGAAGCGCAGATTGGCAAGGCACTGGCTGCGGGCGCATCGCTCCAAGGGCTGCAGGACACGCTAAAATGCGGAACCTTCTGCGGCGGTTGTCTGCCGGATTTGAAGAGGATGGTCGCAGCCAAGGAAGCTGTGCCCGCATGAAACCCCACTGGAGTCCTCCGATGAGCTACGCCTCGATCATCAAGGAAATCGGCCGCGGTGCCGAAGGTTCGCGCGACATGACGCAGGAGGACGCGAAGTACCTCTATGGTGCAATGCTCGATGGTGGCGTCCCCGATCTCGAAATGGGTGCGATCCTCATTGCCTTGCGCATGAAGGCGGAATCGATCGACGAGATGATCGGCTTCCTGGCCGCTGCCAACGAACGCGTCAATGCACTGACGTCACCTTGCGTCGGCATTCGTCCGGTCGTCATACCGACCTACAACGGCGCCCGCAAGAGCGCCAACCTGACGCCGCTGCTGGCCCTGTTGCTGCAGCGCTTCGGCGTCCCGGTCGTCGTTCATGGCTTGCTCGAAGGGTTCGGACGCGTCACCAGCGGCCATGTTTTCCGCGAACTTGGTGTCATGCCGGCTGCCAGCCACACGCAGGCGCAGCAGGCGCTCGATGAGCACAAGCTTGCCTTCGTGCCGCTGCCGGTGATTGCCCAGGGGCTTGCCGACCAGCTGGCGATGCGGGCCCGGCTCGGCGTCCGCAACAGCGCCCACAGCCTCGTCAAGATGCTCGATCCCTTCAAGGGTGAGGGACTGATCATCGCCGCCGCAACGCATCCCCCGTACATTGACACGATGCGCGAGGTACTCGGCAGCCAGGGCGCGCATGGTCTGCTGCTGCGCGCAACAGAAGGCGAGCCGTACGCCAATCCGAAGCGCCGGCCACGTATCGAACATCTCCATAACGGCGTCTCCGACATCCTGTTCGAGGCCGAGCACGACAGCCTGCGCAGCCTCCCGCACCTGCCCGATGAACCCGATGCCGCGGTGACGGCCGCCTGGACCCGCAAGGTGCTTGATGGTCAGCTGCCGCTGCCGCAGCCGATCGCCAACCAGCTTGCCGCCTGCCTCCTTGCCTGCGGATACGCGGCCGACCTCAACAAGGCCAAGGCCTTCGTTGCCATCGAGGCGAACGGCCACCTGGCAGCCGCTTCCTGAGTTTTCCCGCCACAAGCCGGAATCCGGCATCTCAAGGGGCTTTCCTCCTGCGGGCGTCCCCGCCGGAATGACGTCGCTGGCTTTCGTGGCCAATGTCGGCAGCCCCGCGACGCTTGACCCTGAGCGGACCCCGGGAGTAAAAGGGAAGAACGAATCGGCCCCTGCCGGATCCTCCTCCCTCATGTCATCCCCGTACCCGATCCCCCATGAAGATTGCTGACCGTCACCTGTGGCAGCGATTCCTGGCGATTGCCACACCCTACTGGCGCGAGGACGAACGATGGAGGGCTCGCGGCCTGCTGCTCCTGCTGGTCGTCCTGCTGCTCGGCCAGACCCAGTTCGCCGTCCTCTTCATCCGGCAGACCGCAGAATTTACTTCGGCGCTCGCGGCCCGTGATACGGCGCGCTTCTGGGAGGCGATTCGCTACTGCCTCATCCTCCTCGTCGTGGCCGTTCCCATCTATGCGTTCTACTACTTCGTACGCGACACCCTGGGGATCCAGTGGCGGCGCTGGCTGACGGGGCGCTTCCTGCGCGGCTACTTCAGCCACCGGCATTTCTACGAGCTCAACGCCAACTCAGAAATCGACAACCCCGATCAGCGCGTTGCCGAGGACATTGCTACCTTCACCCAGCGTTCGCTCTACTTCCTGCTCGTCATCATCGGCTCGATCGTGCAGATGGTGCTCTTCAGCCGCGTCCTCTGGTCGATCTCGCACGAACTCGTCTATTTCCTGGTTTTCTATGCCACGGCCGGTACCCTCGTCACCATCCTCGTCTTCGGCAAGGTGCTGATCGGGCTCAACTTCAACCAGCTGCGGCGCGAGGCGGATTTCCGCTACAGCCTCGTGCGTGTGCGTGAAAACGCCGAATCGATCGCCTTCTATCGCGGCGAGGTGCAGGAGTTGCAGCAGGTAAGCCGTCGCTTTACGGCAGCTTTCAACAATTTCAAGCAGCTGATCCGGCGTCAGCTCGGGCTCAACTTCTTCCAGCATGCCTACAACCTCCTGACCATCGTGGTCCCGAGCGCGATCATCGCGCCGCGCGTGTTGTCCGGCGAACTTGAAGTCGGGGCCGTGGTTCAGGCGGCGGGTGCCTTTGCCGCAGTGCTCAGTGCCATCTCGCTGATCGTCGAGAATTTCGAGGGGCTCAGTCGCTTTTCGGCCGGTATCGATCGCCTCAGCACGCTTTCCAAGGTTCTGCCCGCCAGCTCGGCGACTGCCGAGACGGGAGATGGCACGATCAGCCTGGTCGAGGGCGATCGGCTATGCCTGGAGCGCGTGACGCTGCAGACGCCACGTCGGGAGCGCGTCCTGGTTCGCGATCTGTCGCTGGTCGTCGAGCCCGGCGCGGGCCTGATGATCGTCGGCGAGAGTGGCAGCGGCAAGAGTTCTCTGCTGCGCGCGATCGCCGGCCTCTGGCACAGCGGCAGCGGCACCATCGTCCATCCGCCGCCCGGCAGCGTCCTCTTCCTGCCGCAGCAGCCGTACATGCTGCTGGGCACCCTGCGTGCGCAACTCCTCTATCCGCAACCCGAGCGCATCGTATCGGATGATCAGTTGCTGCAACTCCTGACACAGGTCAACCTGCCGGATCTCGCCGAGCGTTTCGGCGGATTCGATATCGAGTGCGACTGGGAGAAGGTGCTCTCCTTTGGCGAACGCCAGCGCCTGGCGTTTGCACGTGCGCTCCTGGTCCGTCCGCGCTACGCAATCCTGGACGAAGCGACCAGTGCCCTCGACGTACCGAACGAGGACTGGCTTTACCGGCAGCTTGCCGAGACGGGCGCAACGCTCGTCAGCGTCAGCCATCGTTCGAGCATCCTGAAGTACCACACTCACGTACTCGAACTGACGGGTGACAGCAGCTGGCAGTCCTACCCCGCCGCCCACTATCGCTGGGCACGATAGCCCGGCAGCAGGTGCATGCCGCCGCACCGTTCTTGGGTGCAACGCACCATTAGTGTGCGTCACGCCGTGACTTAATTAAAAAAAATCAAATAAAAACAGCGTGTTGCTGCCTTGGCACGGCTGTTGCGATATCAGTGCTGGAAACATCAACGCACTGGAGTCGCAACATGAGCAAACCCAAACTGGTGATGGTCGGCAACGGCATGGCGGGGGTCCGTACCCTCGAGGAACTCTTCAAGATCGCGCCGGACATGTACGACGTGACGGTGTTCGGCGCCGAGCCGCACCCGAACTACAACCGCATCCTGCTCTCGCCGGTCCTCGCCGGCGAAATGAAGGTGCAGGACATCATCCTCAACGACCACGACTGGTACCGCGATAACAGGGTCAACCTGCATCTCGGCAAAAAGGTTGCCCGGATCGACCGCGTGAAGCGCGTCGTGATTTCGGAGGATGGCACCGAGGAGCCGTATGACCGCCTGCTGCTGGCGACCGGTTCGACGCCGTTCATGCTGCCGATTCCCGGCAACAACCTCGAAGGCGTGATCGGTTACCGCGACATCGCCGATACCGATGCGATGATCGAGGCGGCGAAGAAGTACAAGCATGCTGTCGTCATTGGTGGGGGCCTGCTCGGACTCGAAGCTGCCAACGGCCTCAAGCTGCGCGGCATGGATGTAACCGTGGTGCACCTCGGCGCCTGGCTGCTAGAACGCCAGCTCGACGAAGTGGCCGGCAAGATGCTGCAGAAATCGCTGGAGGATCGTGGCCTCACTTTCCTGCTCGAAAAACAGACCGAGGCGCTGATCCCTGGTGAATCCGGTCGTGTTGCCGCCATCCGCTTCAAGGACGGCATGCAGATTCCGGCCGAGCTGGTGGTGATGGCCGCCGGCATCCGTCCCAACACTTCGCTGGCAGAGGCCTCCGGCATCTACTGCAATCGCGGTATCGTGGTGAACGACACGCTGCAGACCTACGACCCGAAGATCTACGCTGTCGGTGAATGCGTGGCCCACCGCGGGATTGCCTACGGCCTCGTCGCACCGCTCTTCGAGCAGGCCAAGGTCGCCGCCAACCACCTCGCCAACTATGGCATTGGTCGCTATACCGGCTCGGTCACCTCGACCAAGCTGAAAGTGACCGGCATCGATCTGTTCTCGGCCGGCGACTACATGGGCGGCAAGGGCACGGAGGAAATTGTCCTCAACGATGCGGCCGGCGGCGTCTACAAGAAGCTCGTCATCAAGGACAACAAGCTGGTCGGCGGCGTGCTCTACGGCGATACGGCCGATGGCCCCTGGTACTTCCAGCTGCTCAAGGATGGCAAGGACATCCACGAGATCCGTGACACGCTGCTCTTCGGTCAGTCCATGGTGGGTGACGTCGGCCACGCCGGCCAGAGCAAGGCCGCGTCGATGAGTGACGATGCCGAGGTCTGCGGTTGCAACGGCGTCACCAAGGGCACCATCGTCAGGGCGATCAAGGAGAAGGGCCTCTTTACGCTCGACGAGGTGAAGAAGCACACCAAGGCCGCGTCCTCCTGTGGCTCCTGTGCCGGTCTCTGCGAGCAGATTCTTGCCTCGACGCTGGGTGGCGCCTACCAGGCCACGGCGACCGACAAGAAGCCGCTCTGCGGCTGTACCGACCACTCGCACAAGGACGTCCGCGAGGCGATCGTCGCCAGGCATCTGACCACCAAGGAAGCTGTATTCGAGGCCATGGACTGGAAGACGCCGAACGGCTGCGACAAGTGTCGTCCGGCGATCAACTACTACCTGATCTCCAGCTTTCCGCACGAGTCGAAGGACGATCCGCAGTCGCGCTTCATCAACGAACGCTCGCACGCCAACATCCAGAAGGATGGCACCTACTCGGTCGTGCCGCGCATGTGGGGCGGCCTGACCACGCCGGATGAACTGCGCGCCATCGCCGATGCAGCGGAGAAGTACAAGGTCCCGACGGTCAAGGTCACCGGCGGCCAGCGCATCGACCTTCTGGGCGTGAAGAAGGAAGACCTGCCGAAGATGTGGGCCGACCTCAACGCGGCCGGCATGGTCTCGGGCCACGCCTACGGCAAGTCGATCCGCACGGTGAAGACCTGCGTCGGCGCCGAGCACTGCCGCTTCGGCACGCAGAAGTCGATGACCATGGGCGTCAAGCTCGAGAAGATGCTGTTCGACATGTACGCCCCGCACAAGGTGAAGCTCGCCGTCTCCGGCTGCCCGCGCAACTGCGCCGAGGCCGGCATCAAGGACGTCGGCGTGATCGGGGTGGATTCCGGCTACGAGATCTACATCGGCGGCAACGGCGGCATCAAGACCGAGGTCGCGCAGTTCTTCTGCAAGGTGAGCACCGACGAGGAAGTGCTGGAGTACTCCGGCGCCTTCCTGCAGCTCTACCGCGAGGAAGGCTGGTACCTCGAGCGCACCTGCCACTACATGGAGCGCGTCGGCCTCGAATACATCAAGGGCAAGATCCTCGAGGACACCGAAGGGCGCAAGGCCTACTACAACCGCCTGCTCGATTCGCTCAAGGGCGCGAAGGATCCGTGGGAAACCTCGCGCGAAGAAAAGCCGATCAAGCAGTTCATCCCGATCCGGCTCGACGCCTGATCCAGAGAAAAGAGGAAAGCATCATGAGCAACTGGAAACTGGTCTGCCCGCTGGAAGACATCCCGCCACTCGGCTCCCGCGTCGTGCAGCAAGCCACCGGCGGCGACATCGCCATCTTCCGCACCTCGGAAGACGAAGTGTTCGCACTGCACGACAAGTGCCCGCACAAGGGCGGTCCGCTCTCGCAGGGCATCGTCCACGGCAAGCGCGTCACCTGTCCGCTGCACGGCTGGAACATCCAGCTCGAGAGCGGCGAGGCCGTGGCACCCGATGTCGGCCATTGCGGCAAGTTCGAGGTCAAGGTCGAGGGCGGCAACGTCTATCTGTCGGTCTGACCGGCAAGCAGTCAATTACTGAATACCAATAAAGAGGGAAATACTCATGGCCTACGTTGCCCCAACCGAATTCGTCACCAAGATGATCGATGCCGGTGAAGCGAAAATCTTCATGTCCACCCGTGATACGCTCATCCGCGCCTACATGGCCGGCGCCATCCTGGCGCTCGCTGCGGCCTTCGCCGTCACCGTCACCGTGCAGACCGGCCAGCCGCTGGTCGGTGCGATGCTCTTCCCGGTCGGCTTCTGCATGCTCTACCTGCTGGGCTTCGACCTGCTGACCGGCGTCTTCACGCTCTGCCCGCTGGCCGTGTGGGACAAGCGCCCGGGTGTCACCTGGGCCGGCGTGTTCCGCAACTGGGGCCTGGTCTTCACCGGCAACTTCGCGGGCGCACTCACCGTGGCCGCAATGATGGCCGTCATCTTCACCTTCGGCTTCACCGAGGCGCCGAACGCCATCGGCCAGAAGATCGGCACCATCGGCGAAGGCCGGACCGTCGGCTACGCCGCGCACGGCGCCGCCGGCATGCTGACGCTCTTCATCCGCGGTGTGCTGTGCAACTGGATGGTGTCCACCGGTGTCGTCGGCGCCATGGTCTCCACCGATGTCACCGGCAAGGTCATCGCCATGTGGATGCCGATCATGGTCTTCTTCTACATGGGCTTCGAGCACTCGA
This sequence comes from Azospira sp., assembly GCA_035345235.1. Lineage (GTDB taxonomy): Bacteria > Pseudomonadota > Gammaproteobacteria > Burkholderiales > Rhodocyclaceae > Proximibacter. The sequence continues at coordinate 11,866 of DAORCC010000047.1, forward strand.
TCGTGAACATGTTCCTGTTCCCCTCGGGCCTGATGCTGGGCGGCAACTTCTCGATCTACGACTACCTGGTGTGGAACGAGATCCCGACCGTCATCGGCAACCTCGTGGGCGGCCTTACCTTCGTCGGCCTCACGCTCTACGCGACGCACGTCCGCACCGCGCCGAAGCGCAAGGGCCTGTAATTCTCCGCATGTAGTACAGTCAAAGCCCCCGGCTCTCCGTCCGGGGGCTTCTTGCCATCATGACCCAACAGCTCAGGATTACCGTCGGGCAATACTCCGACAAGGGACGCAAGGAAACCAATCAGGATTTCCATGGTGTCTACGTTCCCAAGGAGCCGCAACTCGGCGCCAAGGGCATCGCCATCGCCATTGCTGACGGCATCAGCAGCAGCGACGTCAGCGATGTCGCCGCGCAGTATTCCGTCAGCGGTTTTCTCGAAGACTATTTCTGCACTTCCGATGCCTGGTCGGTGAAGAAGTCGGCCGAACATGTCCTGACAGCGACCAACTCCTGGCTGCATTCGCAGACGCAGCAGAGCCAGCATCGCTACGATCGCGATCGTGGCTACGTGTGCACCTTCAGCGGCATCGTGCTCAAGTCGACCACTGCGCATCTCTTCCATGTCGGAGATGCGCGCATCTACCGGCTGCGCGGCGACAAGCTGGAGCGGCTGACCGAAGACCATCGCGTCCGTGTTTCCGCGCAGCAGAGCTATCTCGCTCGTGCGCTGGGCATGGATCGCAAGGTGGACATCGACTATCAGGCGCTGCAGCTCGAAACCGGCGATTGCTTTCTGCTCGCCACTGATGGCGTGTACGAATACACCGATTCCGCCACGCTCATCGCCACCATCGCCGCGCATGGCGACAATCTCGATGCCGCAGCCAGGGCCATCGTCGACGAAGCACTCGCCCGAGGCAGCTGCGACAACGTCACCCTTCAGATCGTGCGCATCGACGAACTGCCGGCACCGGAAGCCAACGAGATGTACCGCCAGGTTTCTGAGCTGCCATGTCCGCCGCTGCTTGAAGCGCGCATGGAATTCGACGGCTACCAGATCATCCGCGAGATCAAGGGCAGCAGCCGCAGCCACATCTATCTGGCGATGGATCTTGATTCCGGCGAGCGCGTCGTCGTCAAGATTCCCGCCGTCGACATGCACAACAACCCCGCTGCGCTCGAACGCTTCATGCTTGAAGAGTGGATTGCCCGTCGCATCAACAGCGCGCATGTGCTCAAGCCCTGCAAGCGGACCCGCAAGCCGAACTATCTCTACGTCGTCACCGAATATATCGAGGGCCAGACCCTGGCCCAGTGGATGGTCGACAACCCGAAGCCCGATCTGTCGACCGTGCGCCGCATCGTCGAGCAGATCGCGCGCGGCGTGCAGGCCTTTCACCGCCTGGAAATGCTGCATCAGGACCTGAAGCCCGACAACATCATGATCGACACCCACGGCACGGTGAAGATCATCGACTTCGGCGCCACACGCGTGGCCGGCATCGAGGAGATCGACACGCCGATCGAACAGGTCAACATGCTCGGTGCCGAGCAGTACGCCGCACCGGAATATTACCTCGGCGAAAACGGCAGCCCGCGTTCCGACATCTTCTCGCTCGGCGTCATCGTCTACCAGATGCTCTGCGGCAAGCTCCCTTACGGCGCCGCCGTGCCGCGCACCCGCACCCGCGCCGCACAGAAGAAGCTGCAATACGATTCCCTGCTCACCGACGAGAGCGAAATCCCGCCCTGGGTCGACGACGCCATCCGCAAGGCGGTCGAACCGGATCCGTTCGAGCGCTATGCCGAGCTCTCCGAGTTCGTCTACGACCTGCACCACCCGAACCAGGCCTTTCTCAACAAAACCCGGCCGCCACTCATCGAGCGGCATCCGGTGATGTTCTGGAAGATCGTCTCGTTCGTGCTGCTGGTCGCAGTGATCGTGCTGGCGGGAACGAAGACGCTTCGGTAGGGGATGGTCCGGCAGTCGAGGCGTTCGCGGTGGCGTCACCACCAGTGATTTCGTGAATGCCGCGCAAGCTTTGCCGTAAGTCCAACCCTCGGCTTACCACTGTGCCAGCGAAAACCACACTGAAATCGATCGCGCCGCGAGCGATGCCGGGCGTGTTTGACTTCGGGTGAAAAGCGCAGCGATACTTGTCCGGAGGCGCTCGAATGTTCTGTCCTGTTCGCAGATCCTCAGCCCACCTTACTCGCTAGAAGGGAATGGCAATGATCAGGGTGCTCTTGTTGCTGGCGGCGATGACCATCGCCTCGGGGGCGCATGCCGAAATTTACAAGTGCACGATGCCAGGCGGTGGCACGGTGTTTTCCGATACGCCGTGCGCGGCTGGCAGCAGCGCGGAGGTCGTCCCGGATCGCGATCCCGTGAGCAAGGAACAACAGGATGCGGCTCGCGCGAAACTGGACGAACAGAAGCAGGAACTCAAGGAACTGGAGGCGCAGCGTGCTGCCGCGGAGCCCCCAAAGCATGTGCAGGAGACGCCACCGCCCCCCGTTGTAGAAGAAGTGTATGGCGTGGGCTGCACTGACACCGTCAGGGGACGTGGAACCAATTGCGCTGAAGACCCTTACCACAGACCCCTGCGCGACAGGCCGATCAACCGCCCTGGTCCGAGAGTTGCACCGAGATAGCGTGAAGATTTCGGGTAAGCCGCGATAGGCCCGGAGCGTGCGATGACCAAGAAATTTCCGCTGCACCCCAGGCATCCCGAACGTATTTGCTGGGGTTGTGACAGATATTGCACCGCCAAGGACCTGCAGTGTGGCAACGGCTCGGGGCGGACACAACATCCGGCAGAGCTGCTCGGGGAAGACTGGTATCAGTGGGGGGATTGGGGGATCGAGGACGCCCCCGATCCGTCAGCCGACGCCAAAGATCCTGCGCGGACAGACGATGAGTGAGCCGGTTTCCTGACGGAACCCTGTTATTGGAATCGTGACGTCGTTTCCCCGCCGCGTTTCCTCAGCCATTGCAGCCGTGTCGCGAACAGGGCATCGGGGACAATGGGCTTGGAGATGAAATCATTCATGCCTGCCTCGAAGCACATCACCTTGTCCTCTGCAAAGGCGTTGGCCGTCATGGCTGGCACCGCTTTGCCGTCTCGGGGTTGCAGCGATGGAACTTGGTACAGATGTCCTGCCAGCCGGTGG
>DAORCC010000048.1:0-14909 GCA_035345235.1 Azospira sp.
CTTGCGGCAGCGGATCTCTCCGGCGTTCGCGGACTGATCAAGGCGCTGAAACGGGGCGAAGCCGTTGGACTGCTGCCTGATCAGGCACCGAAAATGGGTGAGGGCAAGTGGCTGCCTTTCTTCGGCAAGCCGGCCTACACGATGACGTTGGCGGCGAGACTGACTGAAACCGGTGCGGCCGTCATCTTCGCGTTCGGCGAGCGCTTGTCCGGTGGCGCCGGCTACCGCATGCACCTGCGCGGGCCGCAGTTCCCGATCGAAGGTTCCCTGGAGGAACGTGCCACGGCAATCAACCGGGAGATCGAGGCGCTGATCCGCAGTTGCCCCGGGCAGTATCTGTGGGGCTACAACCGCTACAAGCGACCGCGTGGCGTCGAGCCGCCGCCGGCGATGCCCGGGGAGGCTGCGTGATGCAGCTGGCCTTCTGCCTCTACAAATATTTCCCGCACGGCGGCCTGCAGCGCGATTTCATGCGCATTGCGCTGGCCTGTCAGAAGCGTGGTCATGCCATCCGCGTCTATACGCTGGAATGGCGTGGGGAGGTGCCGGCCGGCTTCGAGGTGCTGATCGTCCCGGTGCGGGCCATGACCAATGCGCGTCGCTACGCGAAATTCACGACGTGGCTGCAGTGCGACATGCAGGCGCGGCCGGTCGACCGCGTCGTCGGCTTCAACAAGATGCCGGGGCTGGATGTCTATTTCGCGGCCGATCCCTGCTACGAGGACAAGGCACAGACGCTGCGCAATCCGCTCTACCGGCTCTCGGGACGCTACCGGCACTTTGCCGCGTATGAACGCGCAGTGTTCGCACCGGACAGCCGTACCGAAATCCTGATGATCTCGCAGCTGCAGCAGCCGCTGTTCGAGAAGCACTACGCGACCCCGGCGGCACGCTTCCACCTGCTGCCACCCGGTATCTCGCGGGATCGGCGGGCGCCGGCGAACGCCAGGGAAATCCGTGCCACCTTCCGCGCCGAGTTCGGCCTCGGCGCCGACGATTTCCTGCTCGTACAGATTGGATCCGGTTTCAAGACCAAGGGGCTGGATCGCTCACTTGCCGCCTTCGCGGCGCTGCCTGAAGAACTGCGGCGACGCACGCGGCTCATTGCCATCGGTGCCGACGAGCCGTCGCTGTTCCGGCGCATGGCGGTATCGCTCGGCCTCGGCGAGCGCGTCGACATCCTGCAGGGACGCGACGATATCCCGCGCTTCCTGCTGGGTGCCGACCTGCTGGTCCACCCGGCCTACAACGAGAATACCGGCACCGTGCTGCTCGAAGCGGTGGTGGCCGGACTGCCGGTACTGACCACGGCTGTCTGCGGTTACGCACACTACATCCTCGACGCCGGCGCGGGCGTCGTGCTGCCCGAACCTTTCGCGCAGGCAGCGCTGAACGAGGCGCTCGCGCGCATGCTGGGCGATGATGCTGCGCGTCGTCAGTGGCAGGCCAGTGCGCTCGCCTTTGCGGAGACGGCCGACATCTACGATAACGCCGAAGTCGCTGCCGACATCATTCTTGCGGAACGGAAATGAGCGACGAACTGATCCTCGCCGAACCCTTTGGCACGCTGTGGGCCGCACAGGATCCCTTCGTCGCTGTCGAGGCGCTGGAGGGGACGGTCTATCGCGAGCTGGAGGCCCGCCGCACACTGCGCATCGAGGTCGCCGGGCGCGGTTATTTCGTCAAGATCCATCGCGGCGTGGGCTGGGGCGAGATCCTCAAGAACCTGCTGACCTTGCGTGCGCCGGTGCTCGGCGCCGGCAACGAAATGCGGGCGATCCGGCGGCTGGAGGAACTCGGCGTCGACACGATGCGCGCTGTTGCCTACGGCACACGCGACGGCAGCCCGGCAACTCAGCATTCGTTCATCGTCACCGAGGAGCTGGCGCCGACGGTGAGCCTGGAGGATTTCTGTCGCGACTGGCCACAGCAGCCCCCGCCGCCGCGCTTCAAACGCGCACTGATCGGCCGTGTGGCGACAATGGCGCGACGCATGCACGAAGGTGGTGTCAATCACCGCGATTTCTACATCTGCCATTTCCTGCTGCACCTCGACCCGGTCCCGACGTCCGACACGTTCAAGCTGTCGCTGATCGACCTGCACCGGGCGCAGACCCGGGCGCATACGCCACGTCGCTGGCGCGACAAGGATCTCGCTTCACTCTATTTCTCGGCATTGCAGATCGGCCTGACGCAGCGCGATTTCCTGCGCTTCCTGCGTATTTACTTCGACCGGCCGTTGCGCGAGATCCTGCGTGAGGAGGCCGGCCTGATCGAGCACCTGCAGCGTGAGGCCGCCCGCCTGCAGCGGCGCTACCTGAAGAAGTTCGCTCCCGGAGCGGCGGCATGATCGACTGGCACTTCAATGCCCACTTCCACGGGCGCGAAGCCGAAACACTGTTCGGTACGCTGCCGGCGACGTTCGCCGTGCGCGGGGAGCCGATCGCCAGGGACCCGCTGTCGACGGTCGAGCGGGTGGCGGCCGACGGTACGCGCTACTACATCAAGCGCTACATCGGCAACGGCAAGAACGCCGTGCGCCGCTGGTTCGGCCTGCGGGGCCTGCTGGCGCCGCAGCGCGTGGTCAAGGAATGGGAGAACCTGCTGCTCTTCCGGCAGTGGGGGATTCCGACGGCAACGCTGGTCTGCTGGGGCCTGGAGCGCGTGCGTGGCAGCTTCGTGCGCGGTGCCGTGGTGACCGAGGAAATCGAGCGCACCATGGACATGGGGACGATGGCCAACCAGGACGATCCGCGGCTGCGGGACCGGCGCTGGATGGCCGAACTCCTGCGCCAGGTGGCGAGCCATGCCCGGCGCATGCATGACGAAGGCTTCGCGCATAACGACCTGAAATGGCGGAATCTGCTGGTGGACGATGGCGACGTGCCGACCGTCTACCTGATCGATTGCCCGAACGGGGCTTTCTGGCGCGGCCCCCTGCTGCGTTACCGGATCGTCAAGGATCTCGCCTGTCTCGACAAGATCGGCAAGTACCGCCTGTCGCGGACGCAACGCCTGCGCTTCTATCTCGACTATGCCGGGCATGACCGGCTGTCCGCTGCCGACAAGCGGCGCATCCGGAAGATTCTGAAGTTCTTCGAGGGGCGGGAATGAGCGGGGCGCCATTCGATGCCGACGGCCTGCGGGCTGCAGGCCGTGATCTTGCCGTGCCGTTTCAGGTGCAGCTGGCCGATGGTCGCCTGTTGCAAATGCAGCGCCTCCTGCGCCTGCTGCCGGGCAAGCGGATTGCCGGTGAGGCATCGCTGGAGGGGCGGCGGGTGTTCGCCAAGCTCTTTGTGGCGAAGGCCGGTGAGCGCCATTGGCTGGCGGAGTGCAAGGGCGTGGGGGCGCTTGCCGCCGCCGGCATCCCGACGCCGGAAGTTCTCCTGGCCGACCGCTTGCGGGGCGGCGGCCACCTGATCGTCAGTTCTTACGTCGAAGAGGCCGAATCGCTCGCGGCCGACTGGGCGCGACTGGATGCGCCACCGGCTGGAGATCCGGGCGCCCTGGACGTTCTTGCCCCCGTGCTGGCGATGCTGGCGCAGATGCATCGCGCGGGTCTTGCGCAGCGCGATCTCCATCTCGGCAACTTCCTGCGTTCCCGCGATCGCCTGCTGGTGATTGACGGCGATTCGGTCACGGTGGCGGCAGCACCCCTGCCTGCATTGGCTGCAGCCGAAAACCTCGGTGTGCTGCTGGCGCAGCTGCCGGCCGCGTGGGATGGCGCCGCGCCAGCGTTGCTGGCGGAGTACCAGTCTGCCGGCGGCATTGCCAGCGTTGATGCAGCGATGTTGTGCGCTTCGATCGAGAAGGTGCGGGCCTGGCGTCTGCAGGATTACCTCAAGAAGTCGCTGCGCGATTGCACCCTGTTCTCGGTCGCGCGCAGCACGAACCGTTTTGTTGCCGTGCTGCGCACGGAACGCGAACGGCTGGCGGACATGCTGGCCGTTCCGGACAAGGCGATCGACACCGGTTTGCCGCTGAAGTCGGGCAATACCTGTACCGTCGCTCAGGTGGCGCTGCCGGGGGGCGATATCGTCGTCAAGCGCTACAACCTGAAGAGTGTCGGCCACGCGCTGTCGCGTCTGTGGCGCCCGAGCCGGGCCTGGCATTCGTGGCGTGAAGGCCATCGGCTGGCGCTCTACGGCATTGCGACGCCGGCGCCGCTGGCGCTGGTGGAGGAGCGCTTCGGTCCGTTGCGCCGTCGTGCCTGGTTGTTTGCCGAACATTGCCCGGGCGTGAGCCTGTCCCGGCATTTGTCGCCGGAAAGCCCGCCGCCTGCGGCGGAGGCGCTTGCACTGACGACGCTGTTCGGACTGCTCTGCCACTTGCGCATCACGCACGGCGACATGAAGGCATCGAATCTGCTTTGGCACGCAGGCAGGATATGGCTGATCGACCTCGACGCCTGCACGCAGCATCGCTCCGAGGCGGCCTGGCGCAAGGCCTGGCGGCGCGATCGCGCGCGCCTGCTGCGCAACTGGCCCGCCGATTCCGGTTTGGTGGCCTGGCTCGATCGCGCTCTGCCGCCCGCCTGAGAGCGCTCAGGCGGAGTGCCCGTCCGCCGAATCTTCCCTGAACTGCACGGCATGCAGCCGCGCGTAGTGGCCGTTGGCGGCGAGCAGTTCGGCATGCGTGCCGCGCTCGACGATGCGCCCCTGATCCATGACCAGAATCAGGTCGGCCTTCTCGATGGTGGTCAGCCGATGCGCGATGACGAGTGTCGTGCGACCCTCCATCACCTTGTCCAGCGCCGCCTGGATATGGCGTTCCGACTCGGTGTCTAGCGCCGAGGTGGCTTCGTCGAGGATCAGGATCGGCGCATCCTTGAGCAGGGCGCGGGCGATGGCGAGGCGTTGACGCTGCCCGCCCGACAGGAGGACGCCGTTTTCGCCGACCAGCGTATCGAAACCCTGTGGCAGCTTGTCGATGAATTCACGCGCATAGGCCGCTTCGGCGGCCTGCTCGATGGCCTCGCGGGGAGTGCCGGCGAGGTCGCCATAGGCGATGTTGGCGGTGATCGTGTCGTTGAAGAGCACGACCTGCTGCGTCACGAGCGCGATATGCCGGCGCAGGTTGCGCAGGGTGTATTTCTCGACATCGACGCCGTCGATGAGAATCTGGCCTTCGCGATGATGGTAGAAACGCGGCAGCAGGCTGACGAGCGTTGACTTCCCGCTGCCCGAGCGGCCGACGATGGCGACCATCTGTCCGGGGGCGATGCTGACGTTGAGTTCGCCGAGAACCTGCTGTTCGGTCCCGGGGTAGCGGAAGCTGAGGTTGCGGATTTCGATGTGACCGTCGACACGGTCGCGCTCGACGTCACCCGCATCGGTTTCGGGCGCCTCGTCGAGTTGCGCGAAGATGCTTTCGGCGCCGGCCAGCCCTTTCTGGATCGTGCCGCTGACTTCCGAGAGCTGGCGGATCGGCTTGGGCAGGAGGCCGGCCGCCGTGATGTAAGCAATCAGGTCGCCGGCGGTGGCGTCGCCGCGCAGGTAGAGCACGAGGAAGAGAATCACTGACATCGCCGAGAACGTCACCAGTTGCAGGGCCGGCGTGAAGGTGGCGCCGGTCTTCACCATGCGCAGCTGGCGGGCCGTGTTGTCGGCGCTGGCGATGCGGAAGCGCTTCGCCTCGTAGTCTTCGCCGCCGAAGCTGCGAACGACGCGGTAGCCCTGGATGGTCTCCGAGGCGATGTGGGTCAGATCGCCCATGGCCGCCTGGATCTTCTTGCTCTGCTTGCGGAACTTGCGGCTGGCGCCGCTGACCATGACCCCGATGATGGGCAGGATCGCGATCATGATCGCGGTCAGCTTCCAGTTCATCCAGAGCAGGTAGCCGAACAGGAAGACGACTGTCAGCCCCTCGCGGATGACGACCTTGATCGCGTCGGTTGCAGCACCGGTGACCATCGTCACGTTGTAGGTGATGCGCGAGATCAGGTGGCCCGAGTTGTTGTTGTCGAAATAGGTATTGGGCAGGCGCAGCAGCGACTCGAAGAGCCGGATGCGCAGTTCCTCGACCAGTCCGAGCGAGACGCGGGCCAGGTAGTAGTTGCCGAGGAAGGAACCGATGCTGCGCCAGACGATGATCAGCACCATCAGGATCGGCACGCCGTACATCAGTTCGATATTGCCGAGCAGGGGCAGCTCGTAGCGCGTCGTGCCCGGCGTTCCGAGGCCGTCGACGAAATACTTGAGGATCGCGGCCAGCATCGGCTGCGACGAGGCGAAGATGACGTAGCCGACGAGACTGATGCCGAACAGGCCGAGCAGCGGCTTCAGGTAGCCGAGCAGGCGCAGGTAGATCTTCAGCGAAGAGGCGGGTTTCGGGTCTGGCGAGGGGGTGGTCTGCTGCATCGGAGCGGCGGGCTGGGATAGTCCGTGCAGTTTATCACGCCCCCCGGCGGCCCCCGTGCGCAGCGACAAGGCGGTAAACTAGCGTTTTTTCGGACGGGCCGGCCTCTTGGACAGACTTGGAAAGCAGGAATACCTTGCGATGCGCGAAGGGGCCGAAGTGCTCGAGGTCGACCACTATGGCGAAAAGGTGCTCCGCCTCGTCGATGGCTCGATCCTGAAGCTTTTCCGGCGCCGGCGCCGCCTGCTGTCTTCCGCAGCGCTCTTCCCTTATTCGCGGCGCTTCGTGAGCAACGCTGCTGCCCTTGCCAGACTCGGCATACCCGTTCCCCGCGTGCTGCGCCTGGTGCGCATACCGTCCATCGAGCGCGATGCCGTGCATTATCAGCCCCTCGTCGGCCAGACCCTGCGCGATGCCATGCGCGCCGGACTGCCGCCGGCGCGTATCGCCGCCCTGAAGGCGGCATTCACCGGTTTCATCGTCCGCCTGCATGACCAGGGCGTCTATTTCCGCTCGCTCCATCTTGGTAACGTCATCCTGACGCCGGATGGCGAACTGGGACTGATCGATTTTGCCGACCTGCGCATTCATCCGTGGGGCCTCGGGCGCTATCTGCGGGCACGCAACATGCGACGCATGCTGGCCATGGCGGACGAGCGCGACTGGGTCGACATCGAAGCCATCGTGAATGCCCGGCCTCCGCGCGAGGAGCGGGCCTGATGGCTGCAGACGCGGCGCCCCGCGGGCGCTTCGGATGGGCAATACTGGCAGCGCTCCTGAGTGGCCGCCTGCGCATTCCCGGCGGACATCGTCCGCCGGCCGGACATGTCGTCGGTGACGCCTTTGCCGGCGTCGGCGTGGCAGCATCCGACGATCCGGCCGTCGATGAATTCATCGTGGAGCGCCTGCGCTGGGCGGGCTTGAATCATGTCCGCATGGATTTCACCGCCAGCGACGAAAACGGCCCGGCGGCGCGCCTGCTTGATCGCCTGATCGCGGCCGGTGTGCGCATCACGCTGCACCCGATGCAGGCGCGCGACGAAGCGAAGCAGATGCCCGGCACCGATGCGGCAAGCCGATGGCAAGCCTTCCTGACCCGTACCCTCGACCGCTATGGTGCTGCCGTCGAGATGATCGAACTCGGTTCGACGGTGAACCGCCAGCGCTGGTGTGGCCACTCGCTGGCCGGCTTTCTTGCGATGTGGGCGATCGGCTGGCGGGAAGTCCGGGCGCGCGGACTGACGCTGGCGGGGCCGAGCGTCACCGATTTCGAACCGCCCTGGAATGTCGGGCTGCTGTCGCTGCTGGCCGGGCGTGGCCAATTGCCCGACCTGCACAGCGACAACCTCTTTTCCGAACGGTGCACGGAACCCGAGCGCTTCGACCACAAGATCCTCGGCCGCCGCCTCGTCGGCCTGCACAAATTCAACCTGATCAAGAAAGCCCGGTTGCTGGCCCGCCTCGGTGCCGATGTCGGCGTCCCGCGCCTGATCTCTCCGGCAGCCTTCTGGACGCTGCCGCGTATCGAACGCATGCTGCCGGACAGCGAGCAGAAGCAGGCCGATTACCTTTCGCGCTACATGGTGCTGTGCGCAGCCTCGGGGGCGCTGGAGCGCGCCTGGTGGGGGCCGCTGATCTGCCATCGGGAGGGGCTGGTCGACAATGGCAAACGGCCTTATCCGGTCCTCGAACGCATCACCCGCTACGCGAGCGTTGAAGGCGACCGGCACGACCTGCGCGTCAGGCCGGCCCTGCATGCGCTGCGTGCGTTTGCGGCGCTTGTTCCCGGTGCCCGTTACGAGGGGCGCTTGAATTCGTCGGAAGGACTGGAGGTGCACGCCTTCCGTACGGCAGCGCGACTCCTGCATGTGGTCTGGACGATCAATGGCCGGGCCGCGGCGCTGGACGACCTGTATGCGGAGGACGATGTCGCCGCAGCAGAATTCCGTGACCGGGACGGCGAGCCCGAGCCTGCCGGCGATGCGCGGCGGATGCTGCTCGGTGAATCGCCGCGCTATCTTTCCTGGCCGGGCGGGCGCGAAGTGGCCGTGAAACCGGGCGCAGCGCTGCTGCCCGATCTCGTGATTGCCCGGCACACCGCGGGCGTGAAATATTTCCTCTTTCGCGAGGGCAACTGGCAGGGCGTCATCGCTGCGGCATCGGCGCAGGAAGCGGATGTCCTGCTGCAGTCGATTCACCCCGAACGACTGGCGGCACCTTCCCGGGAGGCCAGTCTGCGGCATGCGCGGAATGCCATCTGGGCGATTCCCGACCCGCGTCGCAGCGATGCCCGCCTGGTGATCAAGCAGCCGGTCACGATGCACCTGCACAAGCGACTCTTCGATCGCTTCAAACCCTCCAAGGCCTTGCGCAGCTGGAACGGCACCAATGAGCTACTGCGCCGGGGTGTTGCCGCAGCGGCGCCGGTCGCCTGTTTCGAATGGCGCGGCGACCGGACCCTGATGCGCAATTTCTACGTCTGCGAGCACGTGCCGGCGGAATGGACGGCGCGCGAGATAGTGGCCGCCTTTGCGGGTGGCGCCCCGTTGTTCGCCGGGGTGGCCGAGCCTGACGCCTATCGACAGCTGGCGTCCTACCTGCTGCGCATGCACGGCGGCGGCATCCTTTTCCGGGATCTGTCGGGCGGCAACATCCTGATCGGCAACCCCGAACCCGGCCGGCTATCCTTTACGCTCATCGATACCGGGCGCATCCGCGTGTTCCCGGTCCCGCTCACGCTTGGCCAGCGCTTCGACGATCTGGTGCGGATCTGCAACAAGCTGCACCCCGCCGGACGCGAACAGTTCCTGGCCATTTACCTGGCGGCCATCCGTGGCCGACTACGGCGCTGGCACCGCATTCCCTTCCTGCTCTACGACTTCAAGGTGTCGGCCAAGCGGCGCATCGGACGCAAGGCGATCAAGAAGCTGTTCAACCGGCGCTGATGCTTGCCGGGTTCAGTTTGCGGCGTTGAGGAGACGTTGGCCGAAGCGCCGATAGTCCCCGGCGCCGGGCGTGCTCAGATAGCTGCGCAGGAAGCTGGCGATCACCTGCGGCAGGTCGCCCCGGCCGTCGTCGCGGATGCGCGTCCAGTAGCGCCGCAGGTTGCGCCGGAAGTGTCGGCGCAAGGCGGCGTCATCGATCAGCTCCGGGTGCAGATCGATGAATTTCGCGTAGGTGAGGAAGAACGCACCGAGCATCTTCCTTCTCTGGCGCAATGAATTGCCCGGGTGCTTCCGGTAGCTCGCCAGTGTCTCGGGCAGCCTGGCGATCGCATAGCGGGCAGAGAGCCTCAGCCAGCAGTCGATATCTTCCAGCGGTAGCGCCGGGTCGAAGCCGCCGATCGCGAGAAAGGCGTCCCGCCGCAGCGCAATCGACGGGTTGGAAATCAGGTTGCGATGAAAGAGCCAGCGGTAGGCCGCTCGATCGACACCCGCGTCGGCATGCAGGCCAGGGCGCCGTACCGGACGAATGACACCTTCGGCATCGATCGTGTCGGTGTCGGTATGCACCAGTGCAAGCTCGGGGCAGTTCCAGCTCGCAATGGCAGACTGGATTTTTGCAACTTTTTCCGGATACAGGCGATCGTCCGAGCCGAGCAGATGCACCCATTCGCCCTGGCAGGCTTCGATGCAGGCATTGGAATTGGCACTGACGCCACGATTCTCGCGACGCTCGAGAACGACGCGGCGGAAACGCCCCGCGTGGTCCACCAGGAAACGCTGCGCGATCTCGAAGGTGTCGTCGGGTGAGCCGTCGTCGATCAGCACCAGTTCAAGTTCGGGGTAGGTCTGGGCGCAGACCGAGGCGAGACAGGTCTCGATGTATCGGGCGTGGCGGTAGGCCGGGATGGCGATGCTGACGAGCGGCACGGTCATTGTCTGCTCTCTTTCTCGCGCGGGATGGCGACGACAACCGCATCCCCGTTCGGAATCTCGAAGCGCTGCACGACCTGCAGCCCGGTATCCCGCAACCAGGATTCCCAGGGCGGATCCTTGCGCGAGATTTCGAGAACGAAAAATTCGTAGCGCCGGCTGGTGGCCGCATGTTCGATTTCGGCCCGGTTGTTGCGCGCCGCGATGGGTACCTTCGCCCAGCCCGCATGGTAGGCAGTCCTCCCGCTATCGATATAGACCTTCGCGACGTCGGTACCGCTGTTTGCCAGCCACTTGCCGGCCTCGACGTGGTGCGCCTTGCCGGCCCCCGTCGAGATTACGTTGCCCGCCGCAAGCACGAGGCAGAGAACGATGGTGATGGCGTTGGCGTGGCGGAAGCGCTGGCTGCCCCACTGCAGTCCGGCGGCGACGAAAGGCGTTGCGAGCAGCAGGATGAGTCCGACATAGCGGCCGGCCAGAAACTGCAGGTCGATGACGAAGATCGCGAGCACGCACAGGTGTGCGGCGATGCCCCAGACGAAAAAGGCATGGCGCCTCACGGCGGCACGCACGTCTCCGGCGACGAGGAAGCCGGCGAGCGGCAGCAGGAAAATGCCGAACTTCTGGAGCAGCTTGACCGGAATCAGCGCCAGCGAGCCGAACAGCAGAATCGTGCGGGCCTGGCCGCGGGCGTACTCGATCAGGCCGCTGGCGAGGACGTCGGCCTTTGCGTCAAAGCGTGCCGTGCTGACGCGCCCGAGGTCGGCCGCGATACGATTGTCCGCTCCCAGTTTTCCCGCCATGAAGAGCGCTGCGACGATGGCGCAGCCGATCAGGGGCAGGAGGCTTACCATCGCGAGATTCCTCGCGCGTTGGCCGCGCGGCGCGGAAAAAAGCTGCCAAGCGAGCAGTGCCGGAAAAATGGCGACCGCCTCCGGGCGGAAAAGCGCTGCCGCCATGACTGCGAGCTGGATTGCCAGCGCGCCCGGCCAGCGCGGCTGCTCTTCCCAGCGCAGCGCCAGCCAGCAGGCCAGCATCACGAAGAACCAGCAGCCGAATTCGCGCAGCAGTTCGTTGCGATATTCGTTGAAACCGGGGAGCGCCAGCACCGTCAGGCATGCCCACCAGGCCAGCGCGGGTGAGCGGCGCGCGGTGCAGGCCACCATCAGTGCGCAGGCGCCGGCCATGAAAAGCGCGTTCAGCAGGTAGCCGGCGTTTTCGAGGCCAAGTCCGGTGAGCTTCGAAACGATCGCGATGCCGATCGACAGGAAGGGCCATGTGAAGATTTCCTTTGCGGCAGCGAAACCCCCGTCGAGGAATGCCTGCGCCGTATGGATGTAGAGCATGCCGTCCCGGTTGATCGTGCTGCCCAGCCGGGCGACGAGCGAGAGCAGCAGGCTGCCGGCGAATGCGGCGGTCACCGGCGTCAGCCAGCGCGGTGCGTGAATCGGGATTGTCATGACGATCGGGGCGCCAGTGCAGGGAGCAGTTGATGTGTCAGCCGGGCCTGCCAGGTGTGACGGGCATGGAAAGCGGCGTGGCCGGCCGTGGCGACCGCTCGCCGTTCATCCGGGTGGGCGAGGTAGTGGCGAACCTTGTCGGTCAGCTCGCCTGACGAGCGGTAGGTCTCGATCTCTTCGCCGATCCGGAACAGTTCGCCGAGTTCGTCGCAGTGGTCGGTAAGCAGGAAGCAGCCCGCGGCCAGCGCCTCGAAGATGCGCAGGTTGATGCCGGTCTCGGCGCCATAGAAGTCGGTGCGCGTGATGTTGAGCACGATCTTCGCCTGCCCGAGCAGACGGTGCAGTTCCTCGCCCCAGACCGGCCGGTCGTCGATGCGTGCGCGCAGCGGCGCCGAGATCAGCGGGAAGTTGCGCTGCCAGCGGTTGCCGCGCACGGAAACGTGATCGCGGATGCCTTCGAGCAGGAAGATGCGGCGCAGGTCGCCGCTGCCGACGAAGAGCACATCGGTCGGCTGCGTGCTGCTGTCCGTCCCGATCGGCTTGGCGCCGAAAGGCACGAATACCGCGTCCAGTCCGCGCGTGTCGCGGAAGAAGCGCGTCGTCACTGCCGAGCAGGAGAGGATGCGGTCGTAGACCGGCAGCTCGTTCTCGACGAAGAAGATGAACTCGCGCCGCCGCCCGTAGAGGTTGCAGGTGTCGGTGTCGTAGAGGAAGAGGCCGGCCTTCGCCTCGTCGGCCAGCCGGCGCAGCAGCTGCGGGTCGAAGAACTTGTAGATGAAGCCGACGACGAGGATGTGGCTTGGCTGTTCGCGCGCGATCAGCTCGCGCAGGTCGTGTCCGACGAGCTTCGGCAGGAAGTAGAAGGCGTCGCCGTCCGTTCCCCGGTTGCGCAGCTTGGCATAGGCCGAATGGGCGCCATAGAACGCGCGGCGCGGGGCCTGCAGGCAGTCGAAATGCGTCGCGGCGACACCCAGTTCGGTCAGGGTTTCGCAAATCTCGCGGCCGAGCGGGACGCCGCCGATGCCGTCGAGGACGAGGATCTTGCGCACGCCGCTCATGACAGCGCCCTCCGCGCAGCGAGGACGTCGCCGACGCCGACGAAGGGCTTCCAGATCTCGCCGCGAAAGCCGGGCAGGGTCAGGCGCGGGCAGACCACGCGGGCGGGTGCCCAGTCGGGGCGCCAGTGGAACTTCGGATTCCTCTTCCGGTAGATGGTGACGACCGGCACGCCGAGAAAGGACGCGAGATGGCCGTTGCCCGAGTCGTTGGCGATCACGGCGCCGGATTCGTAGAGGTAGGCCGCCAGTTCACCGATATCGTGGAACACCGGCGTCTCGAAGCGGTTGCCCGGCATCTTCCGCCAGCGTTCGTGGTTCGCCGGAGCGACGACGATCTTCGGTTCGTCGCCCTGCGTCTGCAGCGTGCGGCACAGCTTGAGGAAGGCGCGCGGCGGCCAGTCCTTCTTCTGCGGCCAGGCCGAGTCCGGGCTGATGATGATGCGCCGGGGATGGCGCCGGAACTGCAGGCCCGCTGGCGGCGTCAGCATCACGGTGCGCGTCAGCTGTGCTAGGCCCATGCGTTTCTGCATGTATTCGAGTGTGATGTCGACGACGCTTTCTGTGGTGTAGTCGCGGTCACGGATCGAGCCGCCGCAATCGAGCAGGCCGTGCAGTGCGGCAAAGGCTTCCGGCGGCAGCGTCGTGCGCTTTGTTTCGGTCAGATCGAAGCGCCAGTCGTCCGGTGTCTTCTGGCAAATGAGCAGCCACTTGCGGCGCATCGCGTCGGTCGTCGCCGGGTCCATCCGGTCGCGCAGGAACTGAGGCGGGCTCATGATGACCAGATCGAAACCCGCGAGCGCGGCGTCCATCTCCTCGGCCGCCGGATACGGGCGGATCTCGAACTGTGGTAGCCAGGCGCGCAACTGGTAGCCGATGTTGCCGAAGTAGGTGACCGCAAATCCGTTCAGGCGCAGGTTCTCGGCCATCATCAGGTAGATCAGGCCGTCGCCGAGCGAGCTGAAGGCGACCAGCGCGATGCGGGGCTTGCCTGCCGGCGCGTTCATGTCGCCAACCCCTGCCGCACCATGGGTAGGGCAAAGAAGCGCTGCCGGGCTGCCTCGTCCGAGAAATGGCGGCGCAGGTGTTCCAGTTCGTTGCCGGCATCGCGTCCAGAAGCGAAGAACGCGGCCAGCTTGTCGGCCAGCGCCGCCGCGTCACGCAGCGGGAACAACCGTGCCGGATCAGCGACGACTTCCGGAGCGCCGCCGCAGTCGGTGGCCATCACCGGCACGCCGGCGACCATGGCTTCCAGCAGCACCATGCCGAAGGGCTCGTGATCGGAACTGAGTGCGAACAGATCGAAGGCGGAAAAATATCGGCGAACGTCCGGCACCTGGCCGAGAAAGCGGACGCGGTCGGCAATGCCAAGGCCGGCGGCCAGCGCCTTCAGTGCCTCTGCCAGCGGCCCGCTGCCGGCAATCGCCAGCAGCGTGCCGGTCGGCAGGCGCGGCAGTGCCGCGGCGAAGCCCTGGATCAGCGTCGCCTGATCCTTGTCGGGATGCAGGCGGCCGACGTTGCCGATCACCGGCACATCCTGCGGCAGGCCGAGTGCTTCGCGCGCCGCAGCGCGCGGCGCGACGCCGGCCTGTAGGGCAGCGACGTCGATCCGGTTGTGCAGCGTCTCGATCTTTTCCGCCGGCCACTGCGGCAGGCAGCGGCGGATGTCGTTGCGCACCGCATCCGAGACGGCAAGCAGCGACAGGCGTTTGCGGAAGGAATTAGCGAACCAGCGGCGTGCGGCACGCCTGTAATCGCCGAAGGCATGGTGCACGCTGATCACCGGCAGCTTCGTCGCCAGACAGGCGATGTAGGTCGGCTTGGCGCGGTGCGCGATGACCAGTGCGAAATCTCGGCTTGCCGCAATCTTCCGGAGCGCACGGATCGCTGCCAGCTTGAGGCCGCCGACGGCCTTGCTGCTGAAATCGAGGAAGATCACCTCATCGGACGCCGACACCTGCTGCACGGCCTCGCTTGGCTCGCCGGTCAGATAGACGGTGAGCACCTTGTACGGCGACCCCTTGAACAGCGCCGCATACTGGCGCGCAACGTCGGCGAAGGGGCCGTAGTGCGAATGGCAGAACTGCAGGATCCAGCGTTCGGCCATGGTCTCAGGCCGCCTTCACCGAATCCTTGACGACGAGGATGTCTTCCATGATCAG
>DAORCC010000049.1:0-14787 GCA_035345235.1 Azospira sp.
AACCGGCAACACGCTTCTTCTCCTGCTCGACCACGGCGGCCGGCGCGCGGGCGACGAAACTTTCGTTGGCGAGCTTTGCATTCGCCTTGGTGATCTCGCCTTCGAGGCGGGCGATCTCCTTGGTCAGGCGCTCACGCTCGGCGGCAACGTCGATCTCGACCTTCAGCATCACCCGGAACTCGCCGACGACGGCGACCGGCGCCGCCTCATCGGCCGGAATGTCGGCGACGATCTGCACCTCGGAGAGCTTCGCGAGACCGGCGATGTAGGGGGCGAAGGCCTGCAGCGTCCCGGCGTCGCCGGCGGCGATCAGCGGCAACTTCTGTGCTGGCGAGATGTTCATTTCGCCACGCAGGTTGCGGCAGGCGTAGACGATTTCCTTGAGCAGCTTGACCTTCGCCTCGCTGGCCTCGTCGATGCGTTCCAGCTGGGCAACCGGATAGGGCGCCTGCATGATCGACTCGTGCGACTTGCGGCCGGCGATCGGGGCGACGACCTGCCACAGCTCCTCGGTGATGAACGGGATCAGCGGATGGGCGAGGCGCAGCACCGTCTCCAGCACGCGGGCGAGTGTGCGGCGCGTCCCGCGGGCCTCGGCCTCGCTGCCAGTCTGCATGCGCACCTTGGCCAGTTCCAGATACCAGTCGCAGAATTCGTCCCAGACGAATTCGTAGATCTCGCGGGCGAGCAGGTCGAAGCGGTAGTCGGCGAAGTGCTTCGCCACCTCGGCTTCGGTGCGCTGCAGGCGGCTGACGATCCAGCGGTCGGCAAAGCCGAAGTCGAGCTTCGCATCACCGCCGGCCGGCGCCGAGCAGGCGCCGCCTGCGCCCTGCTGATGACCGAGCGCCAGGTCGTGGCCCTCGATGTTCATCAGCACGAAGCGCGTGGCGTTCCACAGCTTGTTGCAGAAGTTGCGGTAGCCCTCGCAGCGCGAGAGGTCGAACTTGATGTCGCGGCCGGGGCTGGCGAGCGAGAGGAAGGTGAAGCGCAGGGCGTCGGTGCCGAAAGCCTGGATGCCGTTCGGGAACTCCTTGCGCGTGCGCTTCTCGATCTGCTCGGCTTGCTTCGGGTTCATCAGGCCGGTGGTGCGCTTCTTCACCAGATCCTCGATACCGATGCCATCGATCAGGTCGATCGGGTCGAGCACGTTGCCCTTCGACTTCGACATCTTCTGGCCTTCCGCGTCGCGGATCAGGCCGTGCACATAGACGTGCTTGAACGGGATCTTGCCGGTGATGTGCTTGGTCATCATGACCATGCGCGCCACCCAGAAGAAGATGATGTCAAAGCCGGTGACGAGTACCGTCGACGGCAGGTAAAGGTCGAGCGCCGCGTTCGACTTGGCCGGCCACTCCGGCGTCCAGTCCAGCGTCGAGAACGGCCACAGCGCCGAGGAGTACCAGGTATCGAGCACGTCCGGGTCGCGCGTCAGCGGGCCGGCGTAGTCGGCCTTGTCGGCCATTGAACGGGCTTCTTCCTCGCTGTGCGCGACGAAGACTTCGCCATTGATGCCGTACCAGGCCGGGATCTGGTGGCCCCACCACAGCTGGCGCGAGATGCACCAGTCCTGGATGTTGTTCAGCCACTGGTTGTAGGTGTTGACCCAGTTCTCCGGCACGAACTTGATTTCGCCCGTGGCCACCACGTCGAGGGCCTTCTCGGTGATGCTCTTGCCGTCAGCGCCCGGTTTGCTCATGGCGACAAACCACTGGTCGGTCAGCATCGGCTCGATGACGACGCCGGTGCGGTCACCGCGCGGCACCTTGAGCTTGTGCTTGTCGGTCTTCTCCAGTACGCCGAGGGCTTCGAGGTCGGCGACGACGGCCTTGCGCGCGTCGAAGCGATCCATGCCGCGATACTTTGCCGGCGCGTGGTCGTTGATCTTCGCATCCAGCGTCAGGATCGAGATGATCGGGAGGCTATGGCGCTGACCGACCGCGTAGTCGTTGAAGTCGTGCGCCGGCGTGACCTTGACGCAGCCGGTGCCGAACTCGAGGTCGACGTAGCTGTCGGCGATGATCGGGATCTCTCGGTCGCACAGCGGCAGCTTCACCGTCTTGCCGATCATGTGCTGGTAGCGCGTGTCTTCCGGATGCACCATCACGGCGGTGTCGCCGAGCATGGTTTCCGGACGCGTTGTCGCCACCGTCAGGCTGCCCGAGCCATCGGCCAGCGGGTAGCGGATGTGCCAGAGGAAGCCGTCTTCCTCCTCGCTCACCACTTCCAGGTCGGAAACGGCCGTGTGCAGCTTCGGGTCCCAGTTCACCAGGCGCTTGCCGCGGTAGATCAGGCCCTCGTTGTAGAGGCGGACGAAGGTCTCGGTGACGATCTTCGAGAGGCCGGCATCCATCGTAAAGCGTTCGCGCGTCCAGTCCGGCGAGGTACCGAGACGGCGCATCTGCTTGGTGATGGTGTTGCCCGAGTATTCCTTCCACTCCCAGACCTTTTCGAGGAACTTCTCGCGGCCGAGGTCGTGGCGCGAGATGCCCTGCGCGTCGAGCTGGCGTTCGACGACGATCTGCGTCGCGATGCCGGCATGGTCAGTGCCCGGTTGCCACAGCGTGTTGTGGCCGCTCATCCGGTAGTAGCGGGTGAGCGCGTCCATGATCGCCTGGTTGAAGCCGTGGCCCATGTGCAGCGTGCCGGTGACGTTCGGCGGCGGCAGCAGGATGCAGAAGGCGTTCTGGTTTGCGGTGTTGAGGCCGGCCTTGAAATAGCCGTTCTCTTCCCATTGCGGGTACCAGCGGCGCTCGATGTCCGCCGGCTCAAAACTCTTGGCCAGTTCCATAGGGGATAGAGGGAAAATGCTTGGGAAACCGGCAATTATACCGGATCGGCAGACCGCGCCGGCGACTCCGGGTGCCTACTTTTCGCCGGTTTCCGGTTCGTCGAGTGGTAGCCGGAGCTGTTCGCGACGGGCGACGAAATCCTTGATTGCGTCGTTGGCAATGTCAAGGATGCCGCGGCGCAGGTCGGCCTCGAGTACGGCGAGACTGGCTTCAACCAGCGTCGGCAGTTCGGCGGCAAGGCGACGTTCGAGCGAATGGGCGAATTCGGATGCCAGCCGGCTGGCCAGTTTCTCGTCGAACTTGTCGCGCGGGACGGTTGTGGTCGGGGTGTCGGGAAATACTTCCTCGGTCAGGACCGGGATATCCTCGTCATCCGCTGCGGCAGCTTCATCGACAAGCAGCGGGATATCAATTTCCTCGAGTTCAGGTTCTGCGGGTGGTGTGGCGACGAAGGCACGCCGACGGCGCATCAGCGAATCAGCCCGCGAGACGATGTCGTCAGCGCTCATCAGGCTTTCCCCGCGAGGTCGAGCGTCTGGATTTCGTAGCCGCGGTCCTTGTAGAACTTGAAGCGCTCGCGTGCCGGTTGCCGCACCTCGGGCTCTTCGCTGACGACCTCGATCAGGCTGTTGAAGCGCGAAAAACCGGGCGGTACCTCGCCGGAGAGATTCAACAGGCGCTCGTCCTGCGGCAGTTGCTCGAGCGAGTCAGCGATGATGACCGGCGTTTCGGCGGCCAGCGGCGAGTCGGCGCGCACATGCGGCACGAAGCCAAGCGGATTGCTGACCCATAATGCGCGGTCAAGGGCGCCGGCTATGGCGGGATCGGGGGCGAAGACGAGCAGCGGCTTCTTCTGCGCACAAGCCCTGGCGATCAGCCCGGCCGCTGCAGCAATGCGGTCGGCGGCGCCGTGGTAGAAGAAGATCTGGGTCAATTCAGCTTCCCGGCGCGGGCCAGCAGGAAGTGCGTCAGCAGTGGCACGGGGCGCCCTGTGGCGCCCTTGTCGCCGCCCGATTTCCAGGCCGTGCCGGCGATGTCGAGGTGCGCCCAGTCATACTTCTTCGTGTAGCGCGACAGGAAACAGGCGGCGGTGACCGAGCCGGCGGCACGGCCACCGATGTTGGCCATGTCGGCGAAGTTGCTCTTCAGCTGCTCCTGGTAGTCGTCCCACAGCGGCAGGTGCCAGGCGCGATCGTTGGCTTCGTCGCCAGCGTCGAGCAGTTCGCGGGCGAGACCGTCCTTGTTGGCGAAGAGACCGCTGGCGACATGGCCAAGGGCGATCACGCAGGCACCGGTGAGCGTGGCGACGTCAACGACGACATCCGGCTCGAAGCGCTCGGCGTAGGTCAGCGCATCACACAGGATCAGGCGGCCTTCGGCATCGGTGTTGAGTATCTCGATGGTCTGGCCGGACATCGAGGTGACAATGTCGCCCGGCTTGCTGGCACCACCGCCGGGCATGTTCTCGGCGGCCGGTACGACGACGGTCAGGTTGAGCGGCAGCTGCATCAGCGCGGCGGCCTTGATCGTGCCGAGCACACTCGCCGCGCCGCACATGTCGAACTTCATCTCGTCCATCTCGGGGCCGGGTTTCAGCGAAATGCCGCCGGTGTCGAAGGTGATGCCCTTGCCGACGAGCACGACCGGCTTGTCGCCGGCCTTGCCGCCCTTGTGCTGCAGCACAATCAACTTGGGTGCCTGCACCGAGCCTTTTGCGACGGAGAGCAGCGAGCCCATGCCGAGCGACTCCATGTCGGCACGTTCGAGCACCTGACAGTCGAGGCTGTGTTCCAGGGCGATCTTCTGCGCCGTTTCGGCGAGATGGGCCGGGGTGCACACGTTGCCCGGCAGGTTGCCCAGATTCTTTGCCAGCGCCATGCCCTCGGCGATGGCCAGACCCTGCTGCAGTGCCTCCTCAGCCGGTGCCAGCTCGTTGCGGCGCTCGACGGCGAAGGTCAGCTTGCGCAGCGGTCGCCGCACTTCGTCCTTCTTGCTCTTGAACTGGTCGAAGCGGTAGGTGGTTTCCTGCGCGATCACTGTCGCCTGGCGGATACGCCAACCGACACTGCGCTTTTTCACCGGAATCTCGGTCAGGAAGACGGTACCGTCGAAGGCCCCGGTTTCGTTGAGTGTCTTCACGGCGACCCGGATCGCCTGACAGAACTCCTTTTCGCGGAATTCCTTTTCCTTGCCGAGGCCCACCAGCAACACGCGGTCGCAGAGGGTGCCAGGGACATTGTGCAGGAGCAGCGTCGAGCCGGCTTTGCCCTCCATGTCACCGCGGCGAATGATGTCGGAGATGTGGCTGCGAGCAGCGTTGTCGAGAAGTTCCCCGGGCAGGCTCAGCTTGCGCGGTTCGAAGACGCCGACGACGACGCAGGCGCTGCGCTGCTTCTCCGGACTTCCGCTTTTTATGCTAAATTCCACTTGCCGCTCCTTTAGGCCGGGTTTTTGCAAAAACCTGATTATCACCGCAGCTTTTCGCATAAGTCAAAGCATGGTCTTCCAGCGCGCCGTTCGGCGCGAATTCGCACATTCTGCCGCAGGCGTCTTCGTCGCCCTTTTTGCCATCATGGTGTCGATTCAGGCCATCCGCCTGTTGGGCGATGCCGCAGCGGGTCGTGTGGCTTCGGAAGCTGTTTTGGCGCTGCTCGGCTTCGCTGCGCTGAACTATTCCGCCTATTTGCTCGCATTGACCCTGTTTGTTGCAGTTTTGCTGTCCTTGTCGCGCGCCTACCGGGATTCCGAGATGGTCGTCTGGTTTTCCTCCGGAGTCTCGCTCACCAAGTGGGTCCGTCCTGTCCTGGTCTTTGGTGCGCCACTGGTTCTCGCCATCGCCGTTCTGACGCTGGTGCTTTCTCCGTGGGCGCACCGAATGAGCGCCGAATTCAAGCAGCAGATCACGGTCCGCAGCGACGCCTCGCAGGTCGCCCCGGGCAGCTTCAAGGAGGCGGCATCGACCGACCGCGTTGTCTTCGTCGAGGCGATATCCGAGGACGAAACCTCGGTGCGCAATGTCTTCATCAGTGCCGTCCAGCACGGCAAGCTGGGCGTGACGATGGCCAGCAAGGGCTATCAGGAAACCGCGGAAAACGGTGACCGGTTCATGGTGCTGGAGAAGGGGCGTCGTTACGAGGTGGTACCCGGCACGCCGGAATTCCGCATCATGGAGTTCGATGCCTACTCGCTGCGGGTTGAGACGCGGGAGGCACGCGGCATCGAGAAAACGGTCGCGGCGGAGAGGACGCTCGATCTGATGCGGTCCCAGGATCGCCGTGATCGCGCCGAATTGCTCTGGCGCATCAATGTGCCGATTTCGGCCGTGGTGCTCGCCCTGCTGGCGATCCCGCTCTCGTTCGTGAACCCGCGAGCCGGGCGCTCGGCGAACATGATCCTCGCCCTGCTTGTTTACATGATCTACAGCAATGTCCTGACGATGACCCAGGCATGGGTTGCGCAGGGACGCATTTCCTTCGCTGTCGGCCTGGTTTCCGTTCACCTGGTGATGCTGGTGGCGCTACCGTTGCTCTTTGCCCGGCGCATCATGGTCTTTTCCTTCCTGAGGATGCGCCGATGATGCTCTACAAGCGCTACATCGCGAAGGAAGTGGCGGCCGCCGTCCTGCTGGTGCTGGTCGCCTTCATCGCCCTGTTCAGCTTCTTCGACCTGATTGGCGAACTGCGCGATGTAGGCAAGGGGGGATACAAGATCCAGCATGCGCTCGCCTTCATCGCGCTGCGTATCCCGGCCCGCATCTACGAACTGATGCCGATTGCGATGCTGATCGGTGCGCTCTATGCGTTGTCGACGCTGGCGCGCCATTCCGAGATCACGGTCCTGCGTGCATCCGGGCTGTCGACCGGCGGCTTGCTGAAGACCTTGCTGCAGATCGCCGGCGTTTTTGCGGTACTGACCCTGATTACCGGCGAAGTGATCGCGCCGCCGCTCGAAAAGGTCGCCAAGCAGGTCCGGCTGACGGCGATCGGCAAGCTGGTTTCCGCAGATTTTCGTACGGGGCTCTGGGTGAAGGACGACATGAACTTCATCAACGTCCGTCAGGTGACACCGGATGGCCAGCTGCGCAGCATCCGCATCTATGAATTCAACAAGAATGCCGAACTGGTGGCCGTGCGCGAGGCAGAGGCGGGCGAATACCTGCAATCGGCGGAGTGGAAGCTGAAGAACGTGGTCAGCACCGAGGTGGTTGGTACGCGTGGCAGCGTTCGCAATCAACCTGAAGTGCTCTGGAAATCGGCGTTGAACCCGGACATTCTCGGCGTACTGCTGGTGCGCCCGGAGGCCATGTCGCTGCTCCACCTGACCTCGTATATCAAGCATCTCAAGGACAACAAGCAGAAGACCCAGCGTTACGAGATCGCGCTCTGGAAAAAGGCGATCTATCCGCTGGCGGTGCTGGTAATGATCGCGCTGGCGCTACCGTTCGGCTACACCCACAACCGGGTGGCCGGCGTGAGCCTGAAGATCTTTGCCGGCGTCATGATCGGTGTGCTTTTCCACATGCTGAACGGCCTTTTCTCCAACCTCGGTGCAATCAACAGCTGGCCGCCGCTGACCAGTGCTGCGGCGCCATCGCTGATGTTCATGGCCGCCGCCGCAATAATGATCTGGTGGGTTGAACGGCGCTGATCAGTGCTGGCTGATGAGGCGCGTTCCGGCGATGCGATCATGCAGGAACTGGCCGTCACGATCGACGAGTGCCCAGAGAATGCCGATGCCCGCGACGCCCAGGCTGAACCAGGCGGCCATGTAGCGAAGCACGGCCTGTGCAGGTCGCACGGGCCCGCCGTCGGCGTTGGCGACACGGATCTTCCAGGTTTTCATCGCCAGCGTCTGACCACCATGTAGCCAGAACCAGGCGAAATAGAGCAGCAGGAGCAGGAAGAGGTGCGCCTGGATCAGCCAGGCAGGTGCCTTTGCCTGCGCGAAGGCGGCAAGCAGGATGTGCGGAAATATCCAGCCGAAAATCAGTACCGCCGTTACGAGAAGGCTCTCGTAGAACATCGAGGCGAGACGGCGGAGAAAACTGGCTGAAAGGGTGCTCGCCGGTATTGCGGTCGGGGTCGGAGGTGCGCTCACTTGCCAGCCTCCTGGGCCGGGTTTGCCGGCACCGTGTCACCACCCGCCGGCTCAACCTTGCGGCGTTGCTCGTCGTCCTTCTGTTGCCGGTATTCCTGCCACTTCTGCTTGACGTTTTCCCGCTCTTCCGGCGGCAACTGGTTGAATTCCTTGAAGCGCTCCCTGGCGGCAAGGCGCTGCTCCGGAGACAGCATCGCCCAGTCGCGCATCTTGTCCTGAAGCCTTGCCTGCTCGGTCGGTGTCATCCGCTTGTAGCGCTCGGCGATGGCCAGCCATTTCTTGCGGCGAGTGTTGTCGAGTCTTTCCCACTCGTTGCCCAGAGGCGAGAGGATCGTCTTTTGCTCGACACTTAGACTGGCCCAGGAGGGTTGCGGCGGTGTCGCGATGACCGCCGTGCTGGTCGGGGTGGCGTGAGCCGCGGCGCCGATACACAGGGCCGCGATCAGCGCTCCTGCGAGTTTTTTAGCCATTCGTTGAAATCCTTGTCTACCAGCGCTTCCATCGGAACATCGTCGGACAGCAGTGCACTGTCGATGTCGGAGAGCTCCGCGATCAGTTTGTCGCCCTGCCAGTGCACGTACAGTGCAGCAGCAAGCACCAGTGCCAGTGCAGCGAGCGAAAAGCGGAGGCCGCGGCTGTCGAAATTGAAGCGCAGGTAATGGCCAGCGCTGGCGAGCGCCGGAACCGTCGCCGGCGCTTTCTGGGCGGACAGCGCAGCCTCGCGCGCGGCCTTCAGGCGAGCAAGCTTGTCATCGTCGATCTGTTGCAGGCTTTGGTTCAGGTGCTGCCGGACCCGAAAGGCAAAATGGAGTTCGTTCATAAGGAAATTCCCTTTGCTTTCAGCGCACTCGCCAGGGCATGCGTGGCCCGCGAGCAGTGTGTCTTGACGCTGCCTTCCGAACAGCCCATGGCCAGAGCTGTCTCGGCGACGTCCATGTCTTCCCAGTAACGCATGAGGAAGGCTTCCCGTTGACGTGGCGGCAGCTTGGCGATTTCGGCCTCGATGACGGAAAGTACCTGCGCCTGTTCGAGCTGCCCGTGCGGCGTATTGGCCAGCTTTGAGGCGTTCTCGACCTCGAGGTTTTCCAGGAAATCGCGATCCTCGTCATCATCCTTCCCGGTCAGCGTCGAGAACAGCGTTGTCCAGGTCGAGCGCACCTTGGTCCGGCGATAGTGGTCGCGCACGCCATTCTGCAGGATGCGCTGGAACAGCATCGGAAACTCTTCGACGGGCCGGTCGCCGTATTTCTCGGCGAGCTTCATCATCGAGTCCTGGACGACGTCGAGTGCTGCCTCCTCGTCGCGCAGGGCATAGGCTGCCTGTCGAAACGCACGGCGTTCGACGGATGCGAGAAAGTCCGACAGTTCGCGAGGTGTCGCCAGGATGCTTCCTTCGGAAAATCAGGGGGCTGGAGGGCTTGCGGCAGGCCGCAAGCCTTGACCAATCGGTGCCTTACCGATAAGGTTATACGTTTTTCGAGAACCAGGTTGGTAAGGCGGAACCAGATGAAGATGACCGGCGCGGAGATTGTAATCAGGTGCCTGCAGGAAGAAAAGGTCGAAGTCATGTTCGGCTACCCGGGTGGATCCGTCCTGCACATCTATGATGAGCTGTTCAAGCAGGACCAGATCAAGCACATTCTGGTGCGCCATGAACAGGCGGCCGTGCATGCCGCTGATGGCTATGCGCGTTCCTCGGACAAGGTGGGCGTCGCACTGGTGACTTCCGGTCCGGGGGCCACCAATGCCGTGACCGGTATTGCCACGGCCTACATGGATTCGATCCCCATCGTCGTCCTCTCCGGTCAGGTTCCGACGCCGGCAATCGGCCTCGACGCCTTCCAGGAAGTCGATACGGTCGGGATCACCCGTCCGTGCGTCAAGCACAACTTCCTGGTCAAGGATGTCCGCGAGCTGGCGGATACGATGAAGAAGGCCTTCCATATCGCCAGAACTGGCCGTCCCGGCCCGGTCGTGGTCGACATCCCGAAGGACATCACGGCGCACACCTGCGAGTTCGAGTATCCGCAGACCGTGCAGATGCGATCCTACAATCCGGTGGTCAAGGGCCATCTGGGGCAGATCAAGAAGGCTGTCCAGTTGCTGTCGACCGCCAAACGCCCGATCATCTATGTCGGTGGTGGTGCGGTGTTGTCGGACGCGTCCGACAAGGTGCGCAAGCTTGCACATCACCTCGGCTTTCCGGTCACCAACACGCTGATGGGCCTCGGTGCCTTCAGCGGTACCGACCCGCAGAACCTCGGCATGCTCGGCATGCACGGTACGGTCGAGGCCAACATGGCGATGCACTACGCCGACGTGATTCTCGCCATCGGTGCGCGCTTCGATGACCGCGTCGTCGGCAATCCGGAGAACTTTGCTGAAGAACCGCGCAAGGTCATCCACATCGACATCGATCCGTCTTCGATCTCCAAGCGCGTCAAGGTCGATGTCCCGATCGTCGGCAACGTACCGGACGTGCTCGAGGAAATGCTCAAGCTGCTCGAAGGCAGCAAGCCGGATGCGGCGCAGACCGCTGCCTGGTGGAAGCGTATTGAAGAATGGCGCGCCAAGCAGTGCCTGAACTTCAAGCAGGGCGACGACCTCATCATGCCGCAGTACGTCGTCCAGAAGCTCTACGAAATCACCAAGGGGGAGGCCATCGTCTGTTCCGACGTCGGCCAGCACCAGATGTGGGCGGCGCAGTACTACCCGTTTGCCGAGCCGCGTCGCTGGCTCAACTCCGGCGGCCTCGGCACCATGGGCGTCGGCCTGCCGTACGCGATGGGTGCGCAGTTCGCCAACCCGGATGCGACTGTTGCCGTCGTCACCGGTGAAGGGTCGATCCAGATGTGCATCCAGGAACTGTCGACCGCCAAGCAGTTCCGTCTGCCGCTCAAGATTATCAGCCTCAACAACCGCTATCTGGGCATGGTCCGTCAGTGGCAGGAGATGTTCTACGAGAGCCGCTACTCGGGTTCCTACATGGATTCGCTCCCGGACTTCGTGAAGCTGGCCGAGGCCTATGGCCACGTCGGCATCCGCGTCGAAAAGCCCGAAGATGTGGAGCCCGCACTCAGGAAGGCCTTCATCGACCACAAGGATGAGTTGGTCTTCATCGATTTCCAGACCAACCGCGAAGCCAATGTCTTCCCGATGGTGGCAGCCGGCAAGGGCCTGACCGACATGATCCTGGCCGAAGACCTGTAAGCGCGGAGAACGAGAAAATGCGTCACATCATTTCCATCCTGATCGAGAACGAAGCCGGTGCCCTGTCGCGTGTTTCCGGCCTCTTTTCCGCTCGCGGCTACAACATCGAAACCCTGACCGTCGCGCCGACCGAGGATGCATCCCTCTCGCGCATGACCATTGTTACCACGGGCTCCGAAGAAGTGCTCGAGCAGATCACCAAACAACTCAACAAGCTGGTCGACGTGGTCAAGGTCGTCGATCTCTCGGAAGCCGCGCATATCGAGCGCGAGCTCATGCTCATCAAGGTCCGCGCCACCGGCAAGGATCGCGAGGAGATGAAGCGCATGGCCGACATCTTCCGTGGTCGCATCATCGACGTCACCGACTCGACCTACGTCGTCGAACTCACCGGCTCCAGCAGCAAGCTCGATTCGTTCATCAGCGCCATCGACACCGGCCTGATCCTCGAAACCGTTCGTACCGGCGTCAGCGGCATTGGTCGTGGCGACCGCATCCTCAAAGTTTGAACCCAGATAGATCCACTGAAAGGACTCCCATGAAAGTCTATTACGACAAGGACGCCGACCTCTCCCTGATCAAGGGCAAGAAGGTCACCATCGTTGGCTACGGCTCGCAGGGCCACGCTCACGCCCAGAACCTCAAGGATTCCGGCTGCAAGGTCACCGTCGGCCTGCGCAAGGGCGGTGCTTCGTGGTCGAAGGCCGAGAAGGCCGGTCTCAAGGTCGAGGAAGTCGCCAAGGCCGTCAAGGGCGCCGATGTCGTCATGATCCTCCTGCCGGACGAGAACATCCCGGCCGTCTATTACAACGACGTCGAACCGAACATCAAGAAGGGCGCCGCGCTGGCCTTCGCCCACGGCTTCAACGTGCATTACAACCAGGTCGTGCCGCGTGCCGACCTCGACGTGATCATGGTCGCGCCGAAGGGCCCGGGCCACACCGTGCGCTCCGAGTACCTGAAGGGTGGCGGCGTGCCGTCGCTGATCGCCGTGCATCAGGACGTGTCGAAGAAGGCCAAGGACATCGCCCTGTCGTACGCCGCTGCCAACGGCGGCACCAAGGGCGGCGTGATCGAGACCAACTTCCGTGAAGAGACCGAGACCGACCTCTTCGGCGAGCAGGCCGTGCTCTGCGGCGGCGCCGTCGAGCTGGTCAAGATGGGCTTCGAGACCCTGGTCGAAGCCGGCTACGCCCCGGAAATGGCCTACTTCGAGTGCCTGCACGAGCTGAAGCTGATCGTCGACCTGATGTACGAGGGCGGCATCGCCAACATGAACTACTCGATCTCGAACAACGCCGAATACGGCGAGTACGTGACGGGTCCGGAAGTCATCAACGAAGAGTCGCGCTACGCCATGCGTAACGCTCTCAAGCGCATCCAGACCGGCGAGTACGCCAAGATGTTCATCCTCGAGGGCCGTACCAACTACCCGTCGATGACCGCGCGTCGCCGTCTGACGGCTGCTCACCCGATCGAGACGGTTGGCGAGAAGCTGCGCGACATGATGCCGTGGATCAAGAAGAACAAGCTGGTCGACCAGTCGAAGAACTAAGTCGCTACCGTTCTTGCTGAACGATGCTCGCCCGGTTTGCGCATGCATGCCGGGCGAGTTTCCTTTGGCCCCGCGAAAAGGTATCCTTTCGCCACTTTCTTGCTGAAACGGTGCGTTCGCGCACCTGATCGAACGACCTATGCCGGATCCCAAGCTTCCCCGCAAAGCGATCTTCAACCCGGAACTGCGCCGCAAGGGCATCTACATCCTGCCCAACCTGTTCACGACGGCAGCACTGTTCTCGGGTTTCTACGCCATCGTGATGGCGATGCAGGGCAGTTTCGAACGTGCAGCAGTGGCGATCTTCATCGCCATGGTGCTGGACGGGCTCGACGGCCGTGTTGCCCGCCTGACGCGCACGCAGTCGGCCTTTGGCGCCGAATACGATTCGCTGTCCGACATGGTTTCCTTTGGTGCCGCTCCGTCGCTGGTGATGTACGAATGGGCGCTCAAGGATCTTGGCCGGCTTGGCTGGATCGCTGCCTTCATCTACTGCGCCGGCGCGGCCCTGCGGCTGGCCCGCTTCAACACCACGCTGGAAGTGATGGACAAGCGTTATTTCCAGGGCTTGCCCAGCCCGGCGGCTGCCGCGCTGGTTGCCGGCTTCATCTGGGTCGCCATCGACAGTGGTTACGGCGGTGATGCGTTTCCGCTGCTTGCCGCTGCCACCACGATCTTTGCCGGCATCACGATGGTGACGAATGTCCGTTTCTACAGCTTCAAGGACATCAACCTGCGCAAGAGCGTGCCTTTCTTCGCGGTGGCCGCACTCGCGCTGGGCTTCGCCTTGATGGCGCTGAAACCGGAGGTGACCCTTTTCGGCTTTTTCGTCCTGTATGCGATGTCCGGTTACGTCATGGCCGGCATACGCCTCGTCGGCAGGAAAAAACCGGGAATCTGAGCTTCGCGTTAGGTCGCCGGGAAGCGCACTTCGACGCGGGTCCCGCCGCTGTCAGCGTCGTCGATCCGGATCGTTGCGCCATGCTGGGTCGCAATCCGGCGGACGATGGCGAGGCCGAGCCCGCAGCCCCCCGAGGTATCTTCAGAGAGACGAACGAAGCGTTCGAAGACATGCTCTCGCTGATCGGGCGGAATACCCGGGCCGCTGTCCTCCACCTGCAGGAACGCCTCGCTTCCATCACGGCCGCAACGGATCGTGACCCGGCCTCCGCGGGGGGTGTAGGCCAGCGCATTGTCGACCAGATTTCCCAGCAGTTCCTCAATCAGCAGCGGCGTACCCGCAATCGATGCGCTGTCCAGTTCAAAGCCGAGATCGATGTCCCGGGCGATCGTTGCTGGCAGCCAGAACTCCACACGCGTGCGGATAAGGGCCGCCAGATCAAGCGATGCACTCGTAGCCAGCCCGGCAGGCTCGGCGCGGGCGAGCGCCAGCAACTGGCGGACCAGGTGGGCGAGGCGGTGGGCTGCCGCCAGGATGCGCCCCAGTCGCTGGCGTTCTTCGGGAGCAGCTTCATGGACGGCCGATTCGACTTGTGCCTGCAGCGCCGCGATCGGGGTGCGCAACTGGTGCGCCGCTTCGGATACGAAATGCCGCTGCGTTTCGATCGACTCTCCGAGCCGGACAAGCAGTTCATTGATTTCGTCGAGCACCGGCTGCAACTCGCGCGGCGCGCTCTGGACGTCGATCGGGCTCAGATCGGTTGGCGAGCGCAGGGCCAGTTGCTGGCGCAGTTCGTCGAGCGGCGCCAGGACCGTGCGCAGGCCTACCCAGATGAAAATGAAGGAGCCGGAGAGCAGTGCGATGCCGGGAAGCAACATGCTGGTAACGAACCCCCGGATCATGCTGTCCCGCTTGACCAGCGTTGCGGCAACGAGAATCGTTGCCCCCTCGTCGGCGCCAAGAGCCACGACGCGTACCGGGTACGTCCCGACGCGTCGATCGTAAAAAACCTCGCTGCCGGTCACAGGGAGCGTTGCCGGCAGTGGCAATACTTCCGATCCCGCAATCCTGCGGCCGTCCCGCGATTGAATCCGGAAATAAACGCGATCGGCCGGTTCAACGAGCAATACGCGCTGGGCGTGCGATGGCAACTCGCTCGGAATCACGCCCGGCGTCTGGATCATCTGCTCCTCGACCTCGGTCGCCGCGTCGAGCAGGCCCCGATCGTAAGCGTC
>DAORCC010000050.1:0-4724 GCA_035345235.1 Azospira sp.
CGAAGATGCTGCACGCGACGATATGCCAGGCATCGCCGTGCAGCGAGGCATAGGCCGTCATCACGGCGAGACCGGCGATCGCCAGCAGGGCGCCGATGCCATGAGTCACGCCGTTGGCGATTTCCTCGGCGCAGGTGTAGCGGGGGGCGGGGCGGGGAGACGCGGTGCTGAAAGAAGTCACGGGAGGCTCCGGCGAAATCGTAAACTTCCTGATTCTAGCCGGCATCCCCCCGTGCGACTGGGTAGAGTTGCCTAATCGTTACAGGTGGTGATGCACTTCCGGATTCCATGCGAACAGCGCGCGAACGGCACGGTTCAGGCGGACGTGCAGCGCGATTTTCGGACGGGAGGAGCGGGTCGGGGCAACTCGGTCCTGAGGATTCCAGGAGAACATCGGGCGCAGCAACTCGGCCAGTGCCAACAAACCGGAGAACAGCGAGGCGGCAGCGAGGCGACCGGTGACGCACAGGCGTTCGGCGAAGAGCCCTTCGATGCGACGGATTTCCTCGGCACGCAGCTGGCGGGCGCGGCGTTCGATGGCGGCGATATCGATCTGTTCCATGATGCAACTCCTATTTTCCACATGTCGCAGTGCAACACTGCATGGCTTCGCACTTTAATTGCACATCTATTGAACAACAATCCATCAA
The DNA here is from genome assembly GCA_035345235.1 of Azospira sp. Lineage (GTDB taxonomy): Bacteria > Pseudomonadota > Gammaproteobacteria > Burkholderiales > Rhodocyclaceae > Proximibacter. The sequence goes on from DAORCC010000050.1 coordinate 651, forward strand.
ATCGGAACAATATTTGTGAATATTCATCCATAATCAAGCTATGGATCGTGCTGCCGAGATGACCGCCTTCGTGACCGCCGTCGAGAACGGGGGCTTTTCGGCTGCTGCACGCACGCTTGGCCTGACGCCCTCCGCGCTTTCGAAACTCGTCTCGCGCCTGGAAGACCGCCTCGGCGCCCGCCTGCTGCACCGGACGACACGCCGCCTGCAGCTGACCCCTGAAGGGGAAACGTTCTACAACCGCGCGCAGCGCATCCTCTCGGCAATGGACGAAGCCGAGGCCGAAGTCAGCGAATCTGCGGCCAGTCCTCGTGGCACCCTGCGCCTGCACAGCGGCTCGGCCTTCGGCATGCACCAGCTGGCACCGGCGATGCCGCGCTTTCTCGCCCGGTATCCGGACATCCACCTCGACATCACGATCAGCGATACGCCGCTGTCGCCAATGGAAGACGGCATCGACCTGGCGATCCGCATCGGCCCGCTCGACGAATCGTCGATGGTCGCGCGCCGCATCTGCAACCTGCAGCGCGTCATCTGCGCGGCGCCTGACTATCTGGAGCGCCGCGGCACGCCGCGCACGCCAGATGATCTGCAGCAGCACAACTGCCTGTGGATCACCAGCCTGCCAGCCCTTCGCCGCTGGCCCTTCGATACCGACGAGGGCATCCGCGTCGTCCATGTCGGCGGCAACGTCGTCGCCAATACGGCGGAGACGGTGCTGCAACTGGCTGTCGCCGGCGTCGGCATCACGCGTTTGACCGACATCATCGTCGGCGACGCAATTGCCCGCGGTGAACTGGTGCCGATCCTCACCGACTGGCACCATGCAGAACCGGTGCCGCTCTATGCCACCTACCCGAGCGGCCGTCACCTGGCGCCGAAAGTGAAGGCGATGGTCGACTTCCTCGTCGAGGAGTTCGGCAATACGCCGTGGCGTCGTCCTGCAAGGAAGGTCGGGACCGGCTAGACTGGAAACTCGCGTGCACGACAAGGAACGAACGATGGAACCGGCTGACGACACACATTGCTCCGGCGGCACGCACAACGGCATCGGCATTCCCCGCCCCGCCAATTTCGATCCGGCCGCGTTCGAACGCGCCGTCGGCGACCTGCTCGCGGCCTGCGGCATCGCGCCGGATACTGCACACATGGGACGTACGGCACAGCGCGTTCGAGAACTCTGGCAGAAGCGCCTGCTTGGCGGTTACGAACTCGATCCCGCCAACGCGCTCGGCGAGGGCTTCCCCGACGCACGCAGCGACATGGTCGTAATCCGCGGCATTGCCGTTCATGGCGTCTGCCCGCATCACCTCGTACCCTTCCGTGGCGTCGCGCACGTCGCCTACATTCCCGGAGGTCGCCTGCACGGCTTCGGCCGCATCGCCCGCATGGTCGATGCCATCGGCCACCGCTTCACCTATCAGGAATGGATGACGCGCGACATCGCCGACGCGCTCGTCGCACACGGCCATGCTGCCGGCGGTGCCTGCATCGTTGAAGCCGAGCAGCTGTGCCTCCTGCTCGGCGAAGATCGTCGGGGCGACGAGCGCGTCGTTACGCAGGCATTCGCCGGATCCTTCGCGGCTTCGGAGCAGCTGCGTAACGAGTTCCTGCAGGCGCTGCGCTAGTCGTATCATTGCCGGCATGACAAACGCGAACGATCCCATCAGCGATCTGGCACGTGCAGCCCAGGATCAGCTGGCGCAGCGCCCCGAACTGCTCACGCTGCTTGCCACCGTCAGCCAGGATTTCGCCGCTTCGCCGGCGGTGGAGGCGACGCTGACGAACGCGACCAGGCAGATCATGGCCTACATGGAAACGGAGGCAGTCTCCATCTTCCTGCTCGATGACGCGGGCGAACACCTGATCTGCCTCGCCTGCGCCGGCCCGGTGTCGATCGAGGGCCTCACCATCGACGCGACACAGGGCATCGTCGGTCGCACGGTCAGCGACGATTGCGTGCAGATGGTGCGGGACACATCCTCGGACAGCGGCTTCACCGGTGCCGTGGACGATCTGACCGGGTTCCGCACCCGTTCCATCCTGTGCGCGCCCCTGAAGGTGAAGTCGCGCATGCTCGGCGCGCTGGAGGTCATCAACAAGCGCTCCGGTGACGGCCTCTTCGGCGACAGCGACCGGCAACTGCTGCAGGCGCTCGCCGGCATGGTCTCGCTCGCGATCAGCAATGCCCAGATGACTGAGGCACTGGTCGAGCAGGAGCGCATCCGGCGCGAGCTCGAGCTGGCGCGTGAAATCCAGCGCGGCCTGTTGCCGGCGGCGGGCAGTGACGACCTGCCGGTCTGCGGCATGAACTATCCGGCGATGGAAGTTTCCGGCGATTTCTTCGACTATTTCCCACTGGCAGATGGCCGCATCGCGTGGGGCTTGGGTGACGTTTCCGGCAAGGGCATGAATGCGGCGATGCTGATGGCCAAGACGATCAGCCTTTTCCGCTGCCTTGGCAAGACAAGCAGCGACATGGCGGCGCTGCTGGCGACGCTCAATGACGAGATCGCGGAAACGGCGCGCAACGGCATGTTCGTGACGATGGTCGCCGGAGTCTTCGACCCGGCCAGCGGCGAAATCTGCCTCGCCAACGCTGGCCATCAACCACCGCTCTATCGCGCCACCGACGGCAGCTACCGGGAGATCGAGGCCGAATGCCCGCCGCTCGGCGTCGTCGCCGGCATCGACTTCGTGCAGCAGCGGCTGACGCTCGCCGGCGGCCGCCTCTTTGTGTTCACCGACGGCGTAACCGAAGGCAAGGCCGGCGCCGGCATGCTCGGTGTCGCCGGCCTCAAGACGCTACTCGACCGGCATGCCGCCAGCGGCGCCGAAGCGCAACTCGCTGCCGTCAGCGAGGCGCTGCTGGGCAGTGCGGGGGGACAGCGACTGCACGACGACCTGACGATGCTGGCGATCGGGTGAACTGCCTCCGATGCAAGCGCTTCTCGCCCGCGACTATCCGGCCTACACCTCGGCGCTGACAGAGATCCGCGCGGCCGTTCGCCAGGCCTGCCTGGGGGCTGGGTGCGACGAGGAAACGATCGCTGCCTGGGTACTCGCCGTCAACGAAGCCTGCATGAACGTGATCCAGCACGCCTACCATTTCGCCGAAGGGCAGGCCTTGCGTATCGAGGTCGGGCTGGTCGGCGACGAGCTGGTCACACTGATCTGCGACAACGGCATCCCGGCACGTATCGAGGATCTGCAGCCACGGGCGCTCGACGATCTCCGCCCGGGCGGACTGGGTGTGCACTTCATTCGTGAACTCACCGATACAATGGCATACCTGCTGCCGGGAGACGGCTGGCAGAATCGACTGCGGCTCGGCAAAAGAATCGACACGACCGGCGCTGCGGCGACCAGCCAGGGGAAAGAATCACCATGAACATCGAAACACGCGACTCACCGCCCTTCCGCGTCATCCTGCTCTCGGGGGACGTCGATCTGCATTCTTCGCCGCAGGCACGGCAATCGATCCTGGACAGCCTGAAAGCCGGCAAACCGCTGCTCGTCGATCTTTCCGGCGTCAGCTACATGGACAGTTCCGGCGTCGCCAGCCTCGTCGAGGGCTACCAGACAGCGCGCAAGCAGGGGCTCGAATTCGGTCTCGCCGCGCCGGCAGGCCCGGCAATGAGCGTGTTGAAGCTCGCTCGCCTGGACAAGGTGTTCCCGATTCACGCTTCCCTCGAGGAGCGCCTCGCCCGTGGCTGAAAAGACGGGGGGCCTCGCCTCCTTCGTGACCAGCGTCGGCATGCGCTCGGTGCAGGCCGTACGCGAAACCGGCTACCTTGCGGCGCTGCTGGTCGAATCCTTCTACTGGCTGCTGGCGGGTTTCCGCCGCCGGCAACCGGTGCGCATGGCCGCCATATTCAAGGAAGCGATGAGCGCCGGCGTGAATGCGGTTCCGATCGTCGGGCTGGCGTCGTTCGCCACCGGCATGATGCTCGCCATTCAGGGCATCCACACGCTGCGTACCTTTGGTGCCGAAGATCAGGTCGTGCTCGGCATCGCGCTCTCGGTGACGCGTGAATTCGCACCGCTGATCACCGGCATCTTCGTCGCCGGCCG
>DAORCC010000050.1:4824-14689 GCA_035345235.1 Azospira sp.
TCTCGGTGACGCGTGAATTCGCACCGCTGATCACCGGCATCTTCGTCGCCGGCCGTTCCGGGTCGGCAATCGCCGCGCGTATCGGTACGATGACGATCTCGCAGGAGATCGACGCACTGCGGGTGATCGGCATCAACCCGGTGCGCTACCTCGTCTCGCCGATCCTCGCCGCAATGCTGCTGACCTTGCCGGCGCTGACGATCATGTCCGACCTGCTGGCGCTGCTCGGCGGTGCGCTTTACTGCGCCGGCGAACTGTCGCTGCCGCTGCCGATCTTCTTCGCGCGCACCTTCGAATCGCTGGTGGCGGCCGACGTGCTGCAGGGTGTCTACAAGAGCCTGATCTTCGCCGTCGTCATCACCATGATCGGCGCCGTCAACGGCTTCGGTGTCACGGCTGGCGCCGAGGGCGTCGGACGTGCGACAACGCGTGCGGTCGTCCTGGGCAGCATCGGCATCATCCTCGCCGACATGGTGTTCACTTTCCTGACGAGTCGCTAAGTGGCTGATCAACTCGCCATCGAAGTCACCGACCTCGTCACCCACTACGGGACGCGGATGATTCTCGACCACGTCAACTTCAGTGCGAAACAGGGCGAGATCATGGTGGTCATGGGCGGCTCCGGCTCCGGCAAGAGCACCCTCCTGCGCCACCTGCTCGGGCTGCACCAGCCGACCTCCGGCGCGATCAGGCTGCTCGGCAAGGACATCACGAAGATGAATGCCGACGAGATGTTCGATCTGCGCAAGAACATGGGCGTTGCCTTCCAGGGGGGGGCGCTGTTCAATTCGATGACGGTCGGGGAGAACGTCGAACTGCCGCTGCGCGAGCACACACGGCTCGACGACAACACGATCCGCATCATGAGCCGCATGAAGCTCGAGGTCGTGAACCTCGCCGGCTTCGAGGACCTGATGCCATCGGAACTCTCTGGCGGCATGATCAAGCGCGCCGCGCTCGCCCGTGCCATCGTCATGGACCCGAAGCTGCTCTTTTTCGACGAGCCCTCGGCGGGCCTCGACCCGGTCGCCTCGGCCGAACTCGACGAACTGATCCTGACGCTGCGCGATGCGATGAACATGACCATCGTCGTCGTCACCCACGAACTGGAGAGCGCCTTCAAGATCGCCGACAGCATCACCGTGCTCGACCATGGCCGCATCCTGATGAGCGACAGGACCGCGGCGGTCCGTGCCAGCGAGCACCCGCGCATCCGCGCCCTGCTCGACCGCACGCCGCGCGACGACAGCGTGGATGCCGATGAATACATGGAACGCCTCACCCGGGAGATCAACTAACCGTGAAACGCGACAACATCAACTATCTGGCCGTTGGCAGCTTCGTGCTGGCGATGGGCTGCGTGCTGCTCTACGGGCTCTATCGGGTCACCGGGCAGAGCGGCAAGGGTGACGAATACCTGACGCACTTCGGCAACGTTGCCGGCATCAAGGTCGGCTCCGTGGTGACCTTCGAGGGCTACGAGGTCGGCAACGTCGCTGCCATCGAACCGGTCGCCCATGAAGGCCGTACGCGTTATCGCGTTGCGCTCAATCTGCGCAAGCCGGTCGGCATTCCGGCCGACAGCCGCGCGATGATCGCGGCCCCCGGCCTGCTCAGCGCACCGCTGGTGGAAATCAAGGAAGGCGGTGCAAAGGAGATGTTGGCCGTCGGCGGCGAGATCCGCGGAGTTGCCGGGGCGAATCTGATGGAATCCGTGGCGTCCCTGGCCGGCCAGCTCAGCGAAATGACCGAGACGGGTCTGAAGCCGATGCTCGCGCAGGTCTCGAGGCGGATCGATTCACTCGGCAGCAGCATGGAGAAGAACCTGCCGCCTGCGATGGAGGACCTTCGTACGACAATGGCCCGCCTCAATACGACGGCGACGCGGGTCGAGTCGCTCTTCAGCGAAGACAACCGCAAGCGCTGGGAAAGCCTGCTCGGCAACGCCGACGAGGCATCCGCCAGCGCACTCAAGCTGTCGCGCGAGCTGCACTCGGTAACGAAAGAGGTAAACGATCTGGTTCGCGATTCACGCAGCATCGTCAATGGCAGTGGCCGCGAACTGGAAGCCTCGCTGCGACGTGCCGACAGTGTCCTCTACCAGCTCGAATCGGCCGGTCGTCACATGAACGAGTTCAGCCGACAGATTCGCGAAAACCCGTCCAGCCTGATCAGCAGCCGCCCGCCGGCCGAAGCCCGGGGAGATGAAAGATGAGAATGCTGTCCCGTGCCCTTGCCGTTTCCGTCGTCCTGCTGCTTGCCGCCTGCGGCAGCGCACCACCGGCGCCGGTCGACCGTTTCTACCGCCTGCAGGCGGACGGCACGGCGGCCGCGCTGCCGCCTTTCGAAGTGCGCAGCGTTCGCGCCGATAGCCTCTATGCCGAGCGACCGATCGTATTCTCCCCGGCCGACGATCCGCGACAGCTGCGCCAGTACCATTACCATCTCTGGCTCTATCCGCCGGCGCAGGCCGTCAAGGAACACATGCTCGCCAGCATGGACGGGGGGCTGCCCCGGGGCGGACTGACGCTCGAGGCGCGCATCGTGGCGTTCGAGCGGGTGCTCGACGGCAGCAACGGGCGGGCGGTCGTCGCGCTCGACGTATCTCTGGGTGGGGAGAAAGGTGTCCTCCTGCAGAAGCGCTACCGGCGGGAACAGCCGGCCGGCGACGATTCATTCTCGGCGTTCGCTGCGGCGACGGAAAAGGCGCTGCAGGCGATCTACGGCGAACTTCGACAGGATATCGGCGGCCTTGACGTCCGCGGCCGCCGCTGAACGGTCGGCGGACGCTGCTCAGGCCGAATAGTTGAGCAGCCCGGCCTTCAGTTCGAGGAGATCGAGCGGGCCGAAATTCTTGAGACGGCCGGACTCGAACATGCCTTCGAGGTGGATGACGCAGGCGTCGGAGGCGCGGCGGAGCACACGCCCCTTGAGCAGGTAGCTCGCGCCGGAATCACCGAGATCGATATCAAGCGTGACTTCGGCGCCGGCGGCCATTGGCGGCAAGGGCGTCTCGCGATCGCGCACGCGCACCCGTACCGAGTCATCCGAAATGTCGGCGATCACGCATGGCCCCGACAAGCCGCCGCCCGGCAGGCACAGCACCACCGGCGCGCAGGTCTTCGCACGCGGCTTCCTGCGCTGGTCTGTCACCACCAGCGTAGTGAGCTCCGGTGTCAGCAGGATCATCTTGGTATGGGCGTAGGGACCGGACACCAGTATCAGCGGCTTGGCCACTTCCGTGTCGACGGTCGACAGACCGCGCATCGCCGCATTCGACATCAGGGTAATGTAATTACCCTTGTTGAACTGCTTGCCGCGACCGATCTCGGCCCGACGCGCGTAGTCGAGCTGGCGCTCGAGATCGGACGTATCGGGCACCAGCACCTGAAACAGATAGACGTCGGCCGCACGGATCCGGGCATTTTCCTCTCCAACGCGAAAGGCCATCACATGTCCATTGGGATCACGTTCCACCGCATCGCTGGAATAGAGCAACTCGCCATTGACGGCGTACCCGACCATCAGGGTGTCGAAGACAATGTCCTTCTTGAACTCGGGGTAGTAACGGAGTTTCTTTCCGACTGGAAAGAATTCGATCAGGGTCTTGAGGCGCTCCGGGTCGACGCTACGTCGCCCTGTCGTTTCCGCAGGGCGCTCCTGGACACTGCCACGTTTGCCAAGAAATGCCTTCAGCACCTTACCCCTCCGAGCCCCGCCGTTTGCCAGCCGTGCGGGCAGTTTTGATCAAAGCCCGGCGACGGTCAAGGAAATATCTGACACTTTGCCGGCATTACTCAACCGTCACGCTCTTCGCGAGATTGCGCGGTTTGTCCACATCGGTCCCCTTGACCAGCGCCACGTGGTAGGAAAGCAGTTGCAGCGGCACGACATGCAGCAGCGCCGATAGTGCGCCGTAGTGCTCCGGCAGGCGCAGGACATGCACCCCTTCAGAAGCAGCAATTTCCGAATCGGCATCGGCGAACACGAACAGTTCGCCACCGCGTGCACGGACTTCCTGCAGGTTCGACTTCAGTTTCTCCAGCAGGGCATCGTTCGGGGCGACGGCAATGACCGGCATTTCCTTGTCGACCAGCGCCAGTGGCCCGTGCTTGAGTTCGCCGGCCGGGTAGGCCTCGGCGTGGATGTAGGATATTTCCTTGAGCTTCAGCGCACCTTCAAGCGCAATCGGGTAATGCCGGCCGCGCCCGAGGAACAGGGTATGTTGCTTGTCGGCAAAGCACTGGGCCCAGGCCTTGATCTCGGGCTCGAGGGCGAGCACCTTCTGCACGGCCGCGGGCACGTGACGGAGCGCCTTCATTTCCTTCGCTTCCGTCGTGGCGTCGAGACGGTTCCGCAGCTTGGCCAGCACCAGGGTCAGCAGGTAGAGCGCAGCCAGCTGGGTCGTGAAGGCCTTGGTCGAGGCCACCCCGATCTCGGGGCCGGCGCGGGTAATGAAGCGCAGGGCGGTTTCCCGGACGAGTGAGGATTCGGGAACGTTACAGATGGCCAGCGTACGTCCCATGCCGAGGCGCTTGGCGTGCTGCAGGGCGGCCAGGGTATCGGCGGTTTCGCCGGATTGCGAGATGGTGACGACCAGCGTCTCCGGGTCGGGGACCGAATCGCGGTAGCGGTACTCGCTGGCGATCTCGACCGAGCAGGGAATCGCGGCAATCGATTCGAGCCAGTAGCGCGCGACGAGGCCGGCATGCCAGCTGGTACCACAGGCAATGATCAGTACCTGCTTCGCGCCACCGAGGATGTTCTGGGCCTCGGCACCGAAGAGGCCAGGCTGCAGGCTTTTGGCAGCCCCGGCCATTTCGAGGGTGTTGGCCAGCGCGTCAGGCTGCTCGAAGATTTCCTTCTGCATGTAGTGGTCGTAGGTTCCCAGTTCGACGGCGTCGGCCGAGAGCTGAGATTCGATCACCGCACGCTCGACGGGCGTGCCATCGACACGGGCGATGCGATGGGCGGCGCGGGTGATCTCGGCGCAGTCGCCGTTGTCGAGATAGACCATGCGGCGGGTCACCTGCAGCAGGGCGGAAGCATCCGAGGCGGCATAGATACCGTCATCGGCGAGACCGAGCAGCAGCGGCGAGCCTTCGCGGGCGACGATGATGCGACTGGGGTCGTTTTCACGCATGACGGCCAGCGCGTAGGCGCCCTGCAGTTCGGAAAGCGCCGCGCGGACGGCATCGAACAGATCGGGAATGGTCTTCTGCTTCTTTTCGACGAGGTGCGCGACGACTTCGGTGTCGGTATCGGAGGTGAAGATGTAACCTTCGGCTTTCAATGCCTCGCGCAGGGCTTCGTGGTTCTCGATGATGCCGTTGTGCACGACGGCGAGACCGCCGGAGATGTGGGGATGCGCGTTGCGCTCCGACGGAACGCCGTGCGTCGCCCAGCGGGTGTGGGCGATGCCGGTGCCGCCGGTGGTGGATGCCGCATCCGCCTGGGCGGCGAGTTCGGCAACGCGCCCGACGGCGCGCAGGCGATGCAATCCGCCATTGAGGACGGCAAGGCCGGCGGAGTCGTAGCCGCGGTATTCGAGCTTGCGCAGGCCTTCCAGCAGGACGGGGACGATGTTGCGGTCAGCGACCGCGGCGACGATGCCACACATGGTTCAACTCACTTCTTCGAAATTTTCACGGGGCGCTGCCAGGAGGGCAGACTCACTTGCCTGGCACGTGAAACGGTCAGCGTGTCCGGAGGCGCGTCCTTGGTCAGCGTGGTACCGGCGCCGAGCGTGGCGCCGCGACCGACAGTCACGGGGGCAACGAGCTGGGTGTCGGAGCCGATGAAGGCATCGTCCCCGATCACCGTCAGATGCTTGTTTACGCCGTCGTAATTGCAGGTGATGGTGCCGGCGCCAACATTGACGCGCTCGCCAATACGCGCGTCGCCGATGTAGGCAAGATGGTTGGCCTTCGACTTGGCGGCAATTGTGGTGTTCTTCACCTCGACGAAGTTGCCGATATGCACCTCCGCCCCCAGTTCGGCGCCGGGACGCAGGCGGGCGTAGGGGCCGATGATGCAGTCAGGCCCGACGACAGCATTTTCCAGATGGCAGAACGCAGCAATGCGCGCGCCGGCTGCCACCGTCACGTTCTTCAGCACGCAGTTCGGGCCGATCTCGACCGCCTCAGCCAGTTCGACGCGGCCTTCAAAGACGCAGTTGATGTCGATCGCCACATCGCGGCCGCAGATGAGCTCGCCACGCACGTCGAGGCGAGCGGGGTCGGCAAGACGCACGCCGGCTTCGAGCAGAAGATCTGCGACACGGCGCTGCTGGATGCGCTCGAGCTCGGCGAGTTGCACCTTGCTGTTCACGCCCAGAACCTCCCATTCACCATCGGGCTGTGCAGAACTGACCGGTACACCATCGGCAACTGCCGCGGCGATGAGATCGGTCAGGTAATACTCGCCCTGCGCATTGTTGTTGCGCAGACCGGCCAACCAGCCCGCGAGGCGTGCCGTCGGGATTGCCATGATGCCGGTATTGATCTCGCGGATTGCCTTTTCCTCGGCGGTTGCATCCTTCTGCTCGACGATGCGTACGACCTTGCCGGCAGCGTCACGCACGATACGTCCGTAGCCCGTTGGATCGGCCAGCGTCACCGTCAGCACCGCCAGGCCATCCTGCGCCGCAGAGAGGAGCCGGCGGAGTGTCGCTGCCTGTGTCAGGGGAACGTCGCCATAGAGCACCAGCGTCACACCGTCGCCGGCGAGGTGCGGCAAGGCCTGCTGTACGGCATGGCCCGTGCCGAGCTGCGGTGACTGAAGCGCCCAGGCGAGGTCGGCATCGGGCAGTGCGGTACGGACGATCTCGCCACCGTGCCCATAAACGACGCACAGCCGGGCTGGCGAAAGCGTTCGTGCCGTGTCGATGACGTGCCGAACGAGCGCCTTGCCAGCAACCGGATGCAGCACCTTGGGCAGATTTGAATGCATGCGCTTGCCCTGGCCGGCAGCGAGAATGACTACATTGAGATTCATGAATGTTTGGTCTGGAACATTGAAGCGCAGACAGGAAACAGCCTGCGTGGGAGTTGCGGTAGCGAATGGGATCAGGCGCTCTTGCGCTCTCCCTGGGCAAGGATTTCGCCGAGCATCTGCTTGCCCCTGGGCGACACATACCAGTGCAGGACATTCTTGTCGCTGATCCGTGTTTCGATGATGCCGAGGTTCTTGAGCACGGTCAGGCGGTTGCTGACCAGATCACGGCCGAGGCCTGTCTTGTCGGTCAGGCCGACGAGGTTGCCGTAAACGTAGTTCTCTTCGGCGATCGCGCGCAGGATCTCGACATCGTTGTAAGAAAGGGATTCCTTGGGCGGCTCCGCCTTGACAGCCTCCTGCGCGACGACCGGCGCATCCTCACGCATGACAGCCGGTGCCGAAGCCTCACGCTTCTGTTGCTTGAGATGATTGACGTCGCGTTTCACTTGGTCGATCTGCGAGAGCAGCTTGTTGGCGGCGTTCTCGAACAGACGACGCGACGCGACCACGTAGATCAGGCAGAAGCCCGCGAAGACAAAGAAGTCGACTGGGCGGGTTCGCGCCGCCTCGAGCAGATTGCTCGACAGCATGTTGAGGAAGAGCGGCACGGTCAGTGCCGCGATGACGCCAAGGACGGCGTACTTGACGCCGTCGCGGGACGAGAGCTCGCCCTGCCGATCGGACAGGAAATAATTGGCGATGCCGCCCAGGATGCCGGCAAAGATCATGATGCCGAGAACCATCAGCATGTAGCCATCCAGACTGCCGACCATTCCGGTCACCTGCATCGACTTCTGCAATTCCGTATTCATAAATTGCTCTCCGGCCAGAGTAGCCGACACTATGCCACAAGCGTCGTCGTCACAAAAGAAAAACCCCGCTGCGGGCAGGCCGGAGCGGGGTTTTGTATCGTGCCGGAAGAGTCAGCGCGGCAGTTCCGATTTGCCCATCAGAAAGGCATCGACCTCGCGTGCCGCCTGGCGGCCTTCACGGATGGCCCAGACCACCAGCGACTGGCCACGACGCACGTCACCCGCAGCGAAGACCTTGGCGACGTTGGTCGCGTAGCAGCCTTCGCCGTCGGTCGTCGCCTTGGCGTTGGCACGCGCATCCTTGTCGACGCCAAAGGCTTCGAGCAGGGCACCCACCGGGTTGGTGAAGCCCATGGCGAGGAAGACGTAGTCGGCCGGCAGTTCGAATTCCGAACCGGCAACTTCACTCATCTTGCCGTCCTTCCACTCGACGCGGACCGCCTTCAGGGCCTTGATGCCGCCCTTGCCGTCGCCGACCAGTTCCTTGGTGGCCACGGCGAAGTCGCGCGTCACGCCTTCTTCGTGCGACGACGAGGTGCGCAGCTTGTACGGCCAGTACGGCCAGGTCAGCGCCTTGTTTTCCTGCTCGGGCGGCATCGGCATCAGTTCGAACTGGGTCACCGAGGCAGCGCCGTGGCGGTTCGAGGTGCCAACGCAGTCGGAGCCGGTATCGCCGCCGCCGATGACGACGACGTGCTTGCCCTTGACGTTGATCGGGTTGGCGCCGTCGCCAGCGACTTCCTTGTTCTGCGGAATCAGGAACTCAAGCGCGGCGTAGGTGCCCTTCAGCTCGCGGCCCGGGATCGGCAGATCGCGCGGCACTTCCGAACCGGCAGCGAGGATAACGGCGTCAAAGTCCTTCTTCAGCTGCTCGGCCGAGATGACTTCGGTGGCGTCGTTGATGATGCCAGCCGGCACATCCTTGGTGCCGATGGCAACCTTGGTGCGGAACTTCACGCCCTCGGCCTCCATCTGCTTCATGCGGCGGTCGATGATGGCCTTGTCCAGCTTGAAGTCGGGGATGCCGTAGCGCAGCAGGCCACCGATGCGGCTGTTCTTCTCGAACACCGTCACGTCATGGCCGGCACGCGCCAGTTGCTGTGCGGCGGCGAGACCCGCCGGACCGGAACCGACGACGGCGACCTTCTTGCTCGTCTTCTGCGCCGCGACCTGCGGCTTGACCCAGCCGTTCTCCCAGCCCTTGTCGATGATGAAGTGCTCGATCGACTTGATGCCCACCGGCTCGGCGTTGATGCCGAGCGTGCACGCGGCCTCGCAAGGGGCGGGGCAGATGCGGCCGGTGAATTCCGGGAAGTTGTTGGTCGAGTGCAGCACTTCCAGCGCCTGCTGGTAGTTGCCGCGGAAGACCAGGTCGTTCCAGTCCGGGATGATGTTGTTCACCGGGCAGCCCGTGTTGCAGAACGGGATGCCGCAGTCCATGCAGCGCGCGCCCTGCACCTTGGCATCGGCATCGGAAAGATGCGCGACGAACTCCTTGTAGTGCTTGACGCGCTTCTCGACCGGTTCGTAGGCCTCGGAGAGGCGCTGGAACTCGAGGAACCCTGTCGGCTTGCCCATGATTAAGCGGCCTCCTTCTGCTGCTGCGCGGCCATTTCGGTGAGCGCGCGCTTGTATTCATGCGGATAGACTTTGACGAACTTCTCGCGGTAGGCGTCCCAGTTGGCGAGGATGCCCTGCGCCGTGGCGCTGCCGGTCAGTTCGGCGTGACGTTTGACGAGGTCCTTCAGCTGCTCTTCGTCGGAGATGCCGCGATGCATCGGCTCGCCCTTCGGCTGACTGGCTGCCGGCAACACTTTTTCAAGCGCGACCTGTGCGAGGTTGCAGCGGTTCTTGAAGGTGCCGTCCTCATCGAGCACGTAAGCGATGCCGCCCGACATGCCCGCCGCGAAGTTGCGGCCGGTATTGCCGAGCACGACCACGGTGCCGCCGGTCATGTATTCGCAGCCATGGTCACCCACGCCTTCGACGACCGCCGTGGCGCCGGAGTTGCGCACGCAGAAGCGCTCGCCGCCAACGCCCGCGAAGAACGATTCACC
>DAORCC010000051.1:0-14628 GCA_035345235.1 Azospira sp.
CGCGCCGACCAGTGCAACCACGGCCGGCCGACCTGGGTGCAACTGTCGATGGACGAACTCGACAGGCTCTTCATGCGCGGGAAATGAGCAGCAGATGATGGGCAGTGCGAACGATCCCCGGCCGCCCGCCATCCTGCTCATGGGCCCGACCGCCTCGGGCAAGACGGCCGCCGCGCTGTGGCTCGCCGAGCGCTTCCCGGTCGAACTGGTCAGCGTCGATTCGGCGCTGGTCTACCGCGACATGGACATCGGCACCGCCAAGCCCGACCGCGAGACGCTGGCCCGCTTTCCGCACGCGCTGATCGACGTCATTAGCCCGGAAGAAAGCTATTCCGCCGCGCGTTTCTGCCAGGAGGCACTGACCGCCATGGCGGCCATCACGGCCCGCGGTAACGTCCCGCTGCTCGTCGGCGGCACCATGCTCTACTACAAGGCCCTGCTGCAGGGTCTGGCCGACCTGCCGCAGGCCGACCCGGCCACGCGCGCCGCCATCGATGCCGAAGCAGCAGCGCACGGCTGGCCCGCGCTGCATGCCGAATTGACGCGCCACGACCCCGCCACCGCTGCGCGCCTCGCCCCGACCGACGCTCAGCGCATCCAGCGCGCGCTGGAAATCCTGCGCCTCACCGGCCAGCCGATGTCGGCCCTGCTCGTGCAAGGAAAGGAAGTGCCCCCGCCTTATCGCTACCTGTCCCTCGGCCTGCTGCCCTCGGATCGTGGCGTACTCCACGCCCGCATCGCCGAACGCTTCGACGCGATGCTTGCCGCCGGACTCGAGGACGAAGTCTCGGCATTGCGCCGCAAGTACGCACTCTCGCTCGATCTGCCGTCCATGCGCTGCGTCGGCTATCGCCAGGTCTGGGAAGCACAGGACGGCATCATCCCGCGTGCGGAACTGCGGGACCGTGGCATCTACGCCACCCGCCAGCTCGCCAAGCGCCAGATCACCTGGCTCTCCAACACCCTGGAATGCGAACGCTTCGACTGCCTCGCTCCCGCACCAGAGCAGGCGCTCGCGCACGCACTCGAATCCTTTCTTGGTGATCGCCGACCCGTATGACATAGGCAGGAACAACCGCTGCGGAGTATAGTTGCCGAGGCGGCATCCGATAGCCGCAAGAAAACCAGAAAAGCGCTGCCCGGACATCCGGCAAGAAGGGGAATCGAGATGCGAAGCAGATCCCGCACAGCCCTGCTGCTCGCTACCACATCGCTCACTGTCCTGATCACCGCCTGCACACCCCCCGAACCGATCCGGCTCGGTTTCATCGGCGGGCTCTCCGGACGCGTTGCCGATCTCGGCGAATCGGCGCGCAACGGCTTCCAGTTGGCGATCGAACAGGCCAATGCCGCGGGCGGCATCAACGGCCGCCGCATCGAAATGCTGGTCAAGGATGATGCTCAGGACCCGGCCAAGGCCCGGCAGGCGGCCGAGGCGCTCGTCGCCGCCGGCGTCGCCGCCATCATCGGTCCCGTCACCAGCGCCATGGCAGAGCCCGTGCTTGCTGCCGCGACAGCGAGTGGAACGCCGGTCGTCAGTCCGACGGTCACCACCTCGGCGCTCACCGGCAAGGACGATCTCTTCCTGCGTGTCACCGAGGACACCCGCGGCTATTCCGATCTTGCCGCGAACCACCACTTCCGGAAGACCGGCCTGCGGCGCGTAGCGATCGTTTTCGACACCCGCAACCGCGCCTACACCGAAGACTGGGCACAGGGTTTCCGCCAGTCGTTCACTGCGCTCGGTGGCAAGGTCGTTGCAGAAGTTCCGTTCGAGTCCGGCGACATGCCGAATCATCCGGCACTGATTCGCGAGCTGCTTGCCGGCAAGCCGGACGGGCTCGTGTTCGTATCGAGCGCGATCGACGCTGCGCGCTTTGCCCAGGCGGCCCGCGATGCCGGCGCCAGGCAAACGCTGATCGGGGTCGAATGGGCGGCCACCGAGCGTTTCATCGAACTCGGCGGCAAGGCCGTCGACGGTGTCTACCTGACGCAGTTCTTCGACCGGCAGAGCGCCGCACCGGAGTTCCAGTCCATGCGACAGGCCTACGAAGCCCGCTTCAAGGCGACCCCCGGCTTCGCCTCGGTCGGCGCCTACGACGCCACGAGCGCCGTGCTACAGGCACTGGCGCAGAAGGGCAGTGGAACGCTCAAGCAGGCCCTGCTGGCGAAAGGCCCGTTCAAGGGTTCGCAGCAGCCGGTACAGTTCGACCGCTTTGGCGACGCCCGGCGGCAGGTCTTCATCACCGTCATCCGCGACGGACAATTCGTCGTCGAATAGGCGCCGAACGCGATGAGCCAGCCGATCCGCCTGCAGACCTATCTCGGTCTCCTGCTGGTCGTCACGACCGCCATCACATTTTCGCTGATCGGCGGCGTCATCCTTGCCTACCGCATCCCGCAGATCAATGCGGAAGCGAAGGCGGCCGTACAGCATCAGGCATCCGAGAAGGCGCGGCTGCTGGAATTCGCGCTGGCAGGCCTGGAGGCACAACTGCGGCCGATCGTCACGATGGCGCATTACGCCCGACTGAGCGAAATCGGCGACACCCTGGATGCCATCATCGACGACGGCGCGCAGTTCAATGCCGCCTATCTGATCGACGAGAACGGAAAAATCCGTGCCGGTGGCGTCGCCCTGAACGGCGAAGCGACCCGGGTGACACCGACCGGCGACCTGTCGCGCAACACCCTCTTCCGGGCCACCGAGAAGACATCGATCGCCTGGAGCGACAAGTATCTCTCGGCACAGAGCGGCCAGGTGGTGATCGGCGTGGCCGTGCGGCAGGGGCGCTGGACGGTGATCGGCGAGATCTCGCCGGCCTATCTGCGCGAGGGCGTCACCACGGTCGCCGGAAAGAGCGCGGATCAGGTGCTCGTCGTCGATCGTACCGGCGAATGGATCGCCGCCAGCGACCGGGAATACGGGCCGGCGGACAACCTCGGCCACCTGAGCATTGTGCGCAATGCGCTCGCCGGCCAGCCTGAAGGGCAGCAACTGGCACACGCCGGAGACACTGTCTTCGCCGGCAGCGCAACGCCGCAGCGGCTGGGCTGGACCTTCATCGTCACGCGCCCGGCCGGATTGGCAAACCCCGACATCCGCCGCGCCCTGGTCGTCATCCTGTTCGGCTTCAGCGGCTCGATGATCATCGGCCTGTTCATCGCACCGTGGTGGTCGCGCCGGCTGTCCCGCCCGCTGCAACGCATGATCGACCGCACGCACCAGTTGGCCGACGGCAACTATACGGGCAGGACTGCCGCACACAGCCGCATCGTCGAGCTGAACGACTTCGGCAACGACCTGCAGCGGATGGCCGACGCCATCCGCGAGCGCGAGGCCTCGCTGGCCCGCAGCGAGGAACGGCTGCGCGCCACGATCGAGAACGCACCCTCGGTGGCGATCCAGTGGTACGACCGCGATGCCATCTGCCGCTACTGGAACCCCGCCTCGAGCGCGATCTACGGCTTCACGCGCGAGGAAACGGTAGGCCGCAGCCTGGTCGGCATGATCTGGACCGAAGCCCAGCGGGACGAGTTCATCGAACTGATACGCGAGATCGAACGCACCGGAGAACCGACCCCGCCGACCGAGTTCGCGATCCGCCACAAGGAAGGCCGGCTGGTCACGGTGCTCGCTTCGGTGTTCGCGATTCCCGATGCACACGGCGGCCACCAGTTCGTCTGTCTCGACATCGACATCACCGAACGCAAGCGCGCCGAAAGCGCGCTTCTCGCCAGCCAGCAGGAACTCGAAACAATCTTCAACGCCTCGCCGGTCCCGATGTCGGTCTCCGATCTCACGCGCGGCTGCCGCATCATCAAGGTCAACGACGCTTGGGTGCGCAAGTTCGGGCACGAGAGCTCGGAAGCCTTCGGCAGGACAGGCAGCGAAGTGGGCATGTACGCCGATCCCGAGGATCGCGCCCGTTTCGTCGGGCGCTTCACGGCAGGCGTCGGCATCTACGACGACATGGAATTGTGGCTCCGGCATGCCGACGGCACGCAGTTCCTCGCGCGGGTATCGGCGCGCGTCGTCGAAGTCGCGGGGCAGCGACTGATGCTGATGGCCTCCGAGGACATCACCGAAGAGCGCCGCATGCAGGCCGAACTGCGCGGCGTGAACGAAGCGCTGGAAGCCCGTGTACTGCAGCGCACGGCCGCACTGACCCAGAGCAACAACGAACTCGCAGCAGCCATGGAAAACCTAAAGACGGCGCAGGGCCAGCTGATCCAGTCCGAAAAGCTGGCGGCCCTCGGCCGGCTGGTGGCCGGCGTCGCGCATGAGCTGAACACGCCGATCGGCAACGGCCTGATGGCCGTCACCACGCTCGAATCGCACCACCGTGATTTCACCCGGGCGCTCGCTGAAGGGCTGCGCCGCTCGACGCTGGATGCCTTCATCGCCAACGTCGGCACGGCGGCGGACATCGCCACCCGCAATCTCGAACGTGCGGCGGAACTCATCGCCAGCTTCAAGCAGGTCGCGGCAGACCAGACCAGTTCCCAGCGCCGCCGCTTCGACCTGCAGACGGTGATCGAGGAAATCCTGACGGCCATGCGCCCGACCCTGCGTCGCAGCGGGCATCTCGTCGAGACCCTGATCCCGGCCGACCTGCGCCTGGACAGCTTCCCCGGACCGCTCGGCCAGGTCCTGACCAACCTGATCGACAACGCCGTCCGCCACGGCTTCGAGGGTCACGAAGGTGGCACGATCCGGATTTCGGCGACCCGGCTCGACGACGGGCAGGTAGCGCTGCGCGTCGCCGACAACGGCCGCGGCATCGCGGCCGAGCACCTGCCGCGCGTGTTCGACCCCTTCTTCACCACCCGCCTCGGGCAGGGCGGTTCCGGACTCGGCCTCAACATCGTGCACAACATCGTTGTCAGCGTACTCGGCGGCAGCGTTGCGGCCGAAAGCACGCCCGGAGCGGGCACCTGTTTCATCCTGACACTGCCGGCCACGGCGCCGGTTTCCCCTCGACAAGAGCCATAGCGATGAGCGACGACTGGCGCCAGCACCCCAACTGCCCGGCGAGCGGCCAGCGCCTGTGCCGCCTCGCCGAAGTTCCCGACGGAGGCGGCCACGTGCTGGCCTTCGGTGACGGCGACAAACCCCTGCGCATCATCGTGCTGCGCAGTGGTGACTGCATCCGGGCCTGGCACAACCGCTGTCCGCATTTCGGCATGCCGCTCGCGCTCAAGGACGAGTGGCTGATCGTCAAACCGCACGAAAGCTTCAAGTGCAACGTGCACTACGCCCGCTTCCGCTGGCAGGACGGCGTCTGCGACGACGGCGACTGCATCGGCGAAGCGCTGGTCGCCATCCCCGTCACCCTGCAGGGCGACGAGATCCTCATGGGCGACACCGGCGCCGGCGGTCATATGACCGGCTGACCGATTCCCTGCCCACCGGCCCGCTCGCTCACGCCGCCCATCCACGGTAAAGTGCGCACCTCCCGCCCCCTCCCCTGCCGCCATGTCCACCATCCCTGCTTCGAGCGCTCCTCGCATCGCCGTCATCGGCGGCGGCCCCGCCGGCCTCATGGCGGCCGAGGTGCTGGCCGGAAGCGGGTGCCGGGTCGATCTCTTCGACGCCATGCCCTCCGTCGCACGCAAGTTCCTGCTCGCCGGCAAGGGCGGCATGAACATCACGCACGCCGAGCCCTACGACCGTTTTCTCGCTCGCTACGGCGAACGCCGCGAAGCGCTGCAACCACTGCTCGACGCCTTCGGACCGGACGCGTTGCGCGAATGGATCCACGGCCTCGGCATCGCCACCTTCGTCGGCAGCTCCGGTCGCGTCTTTCCTGCCGACATGAAAGCCGCGCCACTGCTGCGTGCCTGGCTGCACCGCCTGCGCGAACAGGGCGTCGCGTTCCACATGCGCCACCGCTGGCTCGGCTGGCACGACGATGGCGCGCTGCGCTTCGCGACGCTGGCAGGCGAGACCTCGCATAGCGCCGATGCGACGCTGCTCGCGCTCGGCGGCGGCAGCTGGGCCAAGCTGGGTTCGGATGGCGCCTGGGTGCCGCTGCTGCAGGCGCAGGGCATCGCGGTTGCACCGCTCAAACCGGCCAATTGCGGCTTCGACGTCGCCGCCTGGAGCGACCACCTCCGCGAACGCTTCGCCGGCGAGCCGGTGAAAGGCATTGCCGCACGCATCGGCGGCAGCACTGCCCAGATGCGGCGCGGCGAGTTCGTCATCACGGCAGGCGGCATCGAGGGCGGCCTCGTCTATGCCCTTTCTGCCGGGCTGCGCGATACGATCGAACGCGATGGCAGCGCCACGCTGGAGATCGACCTGCTACCCGACCGCGACACGGCGCAGGTGGCCACCGAAGTCACCCGGCCGCGCGGCTCGCGCTCGCTCGCCAGCCACCTGCAGAGCCGGCTCGGGCTCAAGGGCGTCAAGAACGGCCTGCTGCGCGAAGTGCTCGGTGCAGACGATTTTGCCGACACGAAAAAACTGGCGGCGGCGATCAAATGCCTGCCGCTGACGCTGCGCGCACCGCGCCCGCTCGACGAAGCGATCAGCAGCGCCGGCGGCGTCCGCTTCGAGGCACTCGACGAGCACCTCATGCTGCGCGCCCGCCCCGGCACCTTCGTCGCCGGCGAGATGCTCGACTGGGAAGCCCCCACCGGCGGCTACCTGCTCACCGCCTGCTTCGCCAGTGGGCACGCCGCGGCACGCGGCGCGCTCGCTTGGCTCCGAAAAACCTAGCTTTTCGGGTCAGGTGCGAAGCCGCCAGGGAAAGGGTTGGGGCGCACCGAGTAGCGGGGGTCTGGAATGATGCCGCGCGCCATCAGGTTGGCGCGGCTGTCGTAGAAGATCGTGATCACCTCCGACGGCGTGCTGCTGGCACGACGAAAACTGGTGTACTCCGTCGGCGCCGCCATGCGCTCGCCATGGCCGGTACCCAGCTTTTTCTCCTGGCGCAGCGACAACCGCCCGACGGCATCGGCCTCTGATCTTGCAGCACCCTGCCCATCCCCCGCTGCACGACCCTCCGCACTGGCTGCGGCAGGTGCCGGTGCCGACGGCGCGGCACTCGCGGGCGAGGCCGCATCGGCAAGCTCATTGGCACGCTCGCGCGCCACCTTCCCGGCGAGCGGTGCCGGCACCGCCACCTGTGGCGGCACCTCCTCGCGATAGACCGCGACACCGATCACCCCGGTGTTTTCCGGGCGCCCCGTGCGGCCGGCATAGCTGTCGGCAACGCTCGTGAAATAGAAGGTCGCCACCTCCTCCATGTTCTTGCGCCAACCCGCGATCTCCGCCAACTGGCCGGGCACGAGCACGTAGCCCGACTGCGACACCGCCGCCGTCTCGCCGCTGATGGCATTGACGCCATCGACCGAGAGCACGGAGAGCACGCGCCCGCCGGAACGGTTGTTGAGCAGCACCGCATAACGATTGCCCGGCGTGCCGGCCACGTAAAGCTGGCCACGATGCCGCCAGGTCTCCAGCACCTGCCCGGTGCTGCGGTCGACCACCTTCACATCCATCAGCGTACCCGCCGCCGCCGGGAAGCTGGCCGAACCGCCGGCACACCCGGCCACGAGCAGCGCAGCGGCGAGGAAGGAGCGGGCGGAAGGGGCTTTGTGAAACGAACTGCGCGGGCAATTCGAAGCGTTCATGATCATCTCCTTGGGTTGAGGTGATCGTGTAAACGCCGCCGGGAAAGGAATGGGGTTAAGTGACGAGAAAAGATCTTTATCGGGCCTGGATCCCGGGATATCGCCCCCGCACGCGTTCAGCCCCGCCAGTACCTGGGGTAAGCCGGCCCGTTGCGCAGGTTGTTGAAAATGACTGCTGTCCCGACGATGATCGCAGCGCCGAGCAACACCGGCATGGCCAGAAAACTCCAGCCGGGATTGACCAACAGCACCACGATCGGATCTGCCCCTGCCGGCGGGTGCCCGGTGCGCGTGACTTGCATGGCCGCGATGCTCAATCCGACCGCCAGGCCCATTGCCCACCAGTCAGCGCCGAACACGCCAAGCACCAGCATCCCGACGATCGTCGACACGAGATGGCCGCCGATGACGTTACGTGGCTGGGCAAACGGGCTTTCATGGGCAGCAAACACAAGAAAGCAGGAAGCCCCGAGCGGCGCCATCAAGGCAGGCACGCCAGCCGATGCCGTCAGCAGCGCGAGAAGCGATATCGCCGCCATGCCACCGACTCCCGAGCAGACGATGTCGCGGAGTCGGGCGCGCGGCGGCGCATCCGCGCCACCACGAACTCTGGCAATCCAGCTCTGATCAGGAAGCTTGATCATGCTCAGCTCCACATCCCCGGCATCCCTGCATAACCGGGCAGGCCACGCAGGTCGGCGATCCAGCGCAGGATGGGCTTGTGCGATGCCAAATCCACTCGCCCCTCCGGCGCCAGGGCGACATAGGGATAGATCGCCAGATCGGCAATGCTGAACCGGTCGCCGATCAGCCACTGGCTGTTCGAAAGTTGGGCGTCGAGGATTCGAAGCGTCTTGGCGGAAACCTTTTCCGCCCGAACGACGTCGATTTCGCGGCCCCACTTGTGGTGCAGGCGCAGGCTGTTGGGGCCTGCCGCGATTTCGTTGGCTGCGGTTGAGAGCCAGCTGGCGATCCTGGCTTGAAGCACGGGCGCCTGCGGCCACCACTGTTCACCGCCGTAGCGACTGGCGAGATAGACAAGAATGGCATTGCTGTCGCGGACGACAACGTCGCCGTCGACCAGCGCCGGCACCTCGCCAAACGGCGACAGTGCAAGGAAATCAGGTTCCAGATGTTCGCCGGCGGCGAGATTGACGGCGACGGACTCGTAGGGAATGCCCAGCATTGAAAGCAGCATGCGCACCTTATGGCAATTTCCCGACAAGGCGATTTCGTAAAGTTTGATCATCGATACCCCTCCAGGCTGGTTTAGTAGAACGATTCGTACTGCACACGACCGGGTTCAATGCCGAGTCGATTGGCTGCTGCAAGGACTGCCTCGATCAATGCGACCGGGCCACAGACATAGAACACTGCATCGTGCGAGGCCCCTTGCATCACCGCGTCGACATCGAGTCGGCGGCCGCCCGGCGCCCTGCTGGAATAGGCGCTGTAGCGCGGGCCGAAGCCGGCTTGCAGCGCGTGATGGAAGGCCATGTCGGCGGGAGCCTTCGCGGCGTAATGGATTTCAAACGCGGCGCTCCGTGCCTTCAGCGCTTCCGCCATCGCCTTGATTGGCGTGATTCCGATCCCGCCGGCAATCAGCACTGCCGGGCGCTCATCGTCGTGCAAGGGAAAGTGGTTGATGGGCGACGAAACGCGCAGGCGAGTGCCCAGCTTCCACGTCTGGTGGATCGCCTGCGAGCCGCCGCGCCCGGAATCTTCCTGGAGCACGGCAATCTCATAGACGTTGTTCGGTCCGGAACTCGTCGTCAGCGAATACTGCCGCGTAGATACCGTTCCGTCGTTCAGGCGCACGGGGACCTCGATATGCGCCCCGGCACTCGCTGCAGGCAGTTCGCCCCAGTCGAGCGCGCGAAGCTCGTAGGCCCGAATGCGTGGTGTCAGCTCGCGCACACCGGTAATCGACAGTTCAAGCTCGCCGTTCCCGATTGCGGGCTGCGTCAGTGTCTGCGCCTCCTGCACAACGGCCATGCCGGCGATGGCCTGCTGCACCTGTCTGGCGACTTCATCCTGCGAAAAGCGCGGCGTGATGTACTTCGGGCAGTTCCAGTCGAACCCCTCGATATGTATCACCATTCCCCGCTCCACGCGTGCGCGATAGTGCGGATCCTGCAACTGGAGGAACAGATCAGGATTGCTTTCCTCGGTAACGACCTCTGTCCGGCCGAGAATCTTCAGTCGCGTCTGGTTCGGGTAGTCCATGAGAAACAGACTGACGCGGTTGTCACCGGCGATGTTTCCCGTGGAGATGTACTGCCGGTTTCCCGTGTAGTCGGCAAAACCGATCGTGTGCGCGTCGAGCACTTTGAGAAACCCGGCGGGTCCGCCGCGATGCTGCACATAGGGCCATCCCGATTCGCCCACCGTGCCGAGATAGAAGCTGTCGCGCGCCGCGATGAATCCCGCCTCGGCCGGGCCGAGAACCGCCTCGTCTACCGCACTCTGCTCGTGTGCGGCATACGCCGAACGGCTGCCCATTTGCGATTGCTGGGCCTTGACGTTGGGGGTAAAGGTGATGGCGGAAAAGGCGCTGGACATGGATATCTCCTTTTTCTCAGTTGCGGAAGGGGTTGCCCCCTTCCGCGTTCAGAACAGACTCAGGCGGCCAGTGCCAGTTCGACCTTCGGGAAGTCGATGTCGACATGGCTGGCTTTTCCGAGGAGGTTGGTCAGCAGGTTCATCCCGACGTGCGTGATGATCTCGACGATGTCGGCATCGCTGTAGCCGGCCTTGCGCACCTCATCCAGCTCCGCATTGCTGACATTGCCGGTATGCGTGACCAGGGCGCGAGCGAACTTCACTGCGACAGCGGCCTTCGCGTCCTGGCTGGTGCCGGCGCGGTTCGCTTCGATTTCGGCGCCGCTCAGGCCCACTTTGCGGCCGATGGCGGTATGTGCGGAAACGCAGTACTGGCACTCGTTCTGTTGCGCCAGGGCCAGGGCGATGCGCTCACGCGTCAGCGGGTCGAGGCTGCCGCCATTTGCGATGCCGTGCAGGCCGAGAAACGCCTTGAGGGCATCCGGGGAATTGGCGAAGACCTTGAGGAAGTTCGGGACGATGCCGAGTTGCGACTGGATTGCATCAAACAGCGCCTTCTGTTCTGCGTTGGCGATTTCGTGGGTGATGACTTTGATACGGGCCATGATGTAACTCCTTGGGTGGTGGTTGGGGTGTCGTTGTGTTGTCGACGGGGACCACTTTGCCAAAGATGAATTAAAGAAAGAATAGCCATAGAATGGAATGGATAATTCCATTTAAAGGAATAAACATGGATCGATTCCATTCGATGAACGTCTTCGTCGCGGTTGCCGAAGCCGAAAGCTTTGCCGGCGGCGCGAGGCGCCTGAAGATGTCCCCGCCCGCCGTCACACGTGCCGTCGGGGAGCTGGAGGAGCGCCTCGGCGTACGCCTGCTGACGCGCACCACCCGCGTCGTGCGCCTGACCGATGCAGGCGCCCGCTACCTCGAAGACGTGCGGCGCATCCTGGTGGAAGTGGAGGAAGCGGATGCCGCTGCGGTGGGTGTCAATGCCGTGCCACGCGGGCATTTGATGGTCACCGCCCCGGTGCTCTTCGGCAAGCTGTACGTGATGCCGATCGTCACCGAATTTCAATCGGCGTACGACCAGGTCGAGGTGTCCGCGCTCTTCGTCGATCGCGTCGTCAATTTCATTGATGAGGGGATGGACGTCGGCATCCGCATCGGCCAGTTGCCCGACTCATCCTTGCGCGCCATTCGCGTGGGACAGGTACGCCGAGTCGTCGTCGGTTCGCCGGCTTATCTGGAAAAAGCCGGCATTCCGCAAAAGCCGGAGGATCTTGCCGAGCATCGCCTTGTTGCATCGAGCGGAATCTCACCCACCAACGACTGGACGTTTCAGTTCTCCGGCAACCCGGTCAGCGTGCGCGTGAAGCCCCGCATCACCGTCAATACCAACGACGGCCCGCTGGAAGCCGCGCGCAGTGGCTACGGGCTGACCCGCCTGCTTTCCTACCAGGTCGCGCCACAACTGGCCTCGGGCGAACTGCAGACCGTGCTGTCTCCGTATGAAGGCCCGATCCTGCCGGTGCACGTGATTCACCGCGAAGGAAGAATGGGGTCGGCCAAGGTTCGATCATTCGTCGACATGGCGGTGGACAGGCTGCGCATGAGCAAGGCCATCAACTGAGGAGAGTTGTTGCCATCGGGGCCGGGCGGGGCGAGACGTTTCGGGGGCGGGATATCGGCCTTATGTAAAGCTTTCCATAAGGCCGAACAACTGCCCCCCCACCCAACCACCTACTTCAAATCCTCCGGCAACGCATACCCCGGATACGCCTTGCGGAATTCGGCCAGGCGTCGCGCGGCGGCTTCGTCGCGGCCCTGTCGCTTGAGTTCGCGAATCTCTTCCAGCCACGCACTCGCTGTCGGCACCGCCTCGCCGTGCGCGGCGCCGAGCGGTGCGGGGGCTGCGGCCGCGGGCGCTGCCTTCTGCTGCAGGGCTCGCGCTTCCGGTTCCTGCGCGCGATCAGCCATCGATCCGGCCCTTGCTTCATTCGTTGACTCGGCCTTCAGGCGCGAGACGGTGGCCGTCTCGCTGGAAGCGGCGGGGGCCGGCGTGATGGCCGGCGCAGCTGTCGCCGGGGCCGGGGTTTGGGATGGCGCGGCGCCCGGGACACCACTGGCCGCCGGGGCGGGGAATGCAGCAGGGGCGGCAGGCGCCACCGGTTGCTGCACGGCTTTCTTCTCGGCCGGCCGTTGCGCACTATCGTTGCGCGCGCCGGGCACAGCGGCAGGCGCCACGGCCGGCGCTGCCGAGGCCTCAACCGCGCGCTCCGTGGCGGGCGCCGGCTGCACCTTGGCGGCGGCCCGTTCATGCTCCAGCGTCTCGGGGGTATGCCGCTGCACGGTCAAAGAGAGCATCACCGCCAGCAGGGTCGTCGCCATCACGCCGATCGGCAGCGAGAGGCGCTGCCACCAGGCGCGAGGCCTCGCATGCTGCGAGCGATTCTCCGTCGCCGAGGACTGCACGGCGGCGCGGGCCGCGGCGAGGATGTGCGCGTCCAGCGCCGGCGGCGGCGCCATGCCGGCCTGATCGCCGGACTCGTTACCGGCTTCGCGGTAGCGGCGCGTGAGCGCGGCGTCGCGGGGCGTATCGTCGTGTTCGGTCATAACAGGTCCTTCAGCGAATGGCGCAGCTTGCCGAGGGCGTAGCGCAGGCGGCTCTTGACGGTTTCGCGGCCGGTGCCGGTGGCGTTGGCGATTTCCTCCAGCGTCATGCCGCCCTCCTCCGCCATCAGGAAGGCCTCGCGCTGCGCGGCCGGCAGTTCGGCAAGGGCGCTGGCGATACGGTCCTGCAACTGTAAACGTTCGACCTCGGCCGGCGGGGTTGCGCTCGCGGGTGCCGGGTAGTCCTCGATCGATTCGTCCTCGGTTTCCCATTCGCGAAGTTTCTCGCGGGCGTGCCTGCGGTAGTGGTCGATCAGCCGGTGGTGGGCGATGCGGTAGAGCCAGGTGCTGAACTTGGCGCTCACTTCGTAATCGGCGCGGGCGTTGATCACGCGTAGCCAGATGTCCTGGTAGAGCTCTTCGGCGAGGCGGGCATCGCCGCACTGGTGGGCGAGGTAGCGATAGAGCCGCGTGCGGTGGCGGGCGTAGAGCGCCTCGAAGGCGGCCGCGTCGCCGTCGCGGTACGCGAGCATCAGGCCTTCATCGGTGCGCAGGTCTTCGCCCATGCGCCACTACGGAAACAGCTTGCGGACGAAGTTCTCGACGTACGCGGGGCGCAGCGGCTTGAGGATGTAGCCCTTGGCGCCGAGGCTCGCCGCCTGCGTGACGAAGGCACGATCGGCGCAGCCGGTGACCATCACCACGGCGGTATCCGGGCACATCTGGCGTGCCGCTTCCAGCGCATCGAGGCCGGACATGACCGGCATGTTGACGTCGAGGCAGAGCAGCCCGGGCCGGTGTGCGCGCAGGGCATTGAGCGCTTCGGCGCCGTTGCCCACCGCCTGCACGACACGGATCCCGGATTCCTCCAGCAGGCCCTTCAGCACCATGCGGACGGAGCTGCTGTCGTCGGCGATGACGGCGGTGCGCTTGGCACGCACCGCTTGGTCCGGCGAGGCGGGCAGCGCGGCAGACGCGGCCTCGGGAGCGTCGGCAGCGAGTGCACCGCTGGTATCGCTGGTATCGCTGGCGTCGGTGGCGGCAAGGGCGGCAGCTGCGGCCTTGGTCGCGAGGCGGCGCGCCTCGGCGACGTCACGCAGTTCATCGATGATCTGCGCCTGGCTGAAAGGCTTGCGAATGAATCCGGCGGCGCCGGCATCGGCGGCACGCTGCTCGATCTGCTCCTCGGTCGAGGCCGTCATGAACAGTACGTCGACTTCGGGCGATTGCGCATGGATGGAGGCGAGGATCTCCAGCCCGTCGCGCCCCGGCAGCTGGTAGTCGAGGAACACGAAATCCGGCCGCTCGCGCGCCACGATCGCCTCGACGCCGTTACCGTCCGGCAGCGAGGCCACGGTTTCGTGGCCGGCACTGATCAGCAGTGCCGCCAGGACCTTGCGCAAACCTTCACTGTCGTCGACGACCAGAACCCGCATGTCTGCTCCATGTATCCAACAGACATAAGGATACCCGCTTCCCCAGGCGCGATCACGCTTCCGGGGCGTCGCCGTGCTCGACCTTGCTCGCGAGCAGGCTGTAGACCGTCGGCACGACGAAGAGCGTGAAGAAGGTGCCGAGCAGCAGGCCGCCGACGATGACCCAGCCGATCTGCTGGCGCGACTCGGCGCCGGCGCCGGTGGCCAGTGCCAGCGGCACCGCGCCGAGCACCATGGCGCCGGTAGTCATCAGGATCGGGCGCAGGCGCAGCACCGCCGCCTCGCTGACCGCCTCGATGATGCCCTTGCCCTTCTCCTGCAACTGGTTGGCGAACTCGACGATCAGGATGCCGTGCTTGGTGATCAGGCCGACCAGCGT
>DAORCC010000052.1:0-14298 GCA_035345235.1 Azospira sp.
CATGGACCACATCCGTAATTTTTCCATCATCGCTCACATCGACCACGGCAAATCGACCCTGGCCGACCGCATCATCCATCTCTGCGGCGGCCTTTCAGACCGTGAAATGGAAGCGCAAGTACTTGATTCGATGGATATCGAACGTGAGCGCGGTATTACCATCAAGGCGCAGACAGCGGCGCTGCAATACAAGGCGAAAAGCGGCACGGTCTATAACCTGAACCTGATCGACACGCCGGGACACGTCGACTTCTCCTACGAGGTCTCGCGTTCCCTGTCGGCCTGCGAAGGCGCGCTGCTGGTCGTTGATGCCTCGCAGGGCGTCGAGGCGCAGACGGTGGCCAACTGCTACACGGCGATCGAACTGGGCGTCGAAGTGCTGCCGGTGCTCAACAAGATCGACCTGCCATCGGCCAACCCGGACAATGCCCGTGCCGAGATCGAGGATGTCATCGGCATTGACGCCACGGACGCCGTGCTGTGTTCGGCCAAGACAGGGCTCGGCGTCGAAGACATCCTGGAAGCGATCATCGAACGCATTCCGGCACCCAAGGGCAACACGGAGGCGCCGCTCAAGGCCCTGATCATCGACTCGTGGTTCGACAACTACGTCGGGGTTGTCATGCTGGTGCGTGTCGTCGATGGTTCGCTCAAGCCGAAGGACAAGATCCGCCTGATGTCCACCGGCGCGACCCATCTGTGCGAGCAGGTCGGTGTTTTTACGCCGAAGTCACTGGCACGCGAGATGCTCCGGGCAGGTGAGGTCGGCTTCATCATATCCGGCATCAAGGAACTCGACGCCGCCAAGGTCGGTGACACCGTGACGCTGGTCGAGAATCCGGCCACCGAGCCACTGCCTGGCTTCAAGGAAATCAAGTCGCAGGTGTTTGCCGGCCTTTACCCGGTCGAGGCCAACCAGTACGACCAGCTGCGCGACTCGCTCGAGAAACTCAAGCTCAACGATGCTTCGCTCCATTTCGAGCCGGAAGTCTCACAGGCGCTCGGCTTCGGTTTCCGCTGCGGCTTCCTCGGCCTGCTGCACATGGAGATCGTGCAGGAGCGTCTCGAGCGCGAGTTCGACCAGGATCTGATCACGACCGCCCCGACAGTGGTCTACGAAGTGGTGATGCGCGACGGTTCGGTGGTCCAGGTCGAGAATCCGGCCAAGCTACCGGAGACGCAGAAGGTCGAGGAAGTGCGCGAGCCGATCATCACGGCGACGATCTTCGTGCCTCAGGATTACCTCGGCTCGGTCATCACGCTGTGCAACCAGAAGCGCGGCAACCAGGTCGACATGCATTACCACGGACGCCAGGTGAAGGTCGTCTACGAGATGCCGATGGCTGAAGTGGTGATGGATTTCTTCGACAAGCTGAAGTCGGTGTCACGTGGCTACGCATCGCTCGACTACGACTTCAAGGAATACCGCGCTGCTGACGTGGTCAAGCTTGACGTGCTGATCAACGGTGAAAAGGTCGATGCGCTGTCGATCATCGTTCACCGTGCCAACGCGCCGTATCGCGGCCGCGAACTGGCCTCCAAGATGCGCGAACTGATCCCGCGCCAGATGTACGACGTCGCCATCCAGGCGGCGATCGGCTCGACCATCGTGGCACGCGAGAACGTCAAGGCCATGCGCAAGGATGTGCTGGCCAAGTGCTACGGGGGCGACATCACCCGCAAGAAGAAGCTGCTCGAAAAACAGAAGGCGGGCAAGAAGCGCATGAAGCAGGTCGGCTCCGTCGAGATTCCGCAGGAGGCCTTTCTCGCGGTCCTGCGCGTGGATGGAAAGTAAGGGGGTTGCCCGTGAATTTCGCGTTGATCCTGTTCGTCCTGCTCCTTGTCTCGGGCGCCATCTGGGCACTCGACTCGCTGCTCTTGAAGCCCGGGCGCCAGCCCGACGCGAAGGACCCATGGTGGGTCGAATACGGTGCCGGTTTCTTTCCTGTCATCCTGATCGTCTTTGTACTTCGCTCGTTCATCGTCGAGCCGTTCAAGATCCCATCGGGATCAATGATCCCGACGCTGCTTGTTGGCGATTTCATTCTGGTAAATAAATACACCTACGGCATCAGGCTCCCGATCATCAACAAGAAGGTGATCGACATCGGCCAGCCGCAGCGTGGCGATGTCATGGTTTTCCGCTATCCGGAAGATCCGTCGCTCGACTACATCAAACGCGTGGTCGGACTCCCCGGTGACAAGGTGGCTTACCAGAACAAACGGCTCACGATCAACGGCCAGCCGGTTCCCGTCAGCAAGCTCGATGACTTCCTCCATTCCGAGCGCCTGTACTATTCAAAGCAGTTCAAGGAAAAACTTGGTGAAACGGAACACCGGATGCTCAACGATGACGACGCGCCGTCGTTCATCAATGACGCAGTCCTGTTCCCACACCGGGAAAATTGTCTCTACAATAATGCCGGCGTGATCTGCACGGTGCCACCCGGCCATTACTTCATGGTCGGAGACAACCGGGACAACAGCCGCGACAGCCGGGTCTGGGGCTTCGTGCCTGACGAAAACATCGTCGGCAAGGCCTTCCTGATCTGGTTCAACTTCAGCGACCTCGGTCGTGTGGGTTCGTTCAAGTAGGAGAGGAGGAGAACATATGAAGAACAAGCAAACGGGGGTCAGCCTCTCGGGCCTCATGTTCTGGGGTGTGATCGTCGCGATGGTGGCGCTGCTGGTCATCAAGGTGGCCCCCTCGGCAATCGAGTTCTACAAGATCAAGAAGGGCATCACGGCGACTGCCCAGAATGCAAAACCCGACATGACGGTTGCAGATATTCGCAACGCTTACGCCAAATACGCCGAGATCGACCATACGTCGGATGTCACGCCTGCTGATCTGGAGGTCACCAAGGAAGGCAGCCAGGTCGTTATCTCCGTGTCGTACGAAAAACGCATCCCGCTGTTCGGGCCGGCCAGCCTGCTCATCGATTACCAAGCGTCCTCCCAGGGTAAATGAACGTAGCGCGGCTCGAGCAGGCGCTCGGCTACAGCTTTGCCGAGCGAGACCTTCTGCAAACCGCGCTGACTCACCGCAGCCACAGCACGCCACACAACGAGCGGCTCGAATTCGTCGGCGACTCGGTACTCAACTGCGCCATTGCGCTGGAACTTTATCGGCGCTTCCCGAGCCTTCCAGAGGGCGACATGTCGCGCTTGCGCGCCAATCTGGTCTGCCAGGATGCCCTGCACCGGATTGCCGACAGCCTCGAGCTCGGCGCCCAGTTGCGGCTCGGCGAAGGCGAGCTTCGCAGCGGCGGCCATCGCCGCCCATCCATCCTCGCCGATGCACTGGAGGCAGTGATTGGTGCCGTTCACCTGGACGGTGGTTTTTCTGCTGCAGCCGATCTGGTCGGCCGGCTATACGCAAGCCAACTGGCCGCAATCGTTCCCGGCCAGCAAGCCAAGGATCCCAAAACAAGGCTGCAGGAGTATCTCCAGGGACGGCGTCTGCCGCTGCCGAAATATGTGATGATGGATACATCAGGGCAGGCACATCTACAACAATTCCGCGTCTGTTGCGAATTGCCCGCGCTGCGTATTTGTAGCGAAGGGCTTGGCCCCAGCCGCCGTGCTGCCGAACAGATGGCGGCGGAGAAAGCATTGGAAGCGATCAAGTGAAATCCGGATATGTTGCCATCGTCGGCCGACCCAACGTCGGCAAGTCGACCCTGCTCAATGCCCTGATCGGCGAGAAGATCAGCATCGTCTCAAGGAAGGCGCAGACGACGCGCCACCGCATCACCGGCATACGGACCGACGATGATGCCCAGTTCGTCTTTGTCGACACCCCCGGCTTCCAGATGCAGCATACCAATGCGCTCAACCGCGCAATGAATCGTGGCGTGACGCAGGCGCTGGCTGATGTTGACGTGGTTCTCTTCGTCATCGAAGCCGACCGCTTCGGCGGCAAGGACAAGGTCGTCCTCAACCTGCTCCCCGAAGACAAGCCGGTCATCCTCGTCATCAACAAGATGGACCGGGTCAAGGACAAAGCGGCGTTCGTGCCGTTCCTGACCGAGGTTGCGGGGAAACGCAGTTTTTCCGCCATCGTCCCGGTCAGTGCAACCAACGGCCGGCAGCTCGACGAACTGCTTGGCGAGGTCAGGAAACATCTCCCACACGATGAACTGCTCTTCGCCGAAGACGAGATGACCGACAAGAGCAGCCGCTTCATCGCCGCCGAATACATCCGCGAGAAGCTGTTCCGCCTACTCGGCGACGAACTGCCGTACTCGACCACGGTCGAGATCGAGAAATTCGAGGAAGAGGGGGCGCTGAAACGCATCTTTGCTGCGATCGTCGTCGACCGTCCTGGCCACAAGGCCATCGTCATCGGCAAGGGTGGCGAGACACTGAAGCGCATCGCCACCGAGGCGCGGCAGGACATGGAGCGCCTGTTCGACGGCAAGGTCTACCTCGAAATCTGGGTCAAGGTGAAGTCGGGCTGGACGGATGACGAGCGCCTGCTGAAGAGCCTCGGCTACGAGTAGGATCAGCGCGATTATGCCCCTGGCTTCGTTGCACCTCCTTGCCCTGGCCGACGATACGGTCAGCGTCGGACAAGGCGACGTCATGCGGCGCAGCGGCGCGCATTGCCGGGCCTGCAGCCCGGCGCGCCCGGTTCATTTCTCCGCCCGCGCCTGAGTTTTCCCATGCAGCGGCAACGCGTCGATGCACAGCCAGCCTTTGTGCTGCACACCTATCCGTTTCGCGAAACGAGCCTGATCGTCGAGGTCTTCTCGCGTGATTTCGGCCGTGTTGCGCTGCTGGCGCGCGGTGCGCGACGCCCGCGCTCGGCACTGCGCGGCCTGCTGATGGCTTTCCAGCCACTCGAACTGGGTTGGGCCGGCAAGGGCGAGGTGCAGACCCTGATGAAGGCCGAGTGGCAGGGCGGGCAGCCGCTGCTGTCGGGCAAGGCGCTGTTTTGCGGCTACTACCTGAATGAGCTGCTGATGAACCTGCTGCCGCGCGAAGACGCGCATGAAAAACTGTTTGCTGCCTATGTTGATACCTTGCGTCGCTTCGCCGAAGGTGTGTGCGAGGCTGATCTGCGCATGTTCGAACATGCGTTGCTGGCGGAGTTGGGCTATGGGCTCACCCTCGCGCAGGACTGCGAAGGGCACCCGGTCGATCCGCTGGCATACTATGCCTACGAGATCGAGCGTGGCGCAGTGCGCCTCGACCGGGCGGGCAACTCGGCCCTGTCCGTATGCGGCAAGACCCTGCTCGACCTCGACCGCGAGGATTTTTCCGACCCGCGCTCGCTGCAGGAGTCGAAACAGCTGATGCGGGCGCTGATGACTCATTACCTCGGCGGCCAGCCGCTGGAAACACGCAAGATATTCATGGAGTTGCAGGAGCTATGAGCAAGCCAATGATCGAACTGGGCGTCAACATCGACCACGTCGCCACGCTGCGGCAGGCCCGTCGCACCTGGGAGCCCGATCCCGTCTGGGCTGCCGTCGAGGCCCACCTCGGTGGTGCCGACGGCATCACCGTGCATCTGCGCGAGGACAGGCGCCACATCCAGGATGCCGACGTCGAGAAACTGCGCCAGCTCACCCAGATCAAGCTCAACCTCGAAATGGCCGCAACTGACGAGATGGTCGGCATCGCCTGCCGACTCAAGCCTGAAATGGCCATGCTGGTGCCCGAAGGCCGGCACGAGGTCACGACGGAAGGTGGCCTCGACTGCGTCGGTCAGGAAGCCAAGCTCAAGGACGCCATTGCAAGGCTGGCCGACGCCGGCATCGTCACCAGCGTCTTCATCGACGCCGAACTGCCGCAGATCGAGGCAGCGGCGCGCATCGGCGCCAAAGTCTGCGAAATCCACACCGGCCCTTACGCCCATGCCTTCCATGCCATGGGGCGCGACGCCGCGGCGCCGGTGGTGCTCGCCCAGATCGACATGGTGCGCCGCGCTGGGCAGGCCATCCGCGATCTCGACATGCGCTTCAATGCCGGTCACGCGCTCAACTACTACAACGTGCAGCCGATCGCCGCCTTGCCTGGAGTGCGCGAGCTGCATATCGGCCATTCCATCGTCAGCCGCTCGGTCTTCGTCGGCCTGCGCGAAGCAGTGCGCGAGATGAAGGCGTTGATGCGCGAAGCGGCACGGCTCGGCGAGTAGCCCTGGCATGATCTACGGCATCGGCACCGACATCGTCGCCGTCGAGCGGCTGGCCGGCATGTTCGAGCGGCACGGCGAAAATGCCGCGGCGAAGCTGCTCGCACCGGCCGAAATGGCTGATTTCGCAGCCGCTCCGGACAAGGGCCGCTTCCTTGCCAAACGCTTCGCGGCCAAGGAAGCCTTCGCCAAGGCGCTCGGTATCGGCGTCCGTGCGCCAGCCACGCTGCCGGCAATCGCTGTCGGGCATGACCCGCTCGGCAAGCCGGCGTTCGCGTATTCGGATGAACTGGCGGCCTTGCTGCGCGAAAAGCGCCTGTCCGCCCATCTCTCGATTTCGGACGAGCGCGACTACGCCGTCGCCTTCGTCATCCTGGAGCAGGCATGAAACAGATCCCGCTCGGCCCGCTGATGATTGACATCGCCGGCACCGAACTGACCGACCTCGACCGCGAGCGACTGTGCCACCCGGCGGTTGGCGGCATCATCCTGTTTGCCCGCAACTATGCCTGCCCGGAGCAACTGGATCGCCTCTGTGCGGACATCCATGCCCTGCGCACGCCATGCCTGCCGATCGGCATCGACCATGAAGGGGGCAGGGTGCAGCGTTGCCGCGAAGGCTTTACCCGCCTGCCGGCGATGCGTTCACTTGGCGACGCCTGGGATCGCGACCCGGACCCCGCAAAAATGCGCACGCGGGAAAAGGCGCACGCCATCGGTTACGTGCTTGCCGCCGAACTCCGCCTGCACGGCGTCGACCTGTCGTTTACGCCGGTGCTCGACCTCGATTGGGGGCGCAGCTCGGTGGTCGGCACGCGTGCCTTCCACCGCGATCCGGAGATCGTTGCCGCACTCGCCGGCGAGTTGATCGCCGGCCTCCGGCAGGCGGGCATGATTGCCTGCGGCAAGCATTTTCCGGGTCACGGGTGGGTCGAAGCCGATTCGCACGTGGCGATTCCGGTCGACGAGCGGACGCTGGACGAGCTCGCGCCGGACATGCTGCCGTATCGCCGACTACCGCTCGACGCGGTCATGCCTGCGCACGTAAGTTTCCCGGATATTGATTCAAACTCTGCTGGTTTTTCAAGCTACTGGATAAATGTTCTAAGAAACGACATTAAATTTGATGGTGTCGTTTTCAGCGATGATCTGTCGATGGAAGGGGCTAGCGTTGCCGGCGATATCGTCGCTCGCGCGACGGCCGCCTACCGCGCCGGCTGCGACATGTTGCTCGTCTGCAACAGTCCGGATTTCGTCGGCGAGCTGCTTACCCGTTGGCACGAACCGTTCGACCCGGTACGTAGTGCCCGTATCGAGCGGCTGCTGCCGACCCGACCTGTACCGACTCTCTCCGCGCTGAAGTCCGACCCGCTCTACCTGGCCGGCGTTGCCTTCGCACAGGAACTCACGGCAAGCGCCTGAAGCCGCCGACCCGCTCCAGATCGGCATTGCTGCAGCGCTGCAGCGGCAGACATGCGGCGCCCCAATGCAGCGAGAGGAGTTCGAGGCTTTCGAAGTCGTCGATCTCATCGACCGGCGCACCATCGGCGCCGCGAAAATGCTCGAGCAGCGTGAGCAGGTCGCGGTCATCGACCGTCCCAAAACCACGCGTCGTGCGCAAACACAGAGCCTCGCCATCGATCAGCCACGCGGCTTCAATGGCACCGGCCGCTTCTGCGGTATGGGTAACGATGCCGCCCGCACCGGTCAGACGGAAAATCCACGGCGTCATCTCCAGGCCCACCCAGACCCGCTGCGGCCCGTTCTGCATGAACCAGGCGCCGGTTTCGTCGCATGCGTAGTTGCGGCCGATGAATTCGGCCAGACCCGCGTGTCGCACCGGGCTACCCTGCAGGCGCCACTGGCCGCGCCGGTCGAGCGACAGCCACCCACGGCAGTCCGGCACATTCGGCCATTTGGCCATGGCAGCAACGACAGACGCGTCCATCAGACTGGCATCATTGGTGGCGCGGCGAGGCGGTCATGGCTCAATCCAGCCTCACAACGACCTGAGCGCCATCATGACGCGATCGATTTCCGAGTTGAGCGGCTGCATGGCGGCGGTTTCACCGGCGTCCGCATCGGATGCCAGATTGCGCAACTCCTTTTCGACCGTTGCGGCGAGTTCGCCGAGCGTGTTGGCACCGATGGTAAGGGACGACCCCTTCAATGAGTGGGTCAGGCGAATGGCGTCCTGGAGGCGGTGCTCAAGCAGCATTGACGACAGTGTCGACGCGAACGAGGACAACTGGCTGTCACGATACTTGACCAGAAGACGGCGATAGAAGTCGACCTTGTTCTGCACGCTGCGCAGCCCAAGGCTGACGTCGATCCCGGGAAGCTCCGGCAGGCCTTCAACAGACGCCGTTGGCCGGCTCACATTGGCGCCTACCGTCTCCGTGCGGCCAGCCGGTGCGGCACGGTGCAGAACATCCGTGATGGTCTTCATCAGCGTGTCGAAGTCGACAGGCTTGGTGACGTGCGCGTCCATGCCGGCTGCACGACTCTCCTCCCTGTCGTGGGGAAGGGCGCCTGCAGTCAGCGCGATGATCGGCAGTGCGGAATAGCGGGGATCGGCACGCAGTTGTCGGGTCGCTGCATAACCATCCATCACCGGCATCTGGCAATCCATCAGAACGAGATCCGGCCGCCGCGCGATCACGGCTGCAATGGCCTGCTCACCGTCACATGCCATGCGAACCTTGACGCCGGCAGTGGTGAGGAAATCCTGCATGAGTTCGCGATTCAGTTCGACATCGTCCACGACGAGTACGTCGAGATTCCTCAAATGAGTGAAGTCGGCGAGGTCCAGTGGACGGCTCTCGGCCCGCGCACTCCCTTCCACCCGCAACGCCCGGTCGTCACTGGCCGAAACGGAAATCGCAGTAACCAAACGGCGCATGCTGATCGGTTTCGCCAGAAGGGCGTCGTACTGGCCCGCGCTCGTGGCAGCGGAAGCCAGGTAGCGGTGGCTCGCGAGGAGAATCAATGTCGGTCGCGCTGCACCGCATTGCTCCTGCAGCATATGGAGCACCGTCTCGCTGGTGCTCGCGGCATCGAGGCGCCCGCCCGGCGACGGTTCTGCCTCCAGAATCACGGCCCCGAATTTTGCATCAGGGGCGCGCAGCATTGCCGGAAGTTGCTTGTGGTCCGTACAGATGGCAGTTGTCAGCGACAACTGTCCGCACTGACGGACGAGGTTTTCCGCTACCGCAGCATGCAGCCCGACGAGGAGCAGTGGGCCTGCATTAAATTCCCTCAGGCGCCCGACAAGACTCTCTGCAAGGGTCACCTTTTCTGCCGGATCAAAACGCAGCGGGAGCGAAAAATGGAAGGTGCTTCCGGCACCGGGAGTGCTCTCGACCCGGATGCTGCCGCCCATCAACTCGACAATGCGCTTAGATATCGCAAGCCCGAGTCCTGACCCGCCATAACGCCGCGTCGTCGAGGTGTCCGCCTGGTAGAAGGCCGCAAACAGGGTCGACTGGGCTTCAGGCGGGATACCGATTCCCTCGTCCCTGACCGAGAGGTGCAGATGTCCGCTCCCTGCGGCCATTTCCTCGGCACGACATGCGACAGTGATAGCACCATGATGCGAGAACTTGACCGCATTGCCGAGCAGGTTGATCAGTACCTGCTTGACCCGCGTCGGATCGCCGATGAAACAGCGGCTGGCATTCAGGTCGAGATCCAGCAGCAACTCGAGTCCCTTGGCCTCGGCCTGGCTGGACATCAGTTC
Organism: Azospira sp.; assembly: GCA_035345235.1. Taxonomy (GTDB): domain Bacteria; phylum Pseudomonadota; class Gammaproteobacteria; order Burkholderiales; family Rhodocyclaceae; genus Proximibacter. The sequence continues at coordinate 9,882 of DAORCC010000052.1, forward strand.
GCACACTTCTTCCAGCAGTTCCGGCAGCCCGAAAGAGGTCGATTCGAGGTTCAGTCGCCCGGCTTCGATACGCGAGAAATCGAGGATGTCGTTGATGATCGTCAGCAGGTGACCGGCAGCCCCACGGATCTTGCGCACATTCTGCTCGACCGGGGCCGGGATCGGTTTCAGCAGACACAGATCGGCGACGCCGATGATCGTATTCAGCGGCGTGCGCAGTTCGTGCGACATGTTGGACAGGAACTCACTCTTCGCCCGGCTGGCCGATTCTGCAGCTTCCTTGGCAATGCGCAGGTCGTGCGTGCGTTGCTCGACCATCGTTGCCAGGTTGTCACGATGCTCTCGCAACTCGCTGGCGACCAGTGTCAGTTCCCGTTCGCTGTTGCGCAAGGCTTGCTCGCGTGCCCGCAGACGGGAAATGTTCGAGGAAATGACGATCGCACCCTCGAGTTTTCCGGCATGACCGTGAATGAGACTGGCATGCATCAGGTACGGCACCAGCGACGCATCGTCATCATCGGCTGCGCCGGCACGCCTGAAGCTGAGTTCGGCGGTCAGCCGGCCGCCGTTCGCCTGGATGGCGCCAAGCAGCAATGGCCTTCCCGTGGTGGCCGGTACGTGTTCGCGCAGAACGTCGCGCCCCGATTCCGATAGGCAATCCTCGAAAAATCCACCGACGAGGCGGTCAGGCAGATAGCCGAGTTCCTGCTCCACCATGATGTTGGCTCGCGTGATGCGGCCATCCGGCCCCAGCATGACCAGCGTTTCCGCCATCGTGTCGATGGCGCGGTTGATGATGCTGTTGAGCTGCGACAGTCGTTCGGAGCGGCGCGTCAGCTGGTCTTCGCGCTTCTGCTGCTCATCCATCAGCTGTTCGAGTGCTGACGCGCTCTGCGTCAGTTCGTTTTCGAGTGCGCGATTGGCTTCTCGCAACACCTCGATTTCGCCAGCGAGTTCCGCACTGCCGTCGTTTCTGGCCAGACTGATCCGGAAGCGAATCTCGGTGCATGCCTCGACAATGGCCGACGCCACTTCCGGGCTCAGTCCGGGCGAGAACGGAACAGCGCTTGCGATTTCGACGGCAATGACGTCGATGCGCGGCATTTCGCCCAGCTCTGCACGCACCGCCGCCAGCAGGGCGCCAACACCGGCGCCGTGGCTGCTGCCGGAATCCTCCACGGGCACCTCGTCAGCGGCAAGGACCCGGAGTGTGCCCGGGCAGGGCCCCGCCATGGCATCAACCACAACGACGTGCGCGCAATCGGCGAACAGGGGCAGGGCATCGAAACCCCGGATCGCGCAGTCGTGGATCTCGACGTTCGGATCGTGGAGCGTTCGAGTGAGTGCAAGGGAAACCGCATGACCGAAGCCATCATCGCCGTGAAGCGAGTTCCCGAAACACAGGATACGGGTCTTGCGCACGTCAGACACCTATTCTCGTCCTTCCGCCGTGGCCGATGAAATGCACGGTGCACACCAGACAGGGATCGTGCGAACGCACGACATGCCCGATTTCAACCGGATTGTCCGGGTTATCGACCCGCATGCCGATAATGCTGCGCTCCCAATGGCCGTGGCGGCCTTCGGAATCGCGCGGGGAGGCATTCCAGGCGGTCGGCGTCACGATCTGGTATTTGTCGATTACACCATCGCGAATCCTTACCCAGTGGCCGAGTGCGCCGCGAGCCGCTTCGATCAGTCCGTAGCTCTGGCCGTCGGGCCAGGTCGAGATCCCCGGATCGACATAGTGCGGCTCGCCCATCTCCTGGCGGAGCTGCGCAAGCGTCGCCGAGAGCGAGTCCAGCATCCAGGCACAGCGGCGAAGCCGGGCAAACTGGCGCAACCAGGTGTTGTCGCCATCGCGTTCGAGCAGGGCGCAGATCAACGGATCAGCGGCGATACACAACTCCGCCAACGGCCCTGTCTGCACGACCCTGTCACCATAGCGCGGTGCCTTGCTCCAGGTGTAGCGGTCGGTACCCGGCAGATGGTTCGGTATCGTTTCTCCCTGCCAGGGATGGCGGCCACCCGGATAATCCAGGAACCAGCTGTGGCGTACGTGCTCATTGATCTGCCTCTGGTCGAGCGGCTCGACCACACGGGTATCGCCATTGAAGAATCCGGCGGCCAGCGCGTGGCCATTCTCTTTGCCGGGCTGCGGATTGACGCCGTAGCTCAGCATGTGGCCGGTGCCGCTGCCGATCGAATCCAGGCCGATCGAGATCGCAAAACGGGTCATCAGCGAGAGTGCAGCGGCGCGTCGACGCGGGTTGGCTTCAAGCCAGCGGAACAGCGATTCGGCATCGTCCAGGGCAAGAAAATCGTGCAGGTCGCCCCCGAGGACGGATTCCTCGAACCACGCCCGCACGGACGCGACGATGTCGGCCGCGTCCATCAGCCGACGGCTGTTGGCCGGCTGGCTGACGCCACCGGGAAGCATGTAGGACGAATGGGGCCACTGGCCGCCGAAGATGGCGACGATGCCGACAAGCTCTCGGCTCTGCCGGAGACAGCCGCGCACGACAGACCCTTTCAGTTGGACAAAGGCGTCGCTGATCTCTGCAGCCATGGCATGGCCGTCATAGAGCGTGTTGCAGAAATCGGGGGTGAAGAACAGAAAGGTCTGACGCAGATCGCTTTGTACGGTCTCGGCCATCAGGCACAGGTTGCGTATGTGCACCGCGTGCGCACTCGGTTCGATCCCGGCAATTTGCTCCAGTGCACGGGTTGCAGCATAGAGATGCGCCGTCCCGCAAATGCCGCAGACGCGCGGCGTGATCACAAGCGAATCCTTCGGCTGACGCCCGATCAGGATCTGCTCGAAGCCGCGGTAGAGCGTCCCGATGCAGCGTGCGTCGACGACGATCCCGTCCTCCAGATCGAGCTGGAACTCAAGATCACCTTCGACGCGATTGAGGTCGATATCGACAGTAACGCGACTCACGGCTCCATCTCCCGGTTGACCACGCGTTCCGGCGCAGCGGCGCGGGCGAGGTTCTTGTAGGCCATGTATTTCGCGCGCACCACGCCCAGCGGCAGGAACTTCGGAATGGCCCCGATGCGCGGCGTGCTGAACAGATCGCCGTCGGGCGGGAAGCTCGGTGAAGTGCAGCCGAAACACGGAACGCCCGCCCGGGTCTTGCTGCTGTGTCCATTCCAGAGTTCGGTATTGCAGGGCGCCACGGTCTGCGGACCCCGGCAGCCGAGACTGAAGAACATGCAGCCGCGCCCTCCAAGCTCCGAATCCTCGATGTCGTACTCATGATATTCGTTGCGCGTACATCCCTGATGGACGAGGCTGGCGAAGAAGGCGGTCGGGCGATTGAACTGATCCAGCGCGATTTCCTCGCCGGCAGCGATCATCGCCAACACCTTGGTGATTGTGTTCGGATGGGCCGGGCAACCGGAGACGTTGATGACCGGGCGTCCGCTACGCGCGCGCCAAGCGTTGCCAAGCAACCCGCCCGGCGTGTCCTTGTGGAACTGCAGGCCGGTGCAGTCGGTAGGATTCATCCCCGCCGCATGGACGCCGCCAAAGGCGGCGCACGTCCCCATCGCGACGACATCCGTCGCCAGAGGTGCGAGTTGCCGGACGATATCGATCTTCGGGCGGCCCTTCCAGGTGTCGAACATGCCGGTGTTGCCGGGCCCGACCATGAGGCTGCCTTCGATACAGAGGACATCAAGTTTTTCGTCGCCGGCGAGTACGGCACCGAGGACCTCACCAAAGCTTCGATCGACGGTCAGGGAGGGCTGCCACAGCAGATTTACGCCATATTGCAGACCCAGTTGTTCAAGGCTTGGACGGTCCGCAGAGAGCAGGGACATGGTGTCCCCGCTACACGCGCCGGTTTGCATCCAGAGGATGTTCGACATGATGGCCTCCCGAATGAAGTCGGATGATGGATCATCAATCTCGTGTCACGTGACAATCATAAATCCATAAGCCTTTGGTGATATGAATGCAGATCAATATTCACCAAATTATTGCAGGCCATATTGCGCCGCAAAAAAGTGCGAAAAAAGAGCGACCCTTGGGTCGCTCTTCTTTACGTACTTGAGAATCCGCAGATTTACTTGGTGCGGCTGCGATATTCGTCCGTGCGCGTGTCGATCTCGATCTTGTCGCCGATTTCGACGAAGGCCGGGACCGGCAGTTCGAAACCGGTGCTGATCTTGGCCGGCTTCATGACCTTGCCCGAGGTATCGCCCTTGACGGCCGGCTCGGTGTAGATGACCTCGCGGACGACGCTGGTCGGCAGTTCGACCGAGATCGCCTTGCCGTCGTAGAAGACCACTTCGCAGGGCATGCCGTCTTCCAGGTACTTCAGCGCGTCGGTCATCGCCTCGGCTTCGATCTCGTACTGGTTGTAGTCGGCGTCCATGAAGACGTACATCGGGTCGGCGAAGTAGGAGT